>NZ_JBSREH010000025.1:0-157840 GCF_055145905.1 Modicisalibacter sp. | reverse complement strand
CTTGAGCAGCTCGCTGTAGAAGCAGGCCACGTAGTGCATCAGCCGGATCGGCATGGTGCGATCCACCGACGACTGGAACTCGAGCAGGATGTACAGGAAAACCCGCTGGGTGATGCCCTGCCAGGTGATTTCCACCGACCACACCACATCCTCGAACTTCTCCTCGAACAGCGGTGTGATGTAGTTGCCGCTGTGGTTCTTGAGGGTGGTGAAATCCATCAGGCCGGCGATCTCGCCGGGTGCGAAGCCTTCGATCAGCTGCTGGACGAACTCGGGGTGGCTGAACAGCTCCTTGTAGCCGGTGTCGTGATGGTTGGTGGCCATGCGCCCTCCTGTCGCGGGCTTCACAGTCTACCAGAAATCACTGATGCACTGGCGCCGCCTCCCAGGCTTCGATGGCATATCATCACTCACTCGCTTGCTGCTGCGGCTCTCTACCAGACCAGTCTTTTCAGGAAACGTGAATATTAGGTAACGGGCAAGGTAAAGTTCACCCGCCACCCGCCGATAACCAGCCAAGGAAAACGAAAACCGGCGACCCCACGAACTCGCCCTTCACCACAAGGCTTGCCCATGTCACGCAGATGGATCCTTGCCACCCTCGGCAGCGCGCTGTTGCTGAGCGGCTGTTTCGCGGTCAACACCACGCAGGTGCCAATGGCCGACACCTACCCCTACAGCACCCAGCGCAAGATGCAGGCCGCCCACCACTGGGATGTGCTGGCCGCCAACGAGGCGCAGGGCATGCTGCGCAGTCGGGCGCTACGCGGCAAGGCGCTGTATATCGACCCCAACGGCGAGAACTCGACGTTCGCGCAGAGCTACCAGGATCTGCTGACCAGCCGGCTGGTCTCGCAGGGGGCACTGGTGCGCACCGCACCCGGCAACACCGCCCGCGTCACCTTTGAGGTGCAGACGGTCGAACACCGCGCCCGTCGCGATGCCCGCGCACCACGCGGCACCTGGACCGCCCTCTCCGCCGGCATCGCGGTGGCGACCCTGCCGATCAACCAGTGGGGGGAGCCCGCCCTGGCGCTGATCCCCGCGGCGGGGCTGGTGGACCTGTTCAGCGGCAGCTGGGAGTCGGTCAGCAACCACGAGGTGATCATCACCACCAAGGTCACCGAGGACGATCGCGTGCTCTATGCGTCGTCCAACCTGTACTACATCAACGGCGATGACGCGGGCCAGTATGCCTCTTCGCGGCCGCTGCCCGTCTCCAACACCTGGTAAAGAGGAGCATGACCATGCGACGCGCCCTGCTACTGCCCGCCCTGCTGGCCCTGCTCGTCTCGCTGACCGGCTGCGCCACCTCCGGCGGCAAGCGGATCGGCAATGCCGAGGACACCGTCGACGTGATCGCGCGGGTCCAGGCCACCGCCACCGACCTGCTGGCCAATACCCGCGGACTGGACCCGGATCAGCCGGTGGTAGTAGCCACCTTCGTCGATGTCGATGACCTGCACGAATCCTCGACCTTCGGTCGCACCCTGGCCGAGCTGTTCGCGTCGTCGCTGACCCGCGCCGGCGTCGACATCATCGAGGTCAAGATGCGCAAGAGCCTGTTCATCGAGGAGCGTACCGGCGAGCTGATGCTCTCACGCGATATCCGCCGGCTCAGCGCCTCGCACAACGCCCAGGCGATCCTGGTCGGCACCTACGGACGCGGCCGGACCACCGCTTACGTCAATGTCCGGCTGGTGCGCACCCGCGACAACCGCGTGCTCGGCGCGGCCAGCACCGCCATCCCGCTGGATCGCAATACTCGCGCGATGCTGCCGGCTCAGTGGTAGAAGAATCGTTCAGCGATCCGGCTCAAGTTCCATCGGCAACGGCCGATATGCTTAAGACGCGCTTATCCCTATATCGACAACAATGACGCAAGCGCTGCATCGCCGCGGCGCTTCCGGGGAGTTCGAGCATGAGTACACCGCTGACCGACGTGGCCGCCACCTTGGCCGGCAAGGCCTCGCCCGTGACCGATGCGACACCCCAGCAGCGTCTCGAGCGCGTGCTGGCCAACCTGGCGCCCCAGCCCGGCGCCTCGCCGGATGAGGAAAGCCAGGCGTCCGCGGCCACCCGCAGCGACCTTGCCGAACCGCTCCAGCGTGTCAACGCGGCGATGAAAAACTACGGGATCGAGTTCGACCTGCACGAGTACGAAGGCCGTATCGTCACACGCATCATCGACCGGGAAAGCGGCGACGTGATTCGCCAGATTCCCAGCGAGGAACTGCTGCGTGTCGCCTCCAGCCTGTCGGAAATGCAGGGTCGCCTGATCCATATCGAAGCATGAGGCTTTCTTGATCACCATGTGGCACCCCCGGCACGGCAACGACGACCAGCCCCCTACTCGGGATCGTATCCGCGATCCGCGACGCCTGGCCGCGCTGAGAGCGGTGCAACTGCTCGACACCGACGATGAGGAGCGCTTCGACCGGCTGACCCGCCTGGGCTGCCGCCTGCTCGAGGTGCCCATTGCACTGGTCAGTCTGGTCGATGAACGGCGCCAATGGTTCAAGTCGGCCTGTGGCACCACCCTGCGCGAAACGCCCGTCGAGCATGCTTTCTGCGGCCACACCATCAACCGGCAGGACACCCTCGTCGTCGAGGACGCCCGACAAAACGACGACTTCATCGACAACCCGATGGTTTCAGGGCCGCCTCACATTCGCTTCTATGCCGGCGCCCCCATCCACGGCCCTGACCATCAGATACTGGGCACGTTCTGTGTCGTCGACACCCAACCACGCGTATTCGGCCCCCGTCAGCGCGATATCCTCGAAAGCCTGGCCCGCCTGACCTCGCTGGAGATCGCCCGCCGGCAGGAAACCCACCGCCTTTCGGGCGGGGCGGCAGCCGGCACACCGCACCGGATTTCCGCGTCGGCCCTTCTCGGCGACCTGCTGCGTCACATCGAGCGGCGTCATATCGCCGGCGATGCGCCACGGCTGATCCTGGCCGAACTGCTCGACGACGTGCTGCGCTGCCTCCAGGGCGAGTACGGGCTGGTCGGCGTGATGCAACCCGCCGACGCCCCCGACCCCGAGACGCTGGAGATCATCGGCCTCTCGCTGGGTGAGGTCACGACCGACATGCACGACTTTTTCCTGCATGGCGGGCGCAGCCTCGACCTCACGCGACTCGACACCATGACCGGTGGCGGGTTCCGCCGGCCGATGGTCCAGTACCTGGCACCGCCGGACATGCGAGCCATGGATCATTCCCACCTGCCGGCCAGCCATCCACCGCTGCGCAACGCCCTGCTAGTGCCGTTTCTGCGCAACGAGCGCGTCATCGGCACCCTGGTCGTCGCCAATCTGGCCCATGCGCCGGACAATCCGACCCTGAGCGCCCTGGCCCCGCTGCAACAGCTTGGCGGGCGCATGGTGCGGGCCTTCCACGATGCCCGCCAGCGCGATCGCCTGCAGGCCGCGCTCGAGGAATTCCGTGCGACGCTGGATGCCACCCTGGACGTGATTCTCATCGTCGACGAGGAAAGCCGGCGCTTCAGCTACTGCAACCAGGGCGCGCTGAATCAACTCGGCTACAGCGAATCCGACCTGCTCGCCATGCACAGCGACCGGCTGAACCCGGCGCTGGCAATCGACGCCCTGCACAACCGGCTGCATTCTCTGGATGCGTCCACTCGTTCGCTGCGATTCGAGCTCAACCTGTGCTGCCGGGACGGCGGCGAGATCCCCGTGCAGGCGGTCATCCAGCGCATCGCTCACCATGCCACCGGGCGCAGCAACTACATCATCGTCGCCCGCGACCTGCGCGACAGCCTCCAGGCCCAACGCGAGATCGACTGGATCAGCCGGCACGACATCCTGACCCGGCAGCTCAACCGCTACGGTTTTCTGCACGCCCTCGCTCACGCCGGCGACGAGGTCGATGCCGACCGGCCGCTGCGCCTGGTCGCCGTGTATGGCACCGACCGCTTCAAGCGGCTCAACGAGGCCCACGGTACCCAACGGGGGGACGCCACCCTGCAGGAGCTGGCCCAGGTGCTGGACCGGCTGACCGGCGCCCAGCCCGGCGCGTTGCTGGCCCGCGTGGGTGGCGACGAGTTCGCCGTCGCGATCCGGGTGGCGGAAAGCCACGAAGCCGTCGCCCTAACCGAGCGCTGGCGCAAGACCATCGAGAATCACGCCTTCCAGGCCATCGAGGGGTTGCAGCTGACGGTCAGCACCGGACTCGCCATCGACTGGCAGGGCGACCTGTCGCCGGAGGAGCTGCTGCGACGCGCCAATGCCGCCCTGATGCGTGCCAAGCAGGGGGGGCGCAACCGCTTCCGCCAGTACCTGTCGGGCATGTTCGATGAGATCAGTCGTCATGAAACCATCGAGCGGCGGCTGGCCGGGGCCTTCGTCCGGCAGGATTTCTTTCTCACCTTCCAGCCGCAATGGGCGCTGGGGGATCTCTCGATTCCCTGTGGTGCCGAGGTGTTGCTGCGCTGGCACGACGCGGAGCTGGGCAGCATCACGCCGGACGTCTTCATTCCGGTACTCGAGGAAAGCGGCATGATGCTGGAGGTGGGCCGCTGGATCATCGAGAGCGCGCTGGACAGCGTCGCCGCGGCCCGCGATCAGCTGCCCGCCGGCTTCTTCATCAGCATCAACATCAGCGCCGTTCAGCTGATGGACGACAAGGAGCTGCCCGAGTTCATCGTGCATGCCCTCGCCGAGCGCGACCTGCCGCCTGAGGTATTGGAAGTGGAGGTGACCGAAACCGCTCTCATCCAGTCACCCAAGCGGGTCGGCAAGCAGCTCGAGCGGCTGCATCGCCGCGCGATCGCCATCGCGCTGGACGATTTCGGCACCGGCTTTTCCTCGCTTTCGCACCTCAAGCAGTTTCCCTTCGACACGGTCAAGATCGACAAGTCCTTCATCGCCGGACTGCCCAGCGCCACGGAGGACCGCGCCATCGTCGAATCCCTGCTGACGCTGTGTCACGGCTTCGGGCGACGCGTCTGCGCGGAAGGCATCGAAACGCCCGCCCAGCTCGATTTCCTCAGACGACTGCGTTGCCAGCGGGCCCAGGGCTACCTGCTCGCCAGGCCGGAACGCACGCTGCGGTTCGGCCCGCCGGCAGGCCGTTGACGCCGCCGGTACAGAGACGAGAAAAACCGCGAGCAAGCGAGGCATGGAAATGAAAAGGCCGCGCCCGGCATGGTCTGCCGGACACGGCCTTCTCGCAGGCTGGCGGCACCTACACCTGCATATTCATCACTTCCTTATACGCCGACACCATACGATTACGCACCTGAGTGCCCATCTCGAAGGCGACGCTGGCCTTCTGCATGTCGACCATGACGTCGTTGAGCGACACGCCGGGCTGACCGGCCTGAAAGGCCCGGGAGCTTGCCTTCGAGGTCTGCTGCAAATGATTGATGCGTTCGAGCGAGGACTGCAGGGCATCGGCGAACCCGCCCTGCCCGACCGTGGTGTCGACACGGCGGCCGGCCGACGGGGCTCCGGCCTGGGCGGCCAGGCTCTTCATCTGCTCGAGTGCCGATTGCATGGCAGGCGTGCTGCTCATGGAAAACCCTCTCGACGGGAAATTGATGCCGCAAGCCTATCAACCCGCCGCCTTCCGGCATGGCGGCAAATGACGGGCAAAAACCGGGCTTTTCTCGCCTTTAGGGTGACAGTGGCTCCGGATAATGACCTCCATCAAACGACCGCCCTGATTTTGCCGCCCCCCGTGCGCCACGCCCGGCGACAGCGACGACATCATTACACCGGCAAGCAGGCCGCGGGCAGAAACAGGATGCTGGAGCCGAATCCGATTATGCGACTTGCAGCGCCCCGGACACGCCGGGCCGACCATCACGCCCCCTCCCCGAGCCTGACGAGCGGAATACCGACGCGGAGGCTCGCATGAGCGACGCTGCCACGCCGTCCTCTTCCGGTACGCGCCCTGCTGCGGGGGCCGGCGCCGCCTCGTCCACGGGGTGGCTCGACAAGCTGCGCGGCAATCCGCGAATCCCGCTGATCATCGCCGCGGCCGCCGCGATCGCCCTGATCGCGGTAATGCTGTTGTGGGCCCAGAGCCCCACCTACCGTGTGCTCTACAGCAACCTGACCAACGCCGACGGCGGACGCATCGTCGGCGAGCTGGACAAGCGCGGCGTCCCCTACCGCTTCAGCGACGGCAGCGGCGCGATCATGGTCCCCGCCGACCAGGTCCACCTGCTGCGCCTGCAGCTCGCCGAGCAGGGTCTGCCCAAGGGCGGCAATGTCGGCTTCGAGCTGATGGACAACCAGGCCTTCGGCATCAGCCAGTTCGCCGAGCACGTCAACTATCAGCGCTCGCTGGAAGGCGAACTGGCCCAGTCGATTCAGGAGCTGGGGCCGGTTTCCGCGGCCCGCGTGCACCTGTCACTGGCCAAGCCATCGGTCTTCGTGCGCGAACGCGAGCCCGCCAAGGCGTCGGTGGTGCTGACCCTGGAGCCGGGCCGGGTGCTCGGCGAGGGCCAGGTCAACGCCATCGTCCACATGGTTTCCAGCAGCGTCTCCGACCTGGCGCCCGATGCGGTCACCGTGGTCGATCAGGACGGCCGCCTGCTGTCGCGCAGCGACGGCGACGCGAGCGGTCTCGACGGCACCCAGCTGGACTACATCCAGAAGGTCGAGCAGAACTATCGCCAGCGCATCGAGCGTATCCTGACGCCGATTCTCGGCGCCGATAACGTGCGCGCCCAGGTCTCCGCCGAGATCGACTTCTCCCGGCGCGAGCGCACCGCCGAGCACTACGGGCCCAACCAGCCCCCCAACGAGGCAGCGGTACGCAGCCGTCAGGTCGATGCCACCTATTCCGGCGGCAGCGAACTGGCCCAGGGCGTACCGGGCGCGCTGACCAACACCCCGCCCGGCTCGGTCGCCTCGCCGATCGACAACGGCAACAACACGCAGAACGGCAACAACGGCCAGGGCAACGGTACGCCCAATGCCGGCCAGAACCCGGCGGCCAACAACAACGCCGCCAACGCTCAGGGGCCCAACGGCCAGGCCGCGGGTAACACGCAGGGCAACAACCCGACACGCCGCCTGCAAAGCAGCGACACCATCAACTACGAGGTGGATCGCCAGGTCGATCACGTCAAGTTCGAGCGCGGCAACATCGACCGCCTGTCGGTCGCCGTGGTGGTCAATTACCGCAACGTGGTCAACGACAAGGGCGAGACGGTTCGCAAGCCGCTCAGCGACCAGGAAATGGCCAGCATCAATCGGCTGGTACGCCAGGCCGTGGGCTTCTCGGCGACCCGCGGCGATGCCGTGGAAGTGGTCAACTCGCCGTTCACCCAGCGTGACACCAGCGTGCCGCCGACGCCCTGGTGGCAGTCACCCGAGGTCATTCAACTGGCGATGACCCTGGGCCGTTACCTGCTGGTGGCACTGGCGGCGTTCTTCCTCTGGCTGCTGATCCTGCGCCCGCTGATCAAGCGCCAGACGGCACAGCCGATCGCCGAGGGTACCCAGGGCGCCGCCCTGCGCACGCCCAGCGCAGCCGAGACGGCACTGGAGTCCGGCGGCGAGACGGGCGATGACGAAACCGCGGCCGAACCGGTCCAGGCGCGCCGTCGCCGGCAGGCGTCGGCCTACGAGCAGAACCTCAAGGATGTCCGCGAGATATCCCAGGAGGATCCGCGGCTGGTAGCCATGATCATCAGAAGCTGGATGAGTGAAGAATGAGCGATATGAGCGGTGCCCGCCGCAGTGCGATCCTGCTGCTCTCGCTGGACGAGGACAGCGCGGCCGAGGTCTTCAAGTTCCTGTCCGCCAAGGAAGTCCAGGAACTCAGCATGGAGATGGCCGGACTCGGCCAGGTCTCCCACGAGGACATGATGAAGGTGCTGGCCGACTTCCACGATGAAGCCGAGCAGTTCAGCGCCATCAACCTGCACTCGAGTGACCATATCCGTTCGGTGCTGACCAAGGCGCTGGGCAGCGAACGCGCCTCGAGCCTGATCGAGGATATCCTCGAGAGCACCAGTTCCAGCTCGGGCATCGACTCGCTGAACCTGATGGAACCCTCGATGGTCGCGGAGATGATCCGCGACGAGCACCCGCAGATCATCGCCACCATTCTGGTCCATCTGGAGCGCCATCAGGCGGCGGACGTGCTGCAGCTCTTCGACGACAAGCTGCGCAACGACGTGGTACTGCGCATCGCCACCTTCAGCGGCGTGCAGCCCGCCGCCCTGCAGGAACTGACCGAGGTCCTCAGCGGCATGCTCGACGGCCAGAACCTCAAGCGCAGCAAGATGGGCGGCGTGAGAACCGCCGCCGAGATCCTCAACCTGATGAACTCCTCGCAGGAAGAGGTGGCCATCGAGAACATCCGCGCCCACAGCGAGGACCTGGCGCAGAAGATCGTCGACGAGATGTTCCTGTTCGAGAACCTGATGGACCTGGACGACCGCAGCATCCAGCTGATCCTCAAGGAAGTCGAAACCAACTCGCTGGTGGTCGCCCTCAAGGGCTCTCCGGACGCCCTGCTCGAGAAGTTCATGGCCAACATGTCGCAACGCGCCGCACAGATGCTGCAGGAAGACCTGGAAGCCCGCGGCCCCATTCGCATCTCCCAGGTCGAGGCCGAGCAAAAGGCGATCCTGCAGATCGTCCGCCGCCTGGCCGACAGCGGCGAGATCGTGCTGAGCGGTGGAGACGATACCTATGTCTGACCGGCTCACCGAGCCCGAACACGACACCGGGGACTGGCAGCGCTGGCAGATGGACGAGCTGGAATCGGCGCCCGAAGGCGCCGATCGCCAGGCTCGCGATCGCGCCCGGCGCGAGGCCATTCGTCGCCGCGCCCTGGAACACCAGGCCCGGCTCGATGCCGAACGTGAGGCGGCGCGTCGGGAGGCCTACGAGGCCGCTTACCAGGAAGGCTTCGCCAAGGGCGAGCAGGAAGGCTACGAACAGGGCCTGAAGGCGGGTCGCGATGCCGGCGATGAACAGATGCGCCAAGAGATCGAGCAGACCCTGCGCCCGCTGCAGCCGCTAGCCGAGCAGTTCCGCGCCGCACTGGACGAGCTCGACCAGACTCTGGCCGAGCACCTGGTGGATCTGGCCCTGGCCACGGGCCGGCAGCTGGCGGGCGAGGCTCTGGAGGCCCACCCGAAGGAGATACTCGACATCGTGCGCGAACTGCTGCATGTCGAGCCCACCCTGTCCGGACGCCCCCGGTTGTGGCTGCACCCGGCAGATCTGACGCTGGTCAAGGCGCACCTGGGTCACGAGTTCGAAGCCGCCGGTTGGCGGCTGCAGCCCGACGACACCATTCAGCGCGGCGGGTGTCGGGCCACCAGTGCCAGCGGCGACCTGGACGCCACGCTCGAGACACGCTGGGAGGCGATCGTCGATCAGGTGCGACGTCGACACGGCGAGTCGGGCGGCAAGCTCGATGACGAATCGCTTCCGGACAGCGAGAGCGATCCATGAGCCCGACGCCGGATACCACCAACCCCTACCAGCAGCACTGGCAGGACGCGCTGACCGGCGTGCAGCGCCGAATCGCCGGCCTGCCCGGCTACCGGGCCAGCGGTCGTATCGTGCGCGCCACCGGCCTGGTGCTCGAGGCCGTGGGGCTGCGGGTGCCGCTGGGCAGTGCCTGTCGTATCGAACTGACTCCCCACGTCGGCGCCCCCGACAGCCGGCCGCAGCCACGCTTCGCCGAGGCCGAGGTGGTGGGCTTCTCGGGCGAAAAGCTCTTTCTCATGCCGCTCGAGGAGATCAGCGGCCTGGTGCCCGGCTCCCGGGTCTTCCCGCTGGGCGAGGGTCAGGATGCCCAGAGCAGCGCCCGTCGCTTTCCACTGGGCGATCATCTGCTGGGACGCGTGCTGGATGGCAACGGCCGGCCGCTGGACGGCAAGGGTCCCCTGTTCGACGTGCCGCACGCGCCCCTGGCCACTCCGCCTTTCAATCCGCTGTCCCGTGCCCCCATCGAGACCCAGATCGACGTCGGCATTCGCGCCATCAACGGCCTGCTGAGTGTCGGCCGCGGTCAGCGCATGGGGTTGTTCGCCGGCTCGGGCGTGGGCAAGTCCGTGCTGCTGGGCATGATGGCCCGCTATACCCAGGCCGATGTCATCGTCGTGGGGCTGATCGGCGAGCGCGGTCGCGAGGTGCAGGATTTCATCAACAATATCCTCGGCGAGGAGGGACGCCGCCGCGCGGTAGTGGTGGCCGCCCCGGCCGACACCTCGCCGCTGCAGCGCCTGCAGGGCGCCGCCTACGCCACGCGCCTGGCCGAGGATTTTCGCGATGCCGGCCGCAACGTGCTGCTGATCATGGACTCGCTCACCCGGTATGCCATGGCCCAGCGCGAAATCGCCCTGGCGATCGGCGAGCCACCGGCCACCAAGGGCTATCCCCCCTCGGTGTTCGCCAAGCTGCCCAACCTGGTGGAACGTGCCGGCAACGGCCCCAAGGGCGGCGGCTCGATCACCGCCTTCTATACGGTGCTGACCGAGGGCGACGACCAGCAGGACCCGATCGCCGATTCGGCCCGCGCCATCCTCGACGGCCACATCGTGCTCTCCCGGGCCCTGGCCGAGGGCGGCCACTATCCGGCAATCGACATCGAGGCGTCGATCAGCCGCGCCATGACCGCCGTCGTCGATGACGACCAGTGGCGCCGGGCCCAGCAATTCAAGCAGATGGTCTCGCGCTACCAGCGTAACCGCGACCTGATCAGTGTCGGCGCCTACACGCCGGGCCACGACCCGCAGCTCGACCAGGCCGTCTCGCTCTACCCGCAGCTGGAGCGCTTTCTCCAGCAACGCATCGACGAACGCGCGAATATCGAGGAAACCCACCAGCTTTTGCAGGCATTGATCCAGACCGGTAACGGGTAGTCTGGGTCATCATCGAGGTGAACCATCATGTCGCAAGCGTCTCCCCTGGAAACCCTGATCTCGCTGACCCGCGAGAAACGCGATACCGCCAGCCTGCGGCTGGTGGAGCTGCGCCGTGCTCGGCAGGACGCCCAGACCCAGCTCGAGACGCTGCAACACTATCGCCAGGAATATCGCGAAAAGCTGCAGACGGCCATGCAACGCGGCATCGGTCCCGACAGCTGGCGGAATTACGAGCAGTTCCTGCGCTCGCTGGATTCTGCCATCGAGCGCGCCCGCCACTCGCTGGCCGAGCGCGAGCGCCAGCTCGGTCAGGGCCAGCAGCACTGGCAGCAGGAGCAGCGCCGGCTGTCCGCCTACGATACCCTGGAGTCTCGTCGCCAGCAGCGCGAGCAGCAGCGCGAGCAGAAGCGCGAGCAACGCCAGAACGACGAGATGGCCAACACCCTGCTGCAGCGACGCGAATCGCGGACCGCGTCCCACGAGTCCAGTCACTGAAGAGGTAATCCCCCATCATGGCTTTGTCAGCACTGACTCCCGTTGCGGGGACGCCCTCCTCCTCCCCCGCCGGCAATGGCGCCAGCGACGCATCCGCGTCCCCGGCCGGCCTGTTCGCCAGCCTGCTCGGCAAGGCCGGCAGTGCCAATGCGCCCGGCCAGCAGCGGATCGCCGGCTCGCCGGGCGTGAACACTGCCGAGCTCTCGGCAGCCCTCAAGCAGCTCGCCGCACAGCTCAAGGGCGACGATTCGGGCCCGGGCTCGCTCAAGGAAGCCCTGAACACCCTGCTGAAGCATCTGGACGATGGCTCGTCGGCCGGGCAGGTTCAGGACACATCGCTCGACACTCTGCTCAAGCGCCTGTCCGCCGATCAGGGCGACAAGCCAGCTGACGGCGAGTCACTGGTCGATCAACTGGCCGCCCTGCTCCAGCCACTGCTGGCGGAAACGGCCGACAGGAAGGCGACGCTCGATCTCTCGGCCCTCCACCAGCGCCTGCCGCGCGAGACTGCCGGTGGCGACGCCACGCTGGATGCCATCCGCCAGCGCCTGGATGCCATTGCCGGCACCCAGGGGCGCTCGCCCGATCAGGCCGACGCCTCGCTGCTCCAAACGGCCAGGAATTCGGCCGACATGCGTAACCCGGCCATGAACGCCATGCCCGCCGACACACTAATGGCCGGCCGCAACCCGGACGGAAAGGTCGACGGCAATACGTCGCCCTCGCTGTTCCAGGCACTGCAGACGGCGGCATCGGCCACCGACGGCAATGCCGCGACACCCCGGACCACAGCCGGGCTTCCATCCTCGTCCACGACCGGCGACGCCAACAGCCATTGGCAGGGCGCCCTGCTGGATGCCGCGCGGGGCGATACCACCCAGGCGCCGCTGAATACCTTCGCCAGCCAGGCCAGCGGCGCGCTCGGCGGCACGGCGGGGCATGCCGCCGGCGCGGCCGCCGCACCGGCAACCGCGACACTGAGTGCCCCCGTGGCCTCCGCCCAGTGGCAGCAGGGGCTCGGCCAGCAGCTGGTTCAGCTGCATCAGCGCGGCGGTCAGCAGGTTCAACTGCATCTTCATCCTGCCGAGCTGGGCCCGCTGTCGGTCCAGCTGAAGATCGATGATCAGCTGGCCCAGGCCCAGTTCCTGTCCCACAACCCGCAGGTCCGGGCTGCCGTCGAGCAGGCCATTCCCCAGCTGCGGGCCGCCCTGAACGAGGCCGGCATCCAGCTCGGCGAGGCCATGGTCGGCGATCAGCCCCAGCCGGGCCAGCAGGATGCATCCGGCGGCTCCGGCCACCCCGCGTCCGGTGCGCCGGGCACCCTGGCTCAGGGCACCACCCGCCTTGATGACGAGGGCGTCGACGGCGAGACCAGGATGACGATCACCGCACCATTGAACTCGCGCGCCGGCGGCGTCGACCTCTACGCCTGATCCGGCGAAGCGGCATGGCCGGTGGACCGACACCATCGGCCGGTTCACTGCCGGCAAAGCGCCGAGTTGACCCCGTATGTACGCCCTTTTTCCGCCATCCCGGGCCCGGCGCAGGACGCATACTCCCCCCACTTGCAATCCACGACGGCGTAAGCAATGGCCAAGACACAGACCGACGGCAAGAGCCGCAAGCCCTGGTGGCTGCTGGGCTTATTGATCATCCTCATCTCGGGTGCCTGCTCGGCCGGCGTCTATTTCCTGCTGGAATCGCGCCTCTCGTCGGCCAGCCAGTCCGATACCGAGGAAGCCGCGGTACAGGAACCGGCCACCCCCATCTTCGTGACCGTCGATCCGTTCACGGTCAATATCCAGAGCGACGACTATTCCCAGCGGCTGCTCTACATCGGCCTGTCTCTCAAGGTGCTCGATGACCAGACCCGAGAGGCACTGCTGACCTACATGCCTCAGGTCCGCAGCCGCCTGCTGATGCTGCTCTCCGGCCAGAAAGCCGGGGATCTGGTGACGCCGGCCGGCAAGCAGGCGCTGTCCAAGGCGATTCTCGCCCTGTTCGACAAGCCGTTCGCGAATGCCCAGAAGCCGCTTCACGTGGAAGACGTGCTTTACACCGACTTCATCGTGCAATAGACCATGGCTCAAGACGATCTCCTGTCGCAGGATGAAATCGATGCCTTGCTCAAGGGCGTCAGCGGCGAAGAGGAAAGCGGTTCGGAAAGCGAGGCGCAACGCGGCAACTCGCGCATCCGCCCGTATGACCCGGCCACCCAGCACCGCATCATCCGGGAACGCCTGCACGCGCTCGACATCATCAACGAGCGCTTTGCCCGCCAGTTCCGGATGAGCCTGTTCAACCTGCTGCGCCGCAGCGCCGACATCACCGTCGAGGCCGTGCGCTACCAGAGTTACAGCGACTTCTCGCGGCATGTGCCGGTGCCGACCAACATCAACCTGATCTCCATGAAACCGCTGCGCGGCACGGCCCTGGTGCTGTTTCCGCCCAACCTGGTGTTCATGGTGGTCGACAACCTGTTCGGCGGCGACGGGCGCTTTCTGACCAAGTCGGAAGGTCGCGAGTTCACGCATACCGAACAGCGCATCATCCAGCGCCTGCTCCGCCTGGCCATCGACGCCTACCAGGACGCCTGGAAGTCGGTCTATCCGCTGGAGATCGGCTACTCCCGCTCGGAGATGCAGGTCAAGTTCGCCAACATCACCAGCTCGCCCAACGAGATCGTGGTCACCAGCACCTTCCATCTGGAAGTCGGCAACCTGTCCAGCAACTTCCAGATCTGCATGCCCTACTCGATGATCGAGCCCATCCGCGACCTGCTGTCCGGCCCGCTGACCGACAGCAACGCCGAGGAAGACCGGGTGTGGGGCGAGCGCATGGCCGACGAGGTCAAGGAGTCGCAGATCGAACTGGTGGCCAACTTCGTCGACATCACCACGACCCTGGGGCGGGTGATGTCGCTGAAGAGCGGCGACGTGCTGCCCATCGAACTGCCGGATATCGTCACCACCAGCGTCGACGGCGTGCCGGTCATGCAGTGCGAGTACGGCAGCCAGCATGGGCAGCGCGCGCTGCGCGTGCGCCGCCTGATCGACCATGTCCAGTCCCACGCCAAATTTGCTCCCGGGCCGAGCGGAGTCAAGGAATCCGAGAATGACTGATCCCAACAAACCCGATCAAAACAGCGCCGACGACGATTGGGCGAAGGCCATGGCCGAGCAGGCCGGCGGCGAGCCGGCGGCCGAGGGCGACCCCTGGGCCGCCGCCTTCGCCGAACAGGCCGAGGCCGAGCACCAGCCCGACGAGCCACCGGAGCCGGCCGCCGACACCAGCCAGGCCCGCGCCGCCGGCGACACGGTCTTCAAGCCGCTGGACGGCGGCAATGACGGACAGTCGTCGATGCGCGACCTCGAGATGATCATGGACATCCCGGTCAAGCTGACCGTGGAGTTGGGTCGCACGCGCATCACCATCAAGCAACTGCTGGAGCTGGCCCAGGGCTCGGTCATCGAACTCGACGGTCTGGCCGGCGAGCCCATGGATATCCTGATCAACGGCTACCTGATCGCCCAGGGCGAGGTGGTGGTGGTCGATGACAAGTACGGCATCCGCGTCACCGAGATCATCACCCCCTCCGAGCGGGTGCAGAAGCTCAACCGATGAGCGCGAGCGATGCGGCACAAGGCGCCACGCCCGGCAGCGACAACCTGCTGGAACTGGCCATGCTGGGCAAGACCGCCCTCGCGCTGGCGGTGGTGGTCGGCATCATCCTGCTGTGCAGCTATGCCCTGCGCCGGCTCAATGCCGGTCGCGGCCAGGCGGGTCGTCACCTGAAGGTCGTGGCCAGCGCCGCGGTCGGCCAGAAGGAGCGCGTGGTGGTGGTTCAGGTCGAGCAAACCTGGCTGGTGCTGGGTGTCGGCGGCGGTCAGGTCAATGCCCTGCATCACCTGCCCGCGCCGGCCGAACCGCCCGAGCCCCCCGCCGCCGCCGATGGCGGCTTCGCCACGCGCCTGGCGAGCGCCCTGCGCCAAGGCAAGGCGCGCTCGGGGGATGACGGAGCGTCGTCATGAGCGCATTCCGACAGGCGCGGCCCTGTCACTGCGGCTGGCTGCGACTCGTTCTGCTCGCGGCGCTGGCCCTTCTACCGCAGGTGGCCCTGGCCCAGTCGATCCCCGGACTGACCAGCCAGCCTCTCGAGGACGGCGGCCAGCAGTGGTCGCTGAGCCTGCAGCTGCTGCTGCTGCTCAGCGCCATGGCCTTCCTGCCGGCCATGCTGCTGATGATGACCAGCTTCACGCGGATCATCATCGTGCTGAGCCTGCTGCGCACCGCCATGGGCACCCAGGCCACGCCGCCCAACCAGGTACTGCTCGGCATCGCGCTGTTTTTGACCTTCTTCATCATGTCGCCGACGCTGCATGATGCCTACGAGCAGGCCTGGGTACCGCTCTCCGAGAAGCAGATCGGCCTGGAGACCTTCGTCGAGCGCGTCAGCGACCCGTTTCGCGAGTTCATGATGGCGCAGACCCGCGAGCCGGATATCGCCCTGTTCGCGAAGCTGGCCAATGTCGGCGAGATGCAGGGCCCGGAAGACGTGCCCATGCGCGTGCTGCTGCCCGCCTACGTCACCAGCGAGCTGAAGACCGCCTTCCAGATCGGCTTCACCATCTTCATCCCGTTTCTGATCATCGACCTGGTGGTGGCCAGTGTGCTGATGTCGCTGGGCATGATGATGGTGCCGCCGGTGACCATCTCGCTGCCCTTCAAGCTGATGCTGTTCGTGCTGGTCGACGGCTGGCAGCTACTGATCGGCTCGCTGGCCCAGAGCTTCCAGTTATGATCCCCGAGCATCGTTCTCTTTCCTCGATGGAGCGCCTGCCATGACACCGGAAATGGTAATGAGCCTGGCCTACCAGGGCATGAAGGTCACCCTCTTACTCGCCGGCCCACTGCTGTTGACGGCGCTGGCCCTCGGCCTGCTGGTGAGCCTGTTCCAGGCGGCCACCCAGATCAACGAGCAGACCCTGAGTTTCATCCCCAAGATGCTGGGCGTGTTCGGCGTGATGGTGCTGGCCGGCCCCTGGCTGCTCAAGCTGATCACCAACTTCACCACCGAACTCTTCCACAACATTCCCTTGATGCTCGGCTAGGGCGCGCCTCCGCACCATGCTCGAGGTCACCTACGACCAACTCCACGCCTGGCTGGTTGCCTTCTTCTGGCCATTCGTGCGCCTGCTCGCCTTCATCATGGCCGCGCCGCTGTGGGGCCACGACAGCATTCCCCGCCAGGCGCGGATTGGCCTGGCGGCGCTGCTCGCCTATGTGATCGCACCCTCGCTGCCCCCGCTGCCCGCGGTGCCCATTATCTCGTGGCCGGGGCTGGGCATCCTCGTCGAGCAGCTGCTGATCGGGGTGGCGATGGGGCTGGTGATGCACGTCACGCTGTCGGTGGTGATGGCCGCCGGCGAGTACATCGCCCTGAAGATGGGGCTCGGCTTCGCCACCTTCTTCGCGTCGGACATCGGCGAGAATACCGTGGTCCTGGCGCGCTTTCTGTACATGATCACCCTGCTGATGATGCTGGCCCTCAACGTGCACCTGGTGGTCATCGAGATCCTCGCCGACTCCTTCACCGCCCTGCCGATCGGCGCCCATCCCCTGAATGCCGACGCCTTCGCCGCAATCGCCCGCTACGGCGGCACCATCTTCCACTCCGGCCTGCTGCTGGCCCTGCCGGTGATCGCCGCGCTGATGATCATCAACCTGTCGCTGGGCATCCTCAACCGGGCCTCGCCGCAGCTGACGATCTTCTCGATCGGTTTTCCGCTGACACTGACGGCGGGGCTGGCCCTGCTGATGGTGCTGATGATGGACTTCAGCCGCTTTCTGGAAAACCTCTTTCAGAATGGCCTGAACATGCTCCAGCAGGTCATTTCGGCCATGGCGGGGTAAGGCAGGCGCCGCTTCGGCCCATCAGCCCCCATCAGCAAGAAAGCCTTCGAGGGTCTCGAAGGCTTTCCATCACTGCGTGAAAGACAGACGTTGCCGGATTACAGCATCTGGAACAATGACATGCCACGCATGTCGACGAAGGCCTTCTGGGAGGCCTGCAGACCGACCTGACGCAGGGTATAGTCGGACACCGCCTTGGCGTAATCCAGGTCGACCAGATCGGACATTTCCGCCTCGTAGTTGACCGAGCGATTGCCGCCGACCTTGTCGAGCACGTCGAGCTCGTTGAGACGCGCCCCGACCGAGGCCCGGGTCGTCAGGACGTTATCCAGGCTGTTGTCCAGCTGGCGGCTGACGGTGGACAGGGCGTTATCGAGGTGCGCCTTGCCGGCCGCCGTCTCCGTCGAGGTATCGAGCGCCTTCATGGCGTTTTCCAGGCTGGAAAAGATATTCTGGTCCTGACCCTTGCTGACTTCGATGGTGTCGCCACTCGCCGGATCACCATCAAGTTCCAGCGAGACACCATTCAACTGAATCGATGCCCCACTTTCCGGGTCATAGGCAATATTGCTCATGCCGGAAACCGCATTGCCGCTCCCGTCCTCGACACTGTACTGCCAGTTATTCGGCGTGCCGGAAAAGACCACGCTGAAGGTCTCGCCATAACCGGCAGCGGAGGTATCCTCGACGACCGGCCCGGAAAAGCTCAGGCTGCTGCTGTCATCGGTCGTTGCCTCGGCGACATAGTCCGCGCCGTGATGAACACCGAAGAAGACTTCACGACCGCTGTTGCCGATCTTCATCTGCCGCGAGGCATCCACCTGCTGATGCCGCACGGTGTCCGCACCATGATATTCCACCTCGTCGCCGGCATTCTTGCGAAACGGCGGCGCATTGTCCTTGATGCCGCCGAACAGGTAACTGCCATTGCCATCGGTGGTGTTGGCCTGGCCGATCAGCGCCTCGTAGATGCCCTGCAGCTGGCTGCGCATGGAAGACCGGTCGGCGTCGCTGAGCGTCTCGTTGCCCGCCTGCACCATCAGCGTCTTGGCGCTGGTCAGGGCATCGCTGACGCTGTTGAGCACGCTCTCTTCCTGCGACATGGCATTGCGTGCCGATACCCGCGAATCCGCGTACTGCTGCGTCACGGCCAGCGACTGGGAGACCCCGACGGCGCGAGACGCCGCCTGGGGGTCGTCCGAGGGCGAAACCACACGGCGCCCGGACGCCATCTGCTTGCCGACCTCCATGAACGCGCCCTGCTGGCGGTTCATGGAAGACAGGCTCGACTCGAACATGGTCAGCGTGCTGATACGCATGACGAAAAACTCCCGTGAACCGGTTAACGAATGCCCAGAATGCTGTCGAAGACCGTGCTGGCGGTCTGGATGACCTTGGCGTTGGCCTGATAGTACTGCTGGAAGCGGATCAGGTTGGCCGCTTCCTCATCGAGGTTGACGCCGGACTCGGACTGCTGGACCTGCTTGAGCTGTTCGGTCAGCGTATTCTGGGCATCCAGGTTGGCCTGGACGACGTTGGTACGGTTGCCCACGTCGCTGACCATCGAGGCATAGGACTCGTTGAGGCTTGCCTTGCCGCCGACAAGATCGGCATTCTGCAGGTTCTGCAGCTTCAGGGCATTGGCATTGTCGCCGGCCGCATTAGTTTCAGCCGCGGCGATCCTGGACGTATCGTTGATCACATTCTCCAGCGTGCCGGCCAGGTTGCGCGTCGGCTGCAGCTGATAGACATCGCCATTCTGCAACTTGGTAGCATCATCCACCGTCAAGGTGACACCATCGAAACTTAGCTCGCCGCTGGTACTGTCCCAGGCGACATCGCCACTATCCAGCTGCGTCCCCGTATCCAGGCGCGTTACGTCAAATGCACTGCCGTCATAACGCAGCTGGTAATCCCCCGGAGTCACCTTCGAGACATCACCGAACACCGCTGACGTGATACTGGCGTTTCCTTGGTTAGTATCTTCACTGAAGACCGTGGGCCCACCGATGGCAAAGAAGTCACCGCCCGGATCACCGTTCAGGTCCTGCCCTGCGCGGTGCTGGTCATTGAAGCCGGCGGCCAGCGACAGCGCCATCTGCCCCAGCTGGTTCTGGGTCTTGTCCAGGGTTTCGCGACGGAAGGTCATCAGCCCGCCGAGGGTGCCGCCCTCGAAGGTCGAGTCCCGCAGCTCGACCTGACTGCCGCCCGGGTCGTTGTAGGCAACCACCGTGCGCGAGGGGTCGGCGGACGACGGCACGGCTTCCAGCGTGTAGCTGCGATTGCCGGCGACCAGCGGCTGGCCATTGCCGAGCATGACGTTGTAGGTGTCGCCGTCCTGCACGCTCAGCGAGACATCCAGCCGCTCGCTGAGCGTGGCCACCATATGGTCGCGCTGATTGAGCAGGTTGTTGGGAATGTCGCCGGTCTTGGCCTTGGTCAGGGAGATCTGGCGATTCAGCTTGGCGAGCTGGTCGGCCGTGTTGTTGATCTGGGTGACCTCGTCGCGAATCTGGCCGTTGATGCCCGACTGCATGTCGTCCAGGTAGCTGTCGAAGGCACGGAACTGACCCGTCAGGGTATCCGCGGTGCCGATGACACCTTGCCGTGCGGCCGGATCGGACGGTGCACCGGCGAGGTCCTCCATCGAGGAAAAGAAACTTTGCATCAGCGGCGCCAGGCCGGAATCACTGTCCGCCAGCAGATTGTCGATCTGACTCGCCTGGGTATTGTAGGTCTCGAGCGCGCTGGAACGGCTGGTGGCCGCATTGAGCTGCGAGGCGATGTACTGGTTGAACTGACGTTCGACATCGTTGACCTGAACGCCCCCGCCCGCCGGCTGGGTTTCACCCAGCTGGGTGACCTGACGGTTGTAGCCCGGCGTATAGACGTTGCTGACGTTGGTGCCGGCGGTCTGCAGGGCCACCTGGGCGGCATTGAGACCACTGAGGCCGGTGGAAAAGAGGCTCATGTTGCTATCCCGATCTGGCTATTGTCAGAGATATCGGCCGAGCGCCGAAGAACTTGAGCATCATGTCTCGGCCCGTGGTGGATCAGAAAAGACGCGTGGGCACCTGCTCCAGGCTGAAGGGGTCAAGTGTCGTGGACGCGGGCTGCGAACCCACTCGCGCCACCGCCTGTGCTTCGGCATCGCCGCCCGGCTGCCGCAGGCTGCGCATCACGGCAATCAGCTTGTCGGCGTAGTGCGGGTCGGTGGCGTAGCCGCCCGTCTGCAAGGCGCGCGCGGCCTGGTCACCACTTGTTGCGGTCACCACGCCAGCATAACGCGGGTTATCGCCGATCAGGCGAGCGTAATCGGTGAAGGCCGCCTGGTAGTCGTCATAGACGCGGAAGCGGTCCACGCGCTGTTCCGGGCGGCCGTCGACATATTCGGTGGTAACGATATCGGTGGTCTCGCCGCGCCACTGGCTGCCGGCCTTGATGCCGAACAGGTTGTGGCTGTTGCCACCCTCGGCGGTGGGAATCTCGTAGCGCCCCCAGCCCGTTTCCAGCGCGGCCTGGGCCAGAATCAACTCGGCCGGAACGCCGGTTTGCCGTGCCGCCGCCTGGGCCGGGCCGCGCAACGTGTCGACGAAGCTCGCCACGTGTGCCGGGCGTGTGTCCTGGCTCTCCGGCGATGCCGCCGAGGCCCCGGAGCGGGAAGCAGCCCGACTCGCCGCTTGTGCATCCAGCGCATCGAGAAAGCCATGGCCCCGGGCCGTCGAGGCAGTGGCCGCCATGCTCGCGTCACTCTTCAGCACACGCGGCGTGCCTCGCGGGATGCCGGCGATCAACGGCTCGCCCGCGCGCTCCCCGCCGGGAACCATGCCGCTGTTCTGGAGCTGGTCGACCAGTTTCTCCGCCAGGCCGAAGCCCTTCCCGGACAGCTCCTGCGCCCATTGCTTGTCGAGCATTTCCGTATAGAAGCGGGCCTGCTGGCTGTCGAGCAGCCCCGACTGGGGGGTGGCCTCGCGCATGCTCTTGAGCATCATGCGCAGGAAGATCGCCTCGAAGTCCTTGGCCGCCGACTTCAACCCCTCCTGCGGGTTCTGGCGAGCGGTATGCTTGAGCCGCTGCAACCCCTGCAAATCGAGCGCAAACTGGCTGCCCAGATTGTTGACCGTCATCAGATGATCTCCAGCTTGGCGCGCAGCGAACCGGCCGCCTTGAGGGCCTGCAGAATCGACATCAGATCCTGGGGCGTGGCACCCAGCGCATTGAGCGCACTGACCACCTTCGCCAGGTCCGCGCTGGTCTGCACCATCTGCAGCGAGCCGCCTTCCTGGGAAACCGACACGTTGGCATTGGGCACCACCGCCGTCTGGCCCTGGGAAAACGCATTGGGCTGGCTGACCTGCGGATTGGAGTTGATGGTGACCGACAGGTTGCCATGCGCCACGGCCGCCTGGTGCAGCGTCACACTGCTGTTCAACACCACCGAGCCGGTCCGCGAGTTGATAACCACCTTGGCGGGCTCCTGGCCGAGCGCCAGGTCGATGTTCTGCACCCGCGCCATGAAGCGCACGCGATCGTTGCTGTCGGCCGGCGCCTGCAGGCGGATGACCCGCCCGTCGACCGCCGAGGCCACCGGCGCACCGAATTCACGGTTGATCGCCGCCACGGCACGCTGAGCGGTATCGAAGCTGTACTCGTTCAACTGCAGGTCGAGCGTGCCGTCACGTCCCAGGGCCAGCGGCACCGCTCGCTCGACGGTCGCCCCGCCGTTGATGCTGCCGCCGGCCTGCTGATTGATCGAGACACTGCTGCCGGCGGCCTGGGCACCGGCACCGCCGACGAAGACATTGCCCTGGGCCATGGCGTACACCTGCCCGTTGGCCCCTTTCAGCGGCGTCATCAGCAACGTGCCACCACGCAGGCTGCGGGCATTGCCCACCGACGACACCACGACGTCGATCGCCTGCCCCGGGCGCGCGAAGGGCGGCAGCTCGGCGGTGACCATGACCGCCGCCACGTTCTTGAGCTGCATGTTGGTGCCCTCGGGCACGCTGATCCCCAGCTGATTGAGCATGTTGGTCAGGCTCTGGGTGGTGAACGGCGCCTGGGTGGTCTGGTCACCCGTGCCGTCGAGGCCGACCACCAGCCCGTAGCCCACCAGGGCGTTGTTGCGTACGCCGGCGAACGACGCCAGGTCCTGCAACCGTTCGGCACGGGCCGGCAGCGCCAGCAGGCAGGCCAGCAGCATGCCGAGACACCACAGCCACGGCCTGATGATGTCGGAGGAATGGGTCTGCGTTTTCATAGCCCGTGCCTTCCTTCGCTCAGAACGGCGATATGTTGAGGAAGAAGCGCTGCAACCAGCCCATGGTCTGCGCCTCGTTGATATACCCCTTGCCGACGTATTCGATACGTGCGTCGGCCACCTGCGTGGACATCACGCTGTTCTGGCCGCTGATGTAATCGGGGTCGACCACGCCGGCAAAACGAATGAACTCGGTGCCCTGGTTGATGGCGATCTGCTTCTCGCCCTGCACCTGCAGATTGCCGTTGTAGAGCACATCGGTCACGGTCACCGTGATGGTGCCGGTAAAGCTGTTGTTCGCCGACGCCCCGCCACTGCCGGAAAAGTCGCTCTTGCCTTCGACATCGAAGCCGTACTTGCTCAGCTTTTTCAGCCCTTGCGGCAGGGCGTTCAAGCCCAGGGTGGCGCTGCCGTCGCGCCCGGCATTGGCCGAGGAACTCTTGCTGGCACTGACCTTCTCGTCGAGCACAATGGTCAGCACGTCGCCGACCTGACGCGGGCGGCGGTCCTCGAACAGCGGCTGATAGCCACTCGCCGGCTGATAGATGGCCCCGTTGGGCACCGGCGGCGGCGGGGGCTGCAGGGCGATCTTTTCCTGCTCGCCGACCACCGACGGCCGCGGCAACTGGGCACACCCCGTCAGTATCATTGCCATCAGCAGCGCAGCGCCGAAGCCGATATGGCGGGTGATTCGCGGTAGCCGGTCACTCATGAGCGTTGGGTCTCATCATGTCGCTGCGTTTACAGCTGGGCCAGGCGCGCCAGCATCTGATCCGACTTCTCGACGGCCTTGCTGTTGATCTCGTAGGCCCGCTGGGTCTCGATCATGCCGACCATCTCCTCCACCACATTGACGTTGGAGGTTTCGACATAGCCCTGATACAGCACCCCGGCACCGTTGTTGCCGGGCAGGTTCTGTGCCACCGGGCCCGAAGCATCGGTTTCCAGATACAGGTTTTCGCCGACGCTCTCGAGCCCCGCCGGGTTGCTGAAGTTCGCCAGCGCCAGCTGCCCGACCTGCGTCGACTGAGTCGTACCAGGCTGGGTCACGGAGACGATACCGTCGCGGCTGACCGATACCGACAGCGCGTTCTGCGGAATGAAGATGGCCGGCTGAATGGGGTAGCCACTGGCGGTGACCAGCTGGCCGTTCTGGTTGACCTGGAAGCTGCCATCCCGGGTATAGGCGGTACTGCCGTCCGGGCGCTGGACCTGGAAGAAGCCCTTGCCGTTGATGGCCAGGTCCCGGGAATTCTCGGTGTTCTCCAGATTGCCCTGGGTGTGCAGGCGCTCGGTTGCCACCGGGCGCACCCCGCTGCCGACCTGGAAGCCGGATGGCAGGTTGTCCTGCACGGTCGACTGGGCACCGGGCTGACGCAGGTTCTGGTAGAGCAGATCCTCGAAGACCGCCCGCGAGCGTTTGAAGCCGTTGGTGCTGACGTTGGCCAGGTTGTTGGAAATCACGTCCAGCTGGGTTTGTTGCGCCTCGAGACCGGTCTTGGCGGTCCACAGCGATCGAATCATTTCGTTGGCTCCCTGGAAATCGATACTCAGCTGGTGACGGACAGCAGACTGTTGGCCCGCTGTGCATTCTCGTCGGCGCTGGAAATCACTTTCATCTGCATGTCGTAACGGCGCGCGCTGTCGATCATCGCCACCATGGCCTCGGTGGGGCTGACGTTGCTGCCCTCGAGCGCGCCACTCACCACCCGCACGGTGTCATCGGCCTGCAGGGCCGCCGGCGCCTGACCGTTGGCATCGGGCCGGGGGCGGAACAGGCCATCGTCGCCACGCACCAGATCACCGGGCTGCGGATTGACCAGCTTGAGCTGCCCGGCCGGCCCCCGCGCCACCGGGTCTGTCCCCGGCACCTGGGCGCTGAGCGTGCCGTCGCTGCCGATGCGCACATCCGCACCCAGCGGCACCACGATCGGCCCGTTGACGCCCAGCACCGGGCGGCCCTGCACGTTGACGACGCCATTGGCATCGACCTGCAGGTCACCACGCCGGGTGTAGGCCTCGCCATCGGGCGTCTGCACCGACAGCCAGCCATCGCCGTCGATCGCCACGTCCATGGGCCGACCGGTAGTGTTCAGCGGCCCGGCTGAAAAGTCGCTGCCCGGCGTGGAGGCCATCACGGAAGCCCGCGTGGGCAGGCCCTCGCCCTGCACCGGCACGGCGCGCATGGCGTTGAGCTGGCCGCGAAAGCCCGTGGTCGTCACGTTGGCCAGGTTGTTGTTGATCACCGCCTGCTGGTCCATGCTCTGGCGGGCGCCGCTCATGGCGGTATAGAGAAGACGATCCATGCTGTTGGGTTTCCGGCTGGACAGTTGCTCCCCCGGGCCGGCAAGGCGCCGGCCCGGCGGCCCACGACATCAGCGCAGCTGCGCGATCTGGTCCATCACCTCGGACTGGGTACGGATCGAGTTGGTGTTGGCCTGATAGTTGCGCTGGGCGATGATCAGGTTGACCAGCTCTTGGGTCAGGTCGACGTTGGACTGCTCCAGGGTTTCCGGTGCAATGCCGCCAAACTGACCGACGCCGGCGGTGCCCAGCACCTCGGCCCCCGAGGACTCAGTTGCTGCCCACATGTTGTCGCCGGAAGCCTTGAGGCCTTCCGGGTTACGGAAGTTGGCCATGGCAATCTTGCCTGCCGCTACCGACTTCTCATTCGTGTAGTTGCGCATGACTGTACCATCATCAGCCACACTGACACCGATCAAAGAGCCCGATGTATAACCATCCTGGACCAAGGAATTTTGGGTAGAATCATTGGCGAACTGGGTCGTTCCCGCTAAAGAAAAATCAAAGTTTAACTGGTCCGCGCCGCCTCCAAGCTGGTCACTATTGAATGTTATAGAAGGAGTGGCAGCAGGAGTCGTAAGTGTTCCGTTTTGCAACACTCCGGCCAACGACCCGTTGGGGTCAAAGTTCATTGTGAATTGATTGTTAAGCTGGGCCGTATCATTCACACCATCGCCATTACTATCTGTAAAGCTACTGGCTGACAAGACCCCATCTACTGCCAAGGTACTTTGCCAAGTGTTATCCCCAGATTTCTTGAAATAGACGGTAGCATTACGCTGATTACCCAGTGAATCATAAAGAGTAAAGCTGTTTGAATAATTATAATCAACGGGGACGTCCAGCTTTTGCCCCGAGTTGTCATCCAGCTGCGCAGTGAGATTGACAGTGCTCAGAGCGGAACTGTCATTCTGATCAACACTGGCGTCCAGGTTGTAGACGGCCTTGACTCCAGTATCCACTCCAGTCGCCTGAGCCGGCATATCGTCAGACGGGATGTTCAATGCAACCGGCTGCCCGCCGGTCACGACCTTCGAAAAAGGACCACCCGAAAGGCCATAGCCCATCAACTTAGCGCCCTGAGCGTTGACCAGATCCCCATCGGCGGTCATGGTCAGCTGGCCGTTGCGAGAATAACCGACCTGGCCATCCTGCTCGAAGCGGAAGAAGCCGCTGCCGGTGATCGCCAGATCCAGATTGCGTCCAGTGGATTCCAGATTGCCGTTGCTGAAGTCCTGCAGAACGCCGGAGACGCGGGTCCCCAGGCCAATCTGGCTGTTTGCGAACACGTCGGCGAACTGCACCGACGAGCTCTTGAAACCCGAGGTCTGCGAGTTGGCGATGTTGTTGCCGACGACGTCGAGCTGCTGAGAGGCCGCACCGACCCCGCTGAGTGCCTGTGAAAAACCCATGATTGCCTTCCCCTACGTATACCGAATGTTCTGTTTTAAAAGGGTGACTCAAAGAATCTGGCGGACTGCATCCAGCCCGACCTGCCCGCGAATCGCGCCCAGGTCGAGCCGCGGGCCGCTGTCGGTGGTGACTACACCGTTGACCTGGGCATAGTTCAGCGCGGTGACCGGCACGGCCTTGTCGTCCTGGGTAGCCTCGACACGCACGCGATAGGCGCCGTCCGGTGCCGTGGTGCCGTCATTGCGGGTGCCGTCCCAGACGAAGGATTGGGTGCCGGCCTGCAGGGCGCCCACCTGTTGCGGGTCGATGGTGCGCACCACCTCGCCGTTCTGGCCGACGATGGACACCTTCACGGTGTCCGCCGGGCTGTCCAGCTCGACGCCGAAGGGCGTGGTGGCGTCGTCCTTCTTGAGCACCTGATCCCCCGGCACCAGCACGCCCTGGCCGATCAGCGCGGCCGCCTGCAGCGACTGGCCGGTATCGATCTGGCTGGTGAGGCTATCCAGGGTGTCGTTGAGCTGGTTGATGCCGTTGACCGTGTTGATCTGCGCCAGCTGCGAGGTCATTTCGGCATTTTCCATGGGCTTCATGGGATTCTGGTTCTTCAGCTGGGTTACCAGCAGGGTCATGAAGCTGTTGCTGAGGTCTTCGGTCGAACCCGATCCCGCCGCCTTCTTGGCGGCGGCGCCGAGGTTCATGTTGTTGAGCACGCTCGGGTCGATGGTGTTGGCCATGCGGGGCCTCCTGACAATGGACGAAACCGGGCCGATCAGTTGTCGCCCAGACTCAGTGTCTTGAGCATCAGTGACTTGCTGGTATTCATCACCTCGACGTTGGCCTGGTAGGAACGCGAGGCGGAAATCATGTTGACCATCTCGTCGACCGGTTCGACGTTGGGCATGGTGACGTAGCCCTGATCGTCGGCCATGGGGCTGTCGGGCCGATACTCGCGCCGCATCGGGCTGGGATCATCGACCACCCGGCTGACCTGTACCCCGCCGACGCCGCTGGTGACGTCCGAGCGTGTCTCGAAGATGACCTGCTTGGCGCGATAGGGCTCGCCGTCCGGCCCGGCCACGCTGTCGGCGTTGGCCAGGTTGCTGGCGGTCACGTTCATGCGCTTGGACTGGGCGCTCATTGCCGAGCTGGAGATATCGAAGATGCTGAACATGGACATCGGCTTACTCCGGTTGCATGGCCGACTTGAGGCCCTGAATCTGGCGTTTCATGAAGGTCAGCGCCGCCTGATAACGTACCGAGTTGTCGGCGAAGGCCGCCCGTTCCCGGTTCATGTCGACGGTATTGCCGTCCAGGCTGGGCTGGTCCGGCACGCGATAGCGCAGATCCAGCGACGTCGCGGCGGGCGCATGGGCCGGAATGTGACGGCTCGAGGTGCGCGACAGCGACAGGCCGCCATCATCGCCCCGGCCCTGCTGCATGACGCGCGACAGCTCGCCGGCAAAGTCAAAGTCGCGTGCCTTGTAGTTGGGCGTATCGGCGTTGGCGATGTTGCTGGCCAGCACCTTCTGGCGCTCGGCACGCAGGTTGAGCGCCTCCTGGTTGTAGCGCAGCGCCCCCTCGAGCTGATCGATCATGTCCGGCCCCTGCCTTGGATGGGGAAATTTCAGCCTGCGAGAATAGACGCCCCCTTGTCATGACAAAGGCCGAAACAGCCCCCGGTTTGGGCACCATTTCCGCGCTTGATCGCTGGTGTCGGGGCCTAGAATCTGGCGGCAACGATCAGGGGGGAAGCCATGCGCCAATCAATCCGGCAGCGGCAGGTCTGGCCACGGGGGACAATCTTCTTCGCCCTGATATTCGGTCTGCTGTTTTCCGGGGGGGCCGATGCCACCAGCGATGTACTGACCCAGCGCGTCACCCAGCTACTGACCCGGCAGGCCGGCGAACTCGGCGAAGTGGCCGGCGTCAAGGTCCATACGCCGTCGGCCGTCTTCAGCCACTGCGATGACCCGCAGCCCTTTCTGCCCGACAACGGGCAACGGCACTATGGGCGAGTCTCGGTGGGCGTGCACTGCGAGGGTCCCGGCGGACGCCGGCAGACCCGCTACCTGCAGGCCGATGTGTCGGTGCGTGTACGCTACGTGACCGTCGCCCATGACCTGGACCGTGGCAGCGTTATCGCCCGCAACGACCTGCAGCTCGCGGAAGGGCGACTCGAGAAGCTGCCGAGGGACATCGTTCGCGATCCCGGGGCCATCGTCGGCCAGGTCGCGACGAGCCGGCTGCAAGCCGACAGGCCGCTGCGCGCCTACCAGCTGCATCCCAGGGACCTGGTCAAACGTGGACAACGCGTCACGGTGATCGCCAGAGGGCCCGGCTTCGAAGTGAGTCGAGAGGCCGAGGCGCTGGACAACGGCGCCATGGGCGAGCAGGTTCGCGTGCGCGCCGGGGATCGAAAGATCCTGAGGGGACGCGTCATCGGCCCGCGCCGACTCGCCATCGACTTATGAGGGACCGCACCACTACACTGATGGCACGCCCAGTCGCAGCCACGGGCTAAAGTTTTCCCGCCGTCCGTCGATAAACAGGGAAAGCCGATGCCCAAAGAGAGTGTGCCCCGTGAAGATCGATGGTTCTCATCCCCTGCAGCGCCCCACCCAGAGTGACGCCACCCGGACCGGCAAGCCGTCGCGCGCCGAGGACGGCGATACCCGGGGCGCCAGCGCCACCTCGGTGGCACATCTGAGCGACAGAACCCAGGATGCCACCCGCGACATCGATACCGCGCGCGTGGCCGAGGTGCGTCAGGCGATCAGCGAGGGACGGCTCGAGATTCGGCCCGAGCGCATCGCCGACGGCCTCATCCAGAGCGTACGCGACCTGCTCGACTGACGTCGCGGCGCCCCTTTGAACTCCGGAGACCGAGCATGAGCCTGGCCCAGCATCTCGAACGTGAACTCAAGCATCTCGACGCCTTTATCGAGCTGCTGGAAACCGAGCATCGCTCGCTGTCTCAGGCCGATGTCGACGGCGAGCAGCTGCAGCAACAGGCCAGCGACAAGCAAGCTCACATGGCGCGTCTGGAATCACTGGAAACCCAGCGTCGCAATGCTATGAAAACCCTCGGCTACGGCGACACCCGCCGCGCTTCGGAACAGGCGGCCATCGATGCCGGCTGCCAGCCGACGTGGCAGCGTTTCCTGGAACGCGCCCTGCACGCCAAGCAGCTCAATCAACGCAACGGCATACTCATCGAAGCGCGCATGACCCAGAACCATCGCATCCTGCGCTTTCTCAACGACACCGCGAGCAAGAGTCTCTACGGCCCCAACGGCCAGGCCCGCCCGGGGAGCCGCGGCATCAGCTCCCGGGCCTGAGACACCGCCACGCGCTCGGCATCGGCCACACGCCGCCGGCAGGCCTACTACCTGCTGACGCGCCTCTACAGCCGCGCCTCCACACGTGACAGGATCTGGCGACTGACCTGATTCACCAGCGGGGTCGCCGCCTTGTCGACCGCCTTGGCCAGCCACCGGTTGCCCAGTTGATAGCTGACGCACAGTTCGACCCGCGTACCCTCGGGCACGGCAACCAGTGTGTAACGCCCCTGGTTGGCCACCCCCGCAAGTGACTCCCAGGCCAGCACGCGGGGCTCGTGACGCTCGACCACCTGCACATCGAACTGCCAGTCACGCCCGATGACATGAAGTTGCCAGCGATAGCGATCCTCGCCGAGCGGCTCGATCGAGGTGATCATGTCGGAATAGTCGACGAAGTTCTCGACCCGGGCGAGCAGCGGATAGACGCGCTCCGGCGGCGCCGGCAATACAGCGCTGTGTTCAATGATCGGCATGCCTGTCCCTGTTTGCGGTGAAAGCTCTCGCCCGAGGGTACGCATTGCCGGGGACCAGTGCCAGCCCGACGCCCACGGCTGTAAGGCTATCGCAGTTAGGCAGGGCGAGGAGCGCCGGGGGCAGGTCGAGGAGGGGGTCCGACGCCACGGATGGCGTCGGTAGCGCCCAGGGAAGGGTTCACAGCGCCCCCTCGCAGGCCTGCCGACGGATCAGTCCCGAGCCGACGACTAACTGCGATAGCCCTGCCCACGGCTGGAGCCGCGAGCGCCCTGCCGTTACAATGCCGCCCTGCCGCCCGCGGGCGGCCATCCGGACGCCCGGACCCCGGAACCGTGACCCACGGCCATAAATTCTCCGGCAGGACCCCAAATGACCCGAACTACCCTATCGACGCCCGCCAGGGCCGTCGTCATCTATTCCGGCGGCATGGACTCCTACACCGTGCTGCACCACGCCCTGCGCCAAGGCTTCGAGCTTCACGCGCTCTCCTTCCATTACGGCCAGCGCCATGACCGGGAGCTGGACGCGGCGCGGCGCGTCTGCGAGCAACTGGGCATCGCCCATCAGGTCGTCGATATTCAGGCCATCCACCCGCTGATCGACAACTCGGCGCTCACCGATGCCGAGCGCGCCCTGCCCGACGGCGACTACGCCGAGGACAACCTGACCGCCACCGTGGTGCCCAACCGCAACATGATCCTGTTGTCGCTGGCTATCGCCAAGGCGGTCAACATCGGTGCCGAGGTGTGCTTCTACGGCGCGCACGGCGGCGACCATGTACTCTATCCTGATTGCCGCCCCGAGTTCCTGGCACGCATGAACGATGTCGCGGCCATCGCCAATTTCTCGCCGGTGACGATCGAGGCGCCCTACCTGCATGCCGACAAGGCCGATATTCTCGCCGACGGCCTGGCCATGGGGCTGGATTACGCCGAGACCTGGACGTGCTACCAGGGTGGCGAGACCGCCTGTGGCGAGTGCGGCAGCTGCCGGGAACGCCTCGCGGCCTTCGCCGCGCATGGACAGGTCGACCCGTTGCCCTACGCCGCCACGGGGCGCTGATCATGTACAGCGTCAAGGAAGCCTTCTATTCACTGCAGGGCGAAGGGGCCCGCACGGGGCGCCCCAGCGTGTTCTGCCGCTTCACCGGCTGCAATCTCTGGTCGGGCCGGGAGCGCGATCGAGCCGGCAGCCTCTGTCGCTTCTGCGATACCGACTTCATCGGTACCGACGGCCAGAACGGCGGGCGCTTTGCCGATGCCGAACAGCTGGCGACGCACCTGGCTGAACTGTGGCCTGACGGCACCGAGCGTGCCGTCCCGTACGTGGTCTTTACCGGCGGCGAGCCGCTGTTGCAGCTCGATCCCGCCCTGATCGCTGCCATGCATACACTGGGCTTCGAGATCGCCGTGGAGACCAACGGTACCCTGCCGGCCCCCGAGGGAATCGACTGGCTGTGCGTCAGCCCCAAGGGCCGGGCCGAACTGACGATCACCCGGGGCGACGAACTCAAGCTGGTCTATCCGCAGCCGGACGCGCCACCGGCACGCTTCGCCGATCTCGCCTTTCGACATTTCTACCTGCAGCCGATGGATACCCGTCCCGCCGGCATGGCGAATGACGAATCCCCGCTGGCGGCCAGCCTGGCCTTCTGCCTCGCGCACCCCCAATGGCACCTGTCGCTGCAGACTCACAAGCAACTGGGAATCGACTGATGACCCTGTTCGTCAACGGCCTGAGCCATCTGGATGCCTCGCTGTGGAGCCCGGAGCGCGGCCTGATCGGCGTCAGCTGGCACGTCGACGTCGCCCTCCACGGCAAGCTCGGCGAGGATGGCATGCTCTTCGACTTCGGCGGCGTCAAGCCGTGGATCAAGACCGTCATCGATGACGGCCCCGACCATACCCTGCTGGTACCGACCGCAGCCGCGGGCGTCACGGTGAGCGAATGCCGCGAGGGGCTCATGGTCCGCACCACCGCCCCCTACCCGATGGAGATCCGCGCACCGCGCCAGGCCTATACCCTGCTGCCCTGGGCACGCATCGATCGCGAACGGCTGGCCACCCACCTGAGCGAGCAGCTGACGCGACATGCCCCGCCCCGCGTCGATGGTGTGGAGGTCATGCTGCGCGACGAGATAATCGATGCCGCCGGCGCCTACACCTACAGCCACGGGCTCAAGCACCACGACGGCAATTGCCAGCGCATTGCCCACGGCCATCGCTCACGGCTGCACATCTGGTGCGCTGGCCGGCGGCGTCCGGACCTGGAGCACCACTGGGGCGAATACCTCGACGACCGCTATCTGCTGCACGCGGAAGACTGCGAGCCCGACAGCGAGGCAGGCAGCACCGCGATCCGCTATTCCGCGCGTCAGGGGCATTTCTATCTGCGTCTGCCTGCCGAGCGCTGCGAGATCCTGCCGACCCCGACCACCGTCGAGCATATCGCCCGCTGGGTGGCCGAGCAGACCGCCCGGCACCATGCCCCCGGCCAGCGGGTGCGCGTGCAGGCCTTCGAGGGGATCGACAAGGGCGCCCTGGCGGAGGCCGGGCCATGAGTCGCTCGCCCGCCATGACACCCGGCAACCCGGCTGAACAGGACGCAGCCTGTCGCCCCGGCTGCGGTGCCTGCTGTATTGCCCCGTCGATCAGCTCGCCGATTCCCGGCATGCCCGGCGGCAAACCGGCAGGCGTGCGCTGCGTGCAGCTCGACGAGCACAACCTGTGCCGCCTGTTCGGCGATCCGGTGCGCCCGGCGGTCTGTCGGGACTTCACCTTCGATGTCGATGTCTGCGGCAGCGAGCGCCACGACGCCCTCGAGCGCATCACGTTGCTGGAAACGCTCACCTGAACACGCCCGCCAGTACCGGACACAAGAACCCAGGCGATAGCGCCGGGGTCGGAAGGTGGTCAGGTTTGGAGCGAGTTCAGCGTGCCGCCTGGGTGACGAAACGGGTATCCAGGTAAGCTTCGATCGCCTCGCTGCCCCCCTCGGTGCCGTAGCCGGACTCCTTGATGCCGCCGAACGGCGTTTCCGGCAGCGCCAGCCCGATATGATTGATGGTCAGCATGCCGCTCTCGATATCGCGTCCCAGTGCCGTGACGGTGGCATTGGCTCGGGAGTAGGCATACGCCGCCAGGCCATAGGGCAGACGGTTAGCTTCCTTGACCGCCTCTTCATAAGTGGAGAACGGCATGACCAGGGCCAGCGGGCCGAACGGTTCCTCGTGCATCACCCGCGCTTCCATGGGCACGTCGCTGAGCACCGTCGGCTCGAAGAAGAAGCCCCTGCCGTCACGACGCTTGCCGCCGAGACGCACCTTCGCGCCCTTCTCGACCGCATCGTTGACGAAGCGCTCCAAGGACTCCAGCCCGCGCTGGTGCGCCATCGGCCCCATGGTCACCCCCTCCTCGAGGCCGTTTCCGACCCTGATCTCGCGGGCGGCGGCCACGAACTTGTCGATGAAGGTCTCGTAGACACTTTCATGGACCAGGAAACGGGTCGGCGAGATGCAGACCTGGCCGGCATTGCGGAACTTGGCACCGGCAAGCTCCCTGGCGGCGGCATCGAGATCGGCATCGGCGAACACGATGGCCGGCGCATGGCCACCGAGCTCCATGGTCGCGCGCTTCATGTACTGTCCGGCCAGGGCGGCGAGGTGCTTGCCGACCGCGGTGGAACCGGTGAAGGAGATCTTGCGGATGGCCGGGTGTGGTATCAGGTACTCGGAAATCTCCGCCGGCACCCCGTAGACCAAGTTGAGCACACCGGCCGGCACACCGGCATCGGCGAAGGCGCGCACCAGTTCGGCAGGCGCGGCAGGTGTGTCCTCGGGGCCCTTGACGATGAACGAGCAGCCCGCCGCCAGGGCTGCCGACAGCTTGCGCACCACCTGATTGATCGGGAAGTTCCAGGGCGTGAACGCCGCCACCGGGCCTACCGGCGTCTTGATGGCAAACTGCTGCACGTCGGACTGACGCGACGGAATCACCTGACCGTAGGTACGCCGTGCCTCCTCGGCAAACCACTCGATGGTATCGGCCGCGCCCAAGGTTTCACCGCGCGACTGAGCCAGCGGCTTGCCCTGCTCGAGCGTCATCACCTGCGCGATGTGATCGGCCCGCTCGCGCAGCAGCTCGGCCGCCCGGCGCAGAACCTTGCTGCGCTCGAACGGCGAGGTTGCCTTCCACGTCTGAAAGCCGCGCTCGGCCGCCGCCAGCGCCAGATCGAGATCCGCCTGCTCGGCGTGCGCGATATGGCCGATGACTTCCTCCGTCGCCGGATTGATCACGGGCAGCGTCTTGCCGGCGACGGCATCGCGCCATTGACCATCGATATGGAGCTGTACATCGGAATACATGGCGTTTCCTTTTGACGAAATGGAACGGACCGGGGCCGATAACCCCGTCACCTGACAAATAAAGTTAGGGTGTTAATGAGCATTTTCAAGCCGTCACCATGAACACCCGACGGATCCGGGGCTGAAACCCGACGGCCATATGCAAGCAGGGGGGCGCGACCTGATCGCGCCCCCCTGCTTGTCTACCATTGAGCCCCGATCAGGGACGCTCCGTTCGAGGATGAACCATTAGAGACGTTCGATAGTCGCCTTCTCGCGCAGGGATTCCAGCAGCCCCTGGATGGCGGCCTGGGCTCGCAGGCGCTCTGCCAGCCGCGCCGCCAGTGCCGCCTGACGATCCGAACTATCCTGGCCATCCGGTGTGGTCACCTGATTCAGGGCGATCAGTGCCACGCCCGAATCGCGCACCGCCCGACCATAGACCGGCTGGCCGGTCTCGCCCGGCCGCGGCAGACGAAACACCTGATCGATGACCGCCTGCGGAACCTCGGTATTCTGGGGGCGACGTGTCATCGAGTCGACCGTCTGCCAGTCCAGCGCCGGCGCCTTCCCGGCCTCGAGCGCACCGGCCAGCTGAGCGGCCCGCTCGCTCAGGGCGTTCCGGGTCTTTTCCGTGGTCACCGCGCTGCGCACCCGGTCGCGAACGTCATCCAGCGGCAGCGTCGTTGCCGGACGGTGATCGGTCACGCGCAATACCAGGCGGCGCTGGTCATCCAGCTCGATCACGTCACTGTTGTAGCCCTGCTCGAGCACGTCGGGCTTGAAGGCCGCATCCATCACGCCCGGCTCGGCCAGCACGCCATCGGCCGAATCGCGCGATACCCAGTTGCTGTGCTGGAGTTCGAGCCCCAGATCCTTCGCCACGCTGGCCAGATCGTCGGCAGAGAAACTTTCGTCGATCAGCTGCTGGGCCTTCTCGTTGAAACGCTCCTCGGCCTTCTGCATGGCTAGCTTCTGGCGCAGCGAGTCACGCATCGCGTTGAAGTCGGGGATATCGATGCCCGTCGCCTTGAGCAGGTGCAGGCCATTGTCCGTGGCAACGATGCCGGATATCTGGCCCGGCTTCAGGGAGAAGGCGGCATCCTCGAACGCCTTGCCGAAAATGCCACGGCTGATCACGCCCAGCTTGCCGCCCTTGTCGGCGGTGGTCTTGTCATCGGAGTACTCGGCGGCCAGCTTGGCAAAGCTTTCGCCCTGCTCGAGACGCTGACGCACCTTTTCCAGACGCGCCTTGGCCTCTTCTCGGGTACGCGCATCACCGAAGCTCACCATGATGTGCGCGATGCGACGCGGCGCCTCGCTCTTGCGCTGCTCGTAGGCCTGACGCAGCGCCTGGTCATCGACCTTGACGTCGTCGGCCAGCGCCGACTGGTCGAGCACGACATAGTTCAGCTGAACCTGCTCGGGACGCTTGAACTGCGCCTGATGCGCCTGGTAGTAATCCTCGACTTCCTGAGCGGTGACGGTCACCGGCTGCTCGAGATCATCGGGCGTGAGCGTCACGTAGCGGAAACTGCGCGTCTGGTTCTGCAGGGCGACCAGCTGACGGCGCTCCGACGGCAGCAGGAACTCGCTCTCGGCCAGCCCCTGCTGGATCTGCTGGCGTTGCAGGTCCTGCTTGAGCTGGCGGCGAAACGCCAGGGGCGTGTAGCCGGCACGGGCCAGCCGGTTGCGGAACAGGTCGGCGGAGAACTTGCCGTCCTGATCCTGGAACTCGGGACGATTGACAATGACCTGATCGAGCTGACCATCGGACAGATAGAGGCCACCGTCAGCCGCGTACTGATCGAGCAGCGACTGGCTGATGAGCTGCTCGATGACCTGCTTGCGCACGTCGCTTTCCTGATCCGCCGGCACCTGGCCTGAGCGAATCGCGCGTTGCACCTCCGTCTCCACCGCCTGCCGGCTGATGCCTTCGCCATTGACCTCGGCGACGTTGTCGGAGCCTTGCGTGAACAGGTTGACGAGGGACTCGATACCGAAAAGGGCGAGCGCGACGATGACGGCCCCGACGATAACCTTGGCGATCATGCTCTGAGAGCGGTCCCGGATTTGTTGCAGCATGCTGGCCTCGGATGCAGTGTTATTCGACAAGTTCACTAACGAAAAAGGCGCATCGCGGATGCGATGCGCCTGACAACGGATACCGGGAAACCACTTCTGGCCCAAGGGGGATGCTGAGCATCACAAATCAATCATCCGCGCACTGATCTGGCCGCTGTCCCCGGCGTCATTCCGTGGAAATCGGGACTCAGTTGACCGAGTCCTTGAGCGCCTTGCCCGCCTTGAAGCTGGGCACCTTGGCGGCATTGATTTCGATCGGCTGGCCGGTTTGCGGATTGCGACCGGTGCGTGCGGCACGCTCCTTGACGGTGAAGGTACCGAAGCCCACCAAGGCCACGGAGTCGCCTTTCTTCAGGGAGTCGGTCACGGTATCGATCATTGCATCCAGGGCACGACCGGCCGCCGCCTTGGGAATATCGGCGGAAGCAGCGATGGCTTCGATCAGCTCGGATTTATTCACACTTCACCCCTTGACTGTTTCGGAAATTACTGGAAATCGGCGCGATTAAGCGGGTGGCCTTGCACGATCACAGCAAAAAGCAATTTATAGCAACGTGCAGGAACGACTGTCAACCAACCTTCGGCGCCAAGGCCCGCCATACCGGGCTTTCCGCACCGGCATGACGGCTTAAATCGGCTTAATGCGTGCTTATCATGCTGCGGGTGGACGAGGTCTCTTCGACACGACCTTCGTCGCTATCACCACCGGACACATCGACCAGAGCAATGTCGAGAACTTCATCGATCCAGCGTACAGGCCGAATGTCCAGGGCATCCTTGACATTATCGGGAACTTCCTTGAGATCCCGACGATTCTCCTCTGGAATCAGCACGGTCTTTATACCACCGCGCCGTGCCGCCAGCAATTTCTCCTTGAGACCACCGATCGGCATGACCTCGCCACGCAGGTTCACCTCACCGGTCATCGCCACGTCGCAACGAACCGGACGCTCGGTGTAGGCAGAGACCATGGCCGTCACCATGGCAATACCGGCACTCGGTCCATCCTTGGGGGTCGCCCCTTCGGGCACGTGGATGTGCAGGTCTTCCTTCTCGAAGCGCTCCGGGTCGATTCCCATGGGTACGGCCCGTGCGCGCACCACGGTGTGCGCAGCATCGACCGATTCCTTCATGACATCGCCCAGCGACCCGGTCTTGTTGACACGCCCCTTACCTGGCGTGACCACCGACTCGATATTGAGCAGCTCGCCCCCGACCGAGGTCCAGGCCAACCCGGTGACACGCCCGACCTGATTCTCCTGATCGGCCAGGCCGTAGCTGTAGCGACGCACCCCGGCATAGGACTCAATGTCCGCGGCGGCCAGCAGCTGCGGCGCCTGCGCCCCTTCCTTGGCTTCCTTCTCGAGGCGCTCGCGCAGCACCTTCCGGCAGACCTTGGCGATCTGGCGCTCGAGTTCGCGTACCCCGGCCTCGCGGGTGTGGTAGCGAATCAGCTCGAGCAGCGCCTCGTCGGAGAAGCGCAGCTCCTCGTCCTTGAGGCCGTTGGCCTTGAGCTGCTTGGGCACCAGATAGCGCTCGGCGATGGCCCGCTTCTCGTCCTCGGTATAGCCCGGCAGACGAATCACTTCCATGCGATCGAGCAGCGGGCCGGGGATGTTCATCGAGTTGGCCGTGCAGATGAACATCACGTCCGAGAGGTCGTAGTCGAGCTCCAGGTAGTGATCGCTGAAAGTGTTGTTCTGTTCCGGGTCCAGCACCTCCAGCAGCGCCGAGGAGGGGTCGCCGCGGTAGTCGGCACCCAGCTTGTCGACCTCGTCGAGCAGGAACAGCGGGTTGCGAACGCCGGCCTTGGTCATGCGCTGGACGACCTTGCCCGGCAGCGAGCCGATGTAGGTCCGCCGGTGGCCGCGGATCTCCGACTCGTCGCGCACGCCACCCAGCGCCAGGCGCACGTACTTGCGGTTGGTCGCCCGGGCGATCGACTGCCCCAGCGACGTCTTGCCCACCCCGGGCGGGCCCACCAGGCACAGCACCGGCCCCTTGAGCTTCTTGACCCGTTTCTGGACCGCCAGGTACTCGAGAATGCGCTCCTTGACCTCTTCCAGGCCGTAATGGTCCTCGTCGAGCACCTTCACCGCATGGGCCAGGTCATGCTTGACGCGGGTCCGCTTCTTCCACGGCACGGCCACCAGCCAGTCGAGGTAGGAGCGCACCACGGTCGCCTCGGCCGAGGTCGGCGCCATCATCTTGAGCTTGCCGAGCTCCTGATTGGCCTTTTCGGCAGCCTCTGCCGGCATGCCGGAATCCTTGATCAACTGCTCGTACTTCTCTGCCTCGTTGGGCACATTCTCGAGCTCGCCCATCTCCTTCTGGATGGCCTTCATCTGCTCGTTGAGATAGTACTCGCGCTGGGACTTCTCCATCTGCTCCTTGACCCGGGAGCGGATGCGCTTCTCGACCTGCAGCAGATCGATCTCGGACTCGATGAGCGCCATCAGGTGCTCGATGCGATCCCGCACGCGATCCATCTCGAGCAGTTCCTGCTTGTCGCCGATCTTCAACGACAGGTGCGCGCAGATCGTGTCGACCAGCCGGCTCGGGTCCTCGATGCCCTGCAGCGAGCTCAGTACCTCGTTGGGCACCTTCTTGGAAAGCTTGACGTACTGCTCGAACTGGTTGAGCAGCACCCGCACCAGCGACTCCTGCTCACGCTCGGTCAGCGGCTGACTCTCGCGCAGAGTGATCTCGGCAATGCTGTAACCGCTTTCCGCCTGGCCGAGCTGGCGAATGTCGGCCCGGGAGGCCCCCTCGATCAGTACCTTGACGGTGCCGTCCGGCAGCTTGAGCAGCTGCATGATGTCGGCCACGGTCCCCACCGCAAACAGATCACCGGCATCCGGATCATCCTGCCCGGCCTCGCGCTGAGCGACCAGCAGGATCCGCTTGTCGGCTTCCATCGCCGCCTCGAGGGCCTGAATGGACTTCTCGCGACCGACGAAGAGCGGGATCACCATCTGCGGGTAGACAACCACATCCCGCAGCGGAAGAAGGGGCAGACTCTGTGTCTGTTCGGTGTTCTGCTGCATTGCAGGCAGTTCCTCACGAATCGGATGGTTGGGCCGCCTGAGCGGCTCATGGCTGGAATGAACAATGGGGGCGGCGCGACCACTTTGCAACCGGGACGGCGGCTGCCGGGACGCGGGAAACGAAAAGGGGGCCTGGCGGCCCCCCGTTCGGAAACAGCCTCGACTCAGCCGTCCTTGTTGGCGACCTTGCCTTCCTCGGAGGAGGAGTAGATGAGCAGCGGATCGCTCTCGCCGGCGATCACCGACTCGTCGATCACCACCTTGGTCACGCCTTCCAGCGAAGGTACCTCGTACATGGTATCAAGCAGCACGGACTCGAGAATCGAGCGCAGGCCCCGGGCGCCGGTCTTGCGCGCCATCGCCTTGCGAGCCACGGCACGCAGGGCGTCCTCGCGGAAGTCGAGCTCGACGTTCTCCATCTCGAAGAGCTTCGCGTACTGCTTGATCAGCGAGTTCTTCGGCTGGGTGAGGATCTGGATCAGGGCATCCTCGGTGAGCTCGGTGAGCGTCGCGATGACCGGCAGGCGCCCGACGAACTCGGGGATCAGGCCGAACTTGACCAGGTCCTCCGGCTCCACGCCGGTGAGGATGTCGCCGACCCCCTGATCGGAGTCCTTGCTCTTGACGGCGGCATTGAAGCCGATGCCGCCCTTCTCGGCCCGATCGCGGATCACCTTGTCCAGGCCGGCGAAGGCACCGCCGACGATGAACAGGATGTTGCCGGTATCGACCTGCAGGAACTCCTGCTGGGGATGCTTGCGCCCGCCCTGGGGCGGCACCGAGGCCGTCGTGCCCTCGATCAGCTTGAGCAGCGCCTGCTGAACCCCCTCGCCGGACACGTCACGGGTGATCGACGGGTTGTCCGACTTGCGGGAGATCTTGTCGATCTCGTCGATGTAGACGATGCCCTTCTGCGCCTTCTCGACATCGTAGTCGCACTTCTGCAGCAGCTTCTGGATGATGTTCTCGACATCTTCCCCGACGTAGCCCGCCTCGGTCAGCGTGGTGGCGTCGGCGATGGTGAAGGGCACGTTCAGCAGCCTCGCCATCGTCTCGGCGAGCAGCGTCTTGCCGCTGCCGGTCGGCCCGATCAGCAGGATGTTCGACTTGCCGAGCTCGACATCGTCGGACTTGCCGCCGGCCCGCAGCCGCTTGTAGTGATTGTAGACGGCCACGGAAAGCACCATCTTGGCGCGATCCTGACCGATCACGTAGTCATCGAGGGTGTCGCGGATCTCGCGCGGAGCCGGCAGGCGATCCTCGTCGCCCTCGGCGTCGGCCTCGAGGACTTCCTCGCGAATGATGTCGTTGCACAGATCGACACATTCGTCGCAGATGTAGACGGAGGGGCCAGCAATCAGCTTGCGTACCTCGTTCTGATTCTTGCCGCAGAACGAGCAGTACAGCAGCTTGCCCTCGTCCTTGCCTTTGCCGTCGGCCATTCGCGTACCTCTTTACGGCGACGGCCCCTGGCGGGCCGCCTGGATATGCAGGGTTGGATTTACGCTATCAGGATACCGGCCGCTTCTCCAGCATCTCGTCGATCAGGCCATAGGCCACCGCCTGCTCCCCGTCCATGAAATTGTCGCGGTCGGTATCCTTGGCGATGGTGTCGATGTCCTGACCGGTGTGATCCGCCAGAATGCGATTGAGCTTGTGACGGATATTGAGAATCTCCTTGGTGTGGATCTCGATATCCGAGGCCTGGCCCTGATAGCCGCCCAGCGGCTGGTGAATCATCATCCGCGAGTGCGGCAGGCAGAAACGCTTGCCCCTGGCGCCACCGGCGAGCAGCAGCGCCCCCATGCTGGCCGCCTGCCCCAGGCAGACGGTGGAAACGTCCGGCTTGATGAACTGCATGGTGTCGTAGATCGACAGCCCCGCGGTCACCGAGCCACCGGGCGAATTGATGTACAGGTGGATGTCCTTGTCCGGGTTCTCGGACTCGAGGAACAACAGTTGTGCCACCACCAGATTCGCCATGTAGTCTTCCACCGGACCCACCAGGAAGATTACACGCTCCTTGAGCAGGCGGGAGTAGATGTCGTACGCCCGCTCGCCGCGCGCGCTCTGCTCGACCACCATGGGGACCAGGCCGCCGGCGTTTTGAATATCGAACTCATTGCCCATTGCGTGACACCCTTAACATCCGGTGATTGGGATAATCCTGGCTTGCCGACCGACAGTCGCAGTGACTAGAGACCCGGCACTCGGCCGGGTCCGTGCTGCCTGCTTGTCGGCCTCAAGCCGGGTCGTCGGCCTTCTCGTCATCGGCGTCGTCCTCGCCACCCTGCTGCTGGGCGGCCTGGAGTGCCTCTTCGTAGGACATTTCGACGTCTTTAACCTGTGCCTGCTCGAGCAGCTTGTCAACCGCCTTCTCCTCGAGCACGGCAGACTTGACCTGATTCTTCATCTGCTCGTCCTTGAGGTAGTACTCGATGACCTGCTCGGGCTGCTGGTACTGCTGGGCCAGCTCCTCGACCTTGGCCTTGATCTCGTCGTCGCTGGCCTCGAGGCCGTTGTCCTCGATGACCTGGCCGAGCAGCAGGCCGACCTGAACGCGGCTCTTGGCCTGATCGGCGAACAGCTCGTCGGGCAGCTGGGAGACGTCGAAGTCCTCGCCCAGGCCGAACTGCTGGGCCGCCTGGCGCTTGAGCGCGTCGGTTTCCTGGCTGATCAGCGAGGCCGGGACCGGGATGTCGTTGGCGCGCTGCAGCGCCTCGAGCACCTGCTGCTTGACCCGGTTGTCCACCGCCTGCTTGATCTCGCGCTCCATGTTCTTGCGGACCTCGGCCCGGAACGCCTCGAGATCGCCGCCCTCGACACCGAAGCGCGCGATGAAGTCGTCGTCGATCTCGGGCAGCTGCTGGGCGCTGACCTGATGGACCTTGACCTTGAAGGTCGCTTCCTTGCCGGCGAGGTGCTCGGCCTGGTAGTCCTCCGGGAAGGTGACCTTGATCTCGGGCTCGTCGCCGGCCTTGGCACCAATCAGCTGCTCCTCGAAACCGGGGATGAAGCTGTTGGAGCCCAGCACCAGATCATGACCCTCGGCCTGACCGCCCTCGAAGGCTTCGCCGTCGATGAAGCCCTGGAAGTCGATCTTGACCTGATCGCCCTCGGCGGCCTCGCGCTCGACGACCTCCCAGGAGGCGTTCTGCTTGCGCAGGGTGTCGATCATCTGATCGATGTCGGCGTCGGTCACCTCGGCGACCGGGCGCTCCACCTCGGTCCCCTCGATGCTGCTGAGCTCGACCTGCGGGTAGACCTCGAGCGTCGCCACGAACTCCAGATCCTTGCCAGCTTCGTCGACCGTCGGCTCGATGGAGGGATAGCCCGCCGGGTTGAGGCTGTGCTCGGTGATCGCGCGCACGTAGTGCTGGCGCATCACTTCGCCAACCACCTCGTTGCGCACGTCACGGCCATAGCGCTGCTTGACGACGGCCATCGGCACCCTGCCCTGACGGAAACCGTTCAGGCGCACCCGCTTGGCGGTGTCCTGAAGACGTTCGCTGACAGCCTGATCGACCTCCTCTGCCGGTACCTGTACCGTGACGCGGCGCTCGATCGGGGAAGTCGTTTCGACGGAAACTTGCATGAATGGTCCTCTACCGACTAGGGCTGTTTGGAGTACGTTCAAAAGAGATGGATTCTAAGAATCCCGGGGCGACCTGGCAAGTTCGCCCGCTTTCCCCGATACATGGGGGCTGTACCGAAGCTTTGCAAGGGGCTCGCCGACACTCCAGGCCACCTGACGACGAATCGCGACCGGAGCCGGAGAGAAACCGCCGGGGAAACGGAGAACATGCGAGGAACGAGCGAGACTGCAGGATCGGGAAGGAATGAAATGGGGTGGATGATGGGGATCGAACCCACGACCACCGGAGCCACAATCCGGGGCTCTACCACTGAGCTACATCCACCATTTCATGAACTGCATTGCCGACGTCGACGTGGGGTGGATGATGGGGATCGAACCCACGACCACCGGAGCCACAATCCGGGGCTCTACCACTGAGCTACATCCACCACTGTCGTGTCGACTCGCTTGACGCCCTGCCCGAGAGCCTGCCGCCGGACTGCAGCATGGCGCGCCCAGCAGGACTTGAACCTGCAACCCACGGCTTAGAAGGCCGTTGCTCTATCCGGTTGAGCTATGGGCGCCGAACTGTTACGGCCCAGCCACTGCCACAGCCGCGACGAGCAACGCAACCCATCCGAGACGTCGCAGCCTGCGGATGGTCGGGGTAGAGGGATTTGAACCCCCGACATCCTGCTCCCAAAGCAGGCGCGCTACCAGACTGCGCTATACCCCGCCGGCGAGACATACGGCCTTGACGCTTGCCTCCGGGCCTCGTCAAGCGCTGCATATTCTACGCAACATCCTCCGCGAGTCAAGCCCTTAGCATCACCACCTGCCCCCCGGCGCTTTGACTGCGGGGTATTGCATGCGAAAATCGACGTCACTTCTTTTTTCCCGCATCACTGATTGCCGCGAAGCAAAGGAACTTTCGATGACCGCCCAATTGATCGATGGCAAGGCCATCGCCGCGCATGTCCGACAACAGGTCGCCCGCCAGGTGGAGGCTCGCCGCAGCGAGGGCGCCCGCGTGCCCGGGCTTGCCGTGGTATTGGTCGGCCACGATCCGGCATCCGAGGTCTATGTCCGCAACAAGCATCGCGCCTGCGAACAGGCCGGACTGCTCTCCTTCCGCCATTCGCTGCCCGCGGAGACCTCGCAGGCCGAGCTCGAGGCGCTGGTCGACCGCCTCAACGACGACCCGGCGGTGGACGGCATCCTCGTCCAGCTGCCGCTGCCGGGGCATCTGGATGCCCGCCCGATTCTCGAGCGCATCCGCCCGGACAAGGACGTCGACGGCTTTCACCCGTACAACCTCGGCCGCCTGGCCCAGCGTCTTCCCGTGCTGCGCCCGTGCACGCCCAAGGGGGTCATGACCCTGCTCCAGGAATCGGGCATCCCGGTACGCGGCCTCGACGCCACCATCGTCGGCGCCTCCAACATCGTGGGCCGGCCGATGGCCCTGGAACTGATGCTCGCCGGCTGCACCACCACCGTCTGCCATCGCTTCACCCGCGACCTAGAGGCCCACGTGCGCCGCGCTGATCTGCTGGTGGTCGCGGTCGGCGTGCCGGGCCTGGTCAAGGGCGAGTGGGTGAAGCCGGGGGCCATCGTCATCGACGTGGGCATCAATCGCCAGCCGGACGGCAGCCTGGTCGGCGACGTCGAATACGCGCCCGCCGCCGAGCGCGCCAGCTACATCACCCCGGTGCCCGGCGGCGTGGGCCCGATGACGGTCGCCTCGCTGCTCGAGAACACCCTGTTCGCCGCCGAACTGCATGACGCCATGCACGGCAACGGCTGAGCCGATATAATGCGCGCCCAACAACGCACCATTCAGCAACACATCAGGAGACCTGAATGAGCGAGACGCCGATGAACGTCGAGAGCTTCAACCTCGACCATACCCGGGTCAAGGCCCCCTACGTGCGCCTGGCCGGCATCAAGACCGGCGAGAACGGCGACAGCATCCACAAGTACGACATGCGCATCTGCCAGCCCAACAAGGGGCACATGGAGATGCCCGCCCTGCACTCGCTGGAACACCTGATGGCGGAACTGTCGCGCAATCACAGCGACAAGGTCGTCGACATCAGCCCCATGGGCTGCCAGACCGGCTTCTACATCGCGATGATCAACCACGACGACTACGACGGCGTCCTGGCCCTGATCGAGAAGACGCTGCAGGACATCCTCGTCGCCGAGGAAGTGCCGGCCTGCACCGAGATGCAGTGCGGCTGGGCCGCCAGTCACAGCCTGGAAGGCGCCCAGGCGCTGGCCCGGGATTTTCTCGCCAAGCGCGATGAATGGCACCAGGTCTTCGCCTGAGCCCACACGGAGGACGATTCGCCCCATGCGCAAGATCGGCATCATCGGTGCCATGGAGGAAGAGGTCGCCCTGCTGGCCTCCCGCCTGGAGAACCGCCGGACCCGCCACCACGTCGGTTCGACCTTCCACACCGGGCGCCTGAACGGCGTCGAGGTGGTCATCCTGCAGTCCGGCATCGGCAAGGTGAACGCGGCCATCGGCACGACGCTCATGCTCGACATGTATCACCCCGAGGCCATCATCAACACCGGTTCCGCCGGCGGCTTCGGCACCGGGCTGGACGTAGGCGACGTGGTGATCTCGACCGAGGTGCGCCACCACGACGTGGATGCCGTGGTCTTCGGCTACGAGCACGGCCAGGTGCCGCAGATGCCGGCCGCCTACCTGCCCGACGACCGCCTGGTGTGCGTGGCCCGCGAGTGCATCGAGAGCCTCGGCCACCTGCGCGTCCACGAGGGCCTGATCGCCACCGGCGATGCCTTCATGGCCTGCCCCGATGCCGTCCAGCGCACTCGCGAGCGGTTCCCGACGATGCTCGCCGCCGAGATGGAAGCCGCCGCGATCGCCCAGACCTGCCATCTCTACGGCTGCCCCTTCGTGGTGATCCGCGCCCTCTCGGACATCGCCGGCAAGGACTCCAACCTGTCCTTCACGGCCTTCATCGACCAGGCGGCCCGCCACTCCGCCGAGATGGTCGAGGCCATGGTGACGCGGCTGGGCACACCGCAGGCGACGCCTCAGGAAGCCTGACCTCCCGCCCCGCCGAGCGGCGGGCTGAAAACCGGCCATGAAAACGCCGCACCCAGGAGGTGCGGCGTTTTCGTTTCCACCATGCTGACGAACGTCGTGCCGAATCAGCGCTCCAGTACCCAGGAGGTGCCTTCCCGGGAATCCTTGAGCACGATACCCAGCGCGGCCAGTTCATCGCGGATGCGATCGGCCTCGGCAAAATCCCGGGCCTTCTTGGCGGCCGCCCGCGCGGCAATCCGCGCCTCGATCTCCGCCTCGGCCAGCGGCAGCGCGCGCCCGCCCTGGAGAAACGCCGCCGGCGCCTGCTCGAGCAGACCCAGCACCTGGCCCAGGCGCTTGAGCTCGAAGGCCAGCGCCGCGGCGCGCCCGGCATCCTCGGCCTTGGCCCGATTGAGTGCGCGGGCCAGCTCGAAGAGCACCGACAGCGCCTCGGGGGTGTTGAAGTCGTCGTCCATCGCCGCGGTGAAACGCTCGGCGTAACCGGCATCGACCTCGCCGGCCACCGGCTCGACGCCGTCGAGCGCATTGTAGAAGCGCTCCAGCGAGCGCCGCGCGTCGTCGAGCGCATCCGGGGCATAGTTGATCGGGCTGCGATAGTGGCTCGACACCAGCAGGTAGCGCACCACCTCGGGGTCATGCTCGGCCAGCACATCGCGGATGGTGAAGAAGTTGCCCAGCGACTTGGACATCTTCTGCTGATCGACCCGCACCGCGCCGGCATGCATCCAGGTGTTCACGTAGCGCTGCCCCGTGGCCGCCTCGCTCTGGGCGATCTCGTTCTCGTGGTGCGGGAACGTCAGGTCCGGACCGCCGCCGTGAATGTCGAACGTCTCGCCCAGGCAGCAGGTGGACATCGCCGAGCACTCGATGTGCCAGCCCGGACGCCCCTCGCCCCACGGCGATGGCCAGCTCGTCTCGCCCGGCTTGGCCGCCTTCCACAGCACGAAGTCGAGCGGGTCCTCCTTGTGGGTGTCGACTTCCACCCGCGCCCCGGAGCGCATCTCGTCCAGGTCGCGGTTGTTGAGCCTGCCGTAATCGGCGAAGCGCCGCACCCGGTAGTAGACATCGCCGTTGTCGGCCCGATAGGCGTAGCCCTTGTCGATCAGCGTGGCGATCATCGCCTGGATGTCGTCGATGTGCGCCGTGGCACGCGGCTCGAGGTCCGGGCGCAGCACGCCGAGCCGCGCCTCGTCCTCGTGCATCGCCGCGATCATCCGCTCGGTCAGCGCGGCAATGGGCTCGCCGTTTTCCTCGGCGCGCCGGAGGATCTTGTCGTCGATGTCGGTGATGTTGCGGACATAGGTCACCTCGAAGCCGCGCGAGCGCAGGTAGCGGGTGATCACGTCGAACGCCACCATGACCCGGGCATGGCCGATGTGACAGTAGTCGTAGACGGTAATCCCGCAGACATACATGCGGATCCTGCCCGGCTCGATCGGAACGAAGGTTTCCTTGGTGCGAGTCAGGGTATTGTAGATCTGCATGCTCAGCCCTTCTTCTGGATCTTGGCCCAGGTATCCTTGAGACCGACGATGCGGTTGAAGACGCGCTGCCCCTCGGCGGCGGCATGGCGATCCGCACAGAAATAGCCCACCCGTTCGAACTGATAGCGGGCCTCCGGCTCCACCTCGGCCAGGCTCGGCTCGGCGTAGCCCTGCACCACCGTCAGCGAATCGCGGTTGAGGTGCTCGAGGAAATCGACGTCCCGATCACGGTCGGGTGCCTCGACCTGGAACAGGTTGTCGTAGAGGCGCACCTCGACCGGCACGGCGTGCGCCGCGCTGACCCAGTGGATCACACCCTTGACCTTGCGCCCTTCCGGATTCCTGCCGAGGGTATCGAAATCCACCGAACAGCGCAGCTCCTCGATCTCGCCGGCCGCGTTCTTGATCACCTCGTCGCAACGGATCACGTAGGCGTTGCGCAGGCGCACCTCCTTGCCCGGCGCCAGGCGGAAGAACTTCTTGGGCGGCTCCTCCATGAAGTCGTCGGCGTCGATCCAGATCTCGCGGGTGAACGGCAGGCGACGCACGCCCATGTCGTCACGTGCCGGATGGCCCGCCACCTCGAAGGCTTCGTCATGGTCCTCGGGGACGTTGGTCAGCACCACCTTGAGCGGCTTGAGCACGCACATCGCCCGCGGCGCGTTGTCCTCGAGATCGGAACGAATCGCGTGGTAGAGCATGGCGATGTCGACCATGCCGCCCTCGGCCCGGGTGACGCCGATCATCTCGCAGAACTTGCGGATCGAGGCCGGCGTGTAACCGCGCCGACGCATGCCGGAGATCGTCGGCATGCGCGGGTCGTCCCAGCCGTCGACCACGCCCTCGTCGACCAGCAGCTTGAGCTTGCGCTTGGAAGTCACGGTGTAGTTCAGGTTGAGGCGCGCAAACTCGATCTGGCGCGGCCGCGCCGGAACCGGCAGGTTGTTCAGGAACCACTCGTAGAGCGGGCGATGGTCCTCGAACTCCAGGGTGCAGATCGAGTGGGTGACTCCCTCGATAGCATCGGACTGGCCGTGGGTGAAGTCGTAGGACGGATAGATCTTCCACTTGTCGCCGGTCTGGTGGTGGGACGCATGGCGAATCCGGTAGAGGATCGGGTCGCGCAGATTGATGTTCGGCGAGGCCATGTCGATCCTGGCGCGCAACACCTTCTCACCCTCCGCGAACTCGCCCCGGCGCATGCGCTCGAGTAGGTCGAGGTTCTCTTCCGGCGCACGGTCGCGATACGGGCTCGGCCGGCCCGGCTCGGTCAGCGTGCCGCGATACTCGCGGATCTCGTCCGGCGAGAGGTCATCGACGTAGGCCTTGCCCTCGCGCACCAGGTGCTGCGCCCAGGCATACAGCTGATCGAAGTAGTCGGAGGCATAGCGCACCTTGCCCGCCCAGTGAAAGCCCAGCCATTCCACGTCGGCCTTGATGGCGTCGATGTAGGCCTGCTCCTCCTTGGCCGGGTTGGTATCGTCGAAACGCAGGTGACAGTCCCCGCCAAACTGCTCGGCCAGCCCGAAGTTCAGGCAGATCGACTTGGCATGGCCGATGTGCAGAAAGCCATTGGGCTCCGGCGGAAACCGGGTGACCACGGTATCGACCTTGCCCGCTTCGACCTCCTCGCGAATCTGGTTGCGGATGAAGTTCGGGGCGCTGCTGCTCTCGTTGGTCATGGGACGTCGGGGAACCTCTTGATGATCGGGTATCGCAGACGGCCAAGCCTAGCGGCTTCGCCTGTCGCTGGAAAGCGGCTATTATAGCGTGACGCTCGCGCGCTACGCCAAGGCGCCCCCACCCAGACAGTCCGGAAGGATTCCATGATCGTTCTGCATACCAACTACGGCGAAATCCACCTGCAACTCGACCATGAAAAGGCCCCCGCGACGGCGGCCAATTTCGAGCAGTACGTGCGTGACGGCCATTACGATGACACCCTGTTCCACCGCGTAATCGACGGCTTCATGGTCCAGGGCGGCGGCTTCGATACCCAGTTCGAACAGAAGCCGACCCGCGCGCCGATCGACAACGAGGCCGACAACGGCCTGAAGAACCGCAAGGGCACCGTGGCCATGGCCCGCACCCAGGACCCGCACTCCGCCACCGCGCAGTTCTTCATCAACGTCGCCGACAACGACTTCCTCGACCACCGCGGCAAGTCTCTGCAGGGCTGGGGCTACTGCGTGTTCGGCGAAGTGATCGCCGGCATGGACGTGGTCGAGAAGATCAAGGGCGTGCCCACCACGCGCCGCGGCATGCACGCCGACGTGCCGGCCGAGGACGTGGTTCTCGAGCGCGCCGAGATCCGCGACTGACACCATCCCCTCGACGCCCGCCGGCCGTCGCCGGCGGGCGTCGCCGTTTCACTCACCCACCGATGCGCCCCCTGCCATGACCACGCTGCTGATTTCCGATTTGCACCTGCACCCCGGCGCTCCCGAGATTGCCGACGGCTTCCTGCGCTATCTGGACGGACCGGCCCGCCAGGCCGAGCACCTGTACCTGCTGGGCGACATCTTCGAAGCCTGGATCGGTGACGACTACCGGGGCGAATTCGAGACGGGCATTCTCGACGCCCTGCGCCGCCTGAGCGACGCCGGCACGGCCCTGTACTTCATGCACGGCAACCGGGATTTCCTGATCGGCAACGGCTTCGCCGAGGCGACCGGCGCCACCCTGCTGAGCGACCCGAGCGTCGTCGAGCTGGGTGGCGAGCGCGTATTGCTGATGCACGGCGACAGCCTCTGTACCCGCGACGAAGCCTATATGGCGTTTCGCGCCAAGGCACGCGACCCGCAGTGGCAGGCCCAGATCCTGGCGCTGCCGGTCGAGCAGCGCCTCGCCCTGGCCCGCGACCTGCGCCGCCAGTCCGGCGAAGCCAACTCCAACAAGGCCGAGGACATCATGGATGTCACCCCGAGCGAGGTGGAACGCGTAATGGCCGAGCATGGCGTGCGCACCTTGATTCACGGCCACACTCACCGCCCTGCCGTGCATGAACTCAGCGTCGACGGCCAGCCGGCACGCCGCATCGTGCTGGGTGACTGGCAGCCGAACCGCGGCTGGGACGTTCGTGTCGACGCCGACTCGGAGCCCCGACTGCGCGACTTCCCGCTCACCGATTGACGACACCCGGGCGACGAGTGCGCTTCAGGGAGCGCAGGTCGCCGAACTGGACAGCGACTGATCGAGCAGCGTTCGCCAGCGCAGCAGCACCGGTGCATCGGTCTGGGTCACCTCGCCCAGCAACTGGCGCAGCGCATCTTCGGCCTGCTCGTCCCCCGGTGCCACCACATCGAGCCACAGCTCCAGCGCATAGAGCTGATGATGGGGGTTCTCGTGCTCCCGCGCCTGTTCGATCGCCTGCTCCACCAGACCGCGAACCATCTCGGGCGAGCGCCCCAGCCGGTGATGGACCCGTGCCAGATGCACGCAGAGCTCCGGCACGAAGAGCGAGCCGCGCTCGCGGGCCATCATCAGGCACTGATCCAGGTAATCCTCGGCGCGCGCCAGCTCGCCGAGGGCCATGCAGGCATCGATGTACCACAGCATGGGGCGCTGGTGGCGGTCGCGCCCGACCAGTTCGGTGAACTCGTCCAGCCCGGCCTCGATCATTGCCAGCCCCGCGCGGTCTCCGGTCAGCGCGCGGTGCCAGCCCAGTGCACACTGCGCCGTCATGTGCCAGAGGTGCAGGTCGGGGGTACGGGTCAGCTCGAAGGCTCGCTCGGCACGCGCCCCGGCAAGGTGCACATGCCCCAGCTGCCGATACAACGCCGCCGCGCTCATCAGCGCCAGCGCCAGCGAGCCGGGATGGTTGAGCGTCTCGGCCAGACGCACCGCCGCTTCGACCTGCTGCTCGGCACGCCGGTAATCACCGCGCAGGCACAGTGCCCAGCCCTGATAGCAGGCCGCCGCCACTTGCGGATGATCCGAGAACGGCAGCCACTCCAGCATCATCGGCTGATGAAGCGGGTCGATCTCCTCGAGATGATCCAGCGCCTGACGCACACGTCCCGCCCAGTATTCACAATGAGCCCGCGCATAGGCTGCCAGGCGCCGATAACGCGGGTCGGGCAACTGCTCGGCCAGCGCCGCCATTCCCGAGGCCAGGGAAAAGGCATCCGCCTGCGCGAAACGCTGACTACAGCCCACCCACAGCCCCCACTTGACCAGAAACCGCTGCACCAGCTCGGTTTCCTCGTCGGCCCCCTGGGTGCATTCGAGCAGCTCGCGTGCCTTGACGAAGCTCTCGTGCGCCGTGGGCGAACCGTGCCCTTCCAACGCAAAGGCGGCCTGACCGCGTACCGTCAGCAGGCTGATCTCCCGCTCCACCTGCCCCTCGATCTGGCGCAGGCTCGCCAGACCGAGATCGGCCATGTGAAGCGCCGTGCGATTGGCGCTGACTCGCAGCGCCTCGCGGGCGGCCAGCTCGAAGTAACGGGCACCTCGGGCGTAGTGGCCGCTGCGCCGCAGATGCGTGGCGAAATCCCCCGGGTGACGGCTGATCCACATCGGGAAGCGCTCCTCGATCAGGCCGACCACCTGCTGGTGAATGCGCGTGCGGATATCCCGCGGGCAGGACAGATAGGCCGCTTCCTGCAGCAAGGGATGGGTGAACTGATATTCATATTCGCTGTGAGCGTCACAGCGCTCGATAATCTCGAGACGCTGCATGTGAACGAGCGCCTGTTTCAGGCGTTCCGGATCGAGCTCGCTGCATTCGCGCAGGAAATCGAGCCGGAACTGGCGACCGAGCACCGCCGCCACATGCGTCACATGGCGGTCGTTGTCGAGCTGGTCGATGCGGCTGGCCAGCAGCCCGAGCAGGCCATGGGGCAGCTCGTCGACCTGGATACTGCGCCCTTCGCGTCGGTCCATGTCGAGACGCCGGCAGATTTCCTGAAGGTAGAGCGGCACGCCGTCGCAGCGTTCGATCAACTGGCCGCGCAGGCGCGGACTGAGATGCAGGCGGTAGCGCCGGGCCAGCTGCGAGAGCAGCCGCGATGACTGCATGGCGTCGAGCTTGTCGAGCAGCAGTTGCTGGTCCCAGTGCAGGCGCACCGGCAACGGATCGCGCCCGTGATGGCTGGCTACCAGCAGAAAGGCCGTGTTGATCGGTAACCGCGCCTGCAGACCGGCCAGCAGCTTGAGGGACGGCTCGTCGATCCACTGCAAATCGTCGACCAGCAGCACCAGCGGCTTGCGAGCGGCGGTACGCTCGATCATGCGATGCAGCACACCGACCAGCAGGTCGACCGCTTCACCGCTCTGGGCGGCAGCCAGCGAGTCATCGGCTTCGGCCAGCCCCAGGGCCTGCTGCAGCAGTTGCCAGGATGCCGACGACTGCAGCAGCGCCTCGTCGCCCTGCTCGCTCAGCAGCTCGGCCAGGCCGGCCTCGTCGAGGTGCTCGCCGCAATGCCAGCGCAGCATCAGCCGCGCCAGCCCGAACGGTTCCTGCATCGACATGCGCGTGGTCGATTGCCAGCACAGCGCCACGTCCTCGCTTTGCACCAGCTGCCGAAAGCTCACCATCAACGCCGACTTGCCCATGCCCGACGCGCCCTGCACCAGCAGGCTCTGGCGCAACCCCAGCCCGGCTCGAGCCAGGGCATCGCGCAGCTTGCGCAGGGCACTCTCGCGACCGATCAGGCTCGGCGGCACCGCGCTGCGCCCCCCCTCGTTGACACCCAGCACCAGGGCACGCAACCGCACCTTGCCGTCGCTGGCCAGCAGGCGGGTCGACAATCGCGGCTGAAGATCCAGCGCCGGGGGCATGTGCTGGCTGGCCTCCTGGGAGATCACCAGTTCGCTGCCCTCGGCGGCACTCATCAGCTCCAGGGAACGCGCTGCGTCACCTGCCCCAGCGGGTCGACCAGCTGGCGCTCCGGCAGATAGAGCACCCGGCCGCTGTCCAGTCCGGCAGCCAGATCGAAGCGCGGCATGTCGCCACGCCCGCTCCAGAGTCTCGCCGCCTCTTCCGGCAGGGCCCGGCGGCAGTGCTCATAGAGCGCCACCAGCTCCGCCAGCTGATGGGCCGGCCCGTGGGTACCGAAGCAGGCCAGACCGAGCCCGCCGGTGGCTCCCGGCAGCCAGAACCCGCCGAGATGGTGACACTGGCGCTCCAGCCAGCGCAGCAGCTCGATCTGCAGCGACAGGCAGGCCCGAGCCTCGCCACGCTCGTCCCACTCGCCCCGCAGACGCAGGCGAATGGCCATCACGGAGAGCTGGCGGTGCTCGATCTCGTCATCGCTCAGTGGCTGGCTGTCCGCCGCCAGGGTTCGCGAGTAGGCACCGCGCGGGGTTACCGGCAGGGTTTCGCCACGGCCGTCCGACCAGTAGCGCGCCAGCTGAAGGATGCTCGGTTCGGGCTGCTGACCGGACAGGGCCAGCAACTGGAGGTAGGCGTTGTACTCCTCGTGGGCGGCGGCGGACTGGCGCTGGTCGATCAGCTGGCGGATCAGGCGCTCGTGAAACGGCGCATAGCCGGAAAAGCGACTGACCAGGGTGCGCAGCAGGGCATCGGGCAGCGCCTCGCCGCCCTCCAGCACCTGCTCGGCATAGCTCAACACCCGTTGACGCCACTCGCCACGCATGCGCACCAGCCAGCGTTGATATTCCGCACATTGAGCGAGTTGCAGATCCTCGACGAGGTCGCCACGATAGACGGCCAGTACCTGCTCAAGGCCCGCCACGTCCGGCACGCGTTCGAGCAGCGTCTCGAGCTGCTTGAGGTCGAAGCACCAGTTGTCGGGCAGCGCGAAGGCGATGGTCTGGCGCGACACCTCGAGCGTGCGCTCGGCCTCCTCGCCCAGGCTCTGGCGCAGGCAATGCAGCGCGTGGCGCAGGTTGGTACGACCGGAGGACAGCCCCTGGTCGGGCCACAGCAACTCGGCCAGCGCTGCCCGGTTGACCGGCTGTTCCATCAGCAGCAGATAGACCAGCAGCGCCTTGACCTTGTCGTAACTGAACTGGGTGAGCGTATCCTCGCCCAGGGTGAGCGAGAAGTGACCGAACAGCGTCAACTGCGTGTTGCCGGAAGAAGACCGTGCCATTGTTATCAGTTCCTGCGTTGTTCGTCAGCGAGGGCGAGTACGCCACCCGGACCGCGGCACGCGTGTCAGGCCGCCGCCGGCAGGCCGCTGTGAAAGCGGAAGGTGGCATCGGGCGATTCGATCAGTTCCCGCTCGCGTTCGGCGAAGAAGGCGATGCGCGTATCGATGGACGATGCCGAGAAGCGCCTGGCCAACATCAGGTAGTCCTCATAATGCCGCCCTTCCGACTTAACCAGAGTGCGATAGAACTTGGCAAGCTCCGCGTCCAGATGCGGAATGAGCGCGGCGAAGCGCTCGCAGGAGCGTGCCTCGATGAAGGCCCCCACAATGAGTATATCGACCAGCCGTTCGGGATCTTCAGCGCATACATGCCGGCGCAGTCCCTCGGCGTAGCGTGATGCCGCGATATGCCGGTACTCGACGCCGCGCGATTCCATCAGCCTGACCACCTGTTCGAAGTGCAGCAACTCCTCGCGGGCCAGTTGCGACATCTTGGTCAGCAGCAACGGCCGGTCGACGTAGCGATACATCAGGCTCATCGCGGTGGACGCCGCCTTCTTCTCGCACTGGGCGTGATCGATCAGCAGCAGCGCCTGATTGGCCAGCGCGGCCTCGATCCAGGCATCGGGCGTGGTACACGGCAAAAAGGCCAGCAGTTCGGGGGACAGCAGGGTTTCACGAGTATCGGGCATGGGGGTTCACGTCATGGATTCATCGGAGTCACCGGCGTCCCGGCAGGCTTCGGCACGCGCCAGCAGCATCGTCGCGATCGCCTCGTGAAGCTGCACCGGCGACATGCCGGCACCCGCCTCCCGGGGCTCGAGCCCATAGCGGCGAATATCGCGCATGCGCTCGCGGCCCACTCGCAGCAGTTCCACCGCTCGCGACAGCGCCGGCTGATCGGCACGAAAGCGGATACCGTGCCGCTCGAGCTGGGCCTGCAGCCGATCGGCATCCGTAACCCGCAGGTAGTGGCCGGCCACCGCCACGCGCCAGCCGTCCAGACGCTGCATCACCGCTTCGCGGGTGGCGTGATCGTAGCCGAACCAGTCACGGATCTCATGATCGCTGCGCTGACAGCCGCGGCAGACACTGTCGCCGACGGTGGTGGAACACAGCCCCACACAAGGGGAAACGATTCGTCGACTCATGGGACCTCCCGGTGAAGCGCCCATGGTAACGCGCCGGGCGCCGGCCGACGAGACGGCCACGCCAGTTGCCTCGCGTTGAAGCCCACGGCGTACGACCAAAATCGTGCGCCCCCGTCACACCCTTGCCTTAACATTGTCGACAGTTTCGCGTAGAATGCGCTCGGCTCTGAACAGAGCATCAGAAGGCAGGATTTGTGCGATTTTCAGCGATGTTCGCTGCCATTTTCTGCACCTACTGGATTCCGAAAATCGATGAGGGTCCCCAACGTGCTTGAAGCCTACCGTCAACATGTCGAGGAACGCGCTGCCGAGGGCGTACCGCCGAAGCCGCTGACCGCCGAGCAGACCGCCGAACTGGTCGAACTGCTCAAGAACCCGCCGGCCGGCGAGGAGCAGTTTCTGCTCGAGTTGATCACCGACCGCGTTCCGCCCGGTGTCGACGAAGCCGCCTACGTCAAGGCCGGCTTCCTGACCGCCATCGCCAAGGGCGACGCCGAATCACCGCTGATCGACAAGGTGCACGCGGTCAAGCTGCTGGGGACCATGCAGGGCGGCTACAACATCGCCACCCTGGTCGAGCTGCTCGACGACGAGAGCCTCGCCAGGGAGGCCGGCGAACAGCTCAAGCACACCCTGCTGATGTTCGATGCCTTCCATGACGTCGCCGAACGCGCCAAGGCCGGCAACAGCGTCGCCCAGGGCGTGCTGCAGTCCTGGGCCGACGCCGAGTGGTTCCTGGCCAAGCCGGCACTGGCCGAGAAGATCACCCTGGCGGTGTTCAAGGTGCCCGGCGAGACCAACACCGACGACCTCTCTCCGGCACCGGATGCCTGGTCGCGCCCGGATATCCCGCTGCACGCCAACGCCATGCTCAAGAACCCGCGCGACGGCATCGAGCCGGAAGTGCCGGGCAACAAGGGCCCGCTGGCACAGATCAATGAGGTCAAGAGCCAGGGCTACCCGGTCGCCTACGTCGGCGACGTGGTGGGCACCGGCTCCTCGCGCAAGTCCGCCACCAATTCGGTACTGTGGTTCTTCGGCGACGACATCCCCCACGTACCCAACAAGCGCGCCGGCGGTTTCGTCTTCGGCGGCAAGATCGCGCCGATCTTCTTCAACACCATGGAAGACGCCGGCGCCCTGCCCATCGAGATGGACGTCGAGAAGCTCGACATGGGCGACCTCATCGACGTCTACCCCTACGAGGGCAAGGTCTGCAAGCACGGCACCGACGAGGTGCTGAGCACCTTCGAGCTCAAGACCCGGGTGATCCTCGATGAAGTCCGCGCCGGCGGCCGCATCCCGCTGATCATCGGTCGCGGCCTGACCGAGAAGGCCCGCAACGAGCTGGGCCTGGAGCCCTCCGACGTCTTCAAGAAGCCGGAACAGCCGGCCGACAACGGCAAGGGCTTCACCCTGGCGCAGAAGATGGTCGGCAAGGCCTGCGGCATGGATGGCGTGCGCCCGGGCATGTACTGCGAGCCGAAGATGACCACCGTGGGCTCCCAGGACACCACCGGCCCGATGACCCGCGACGAGCTCAAGGATCTGGCCTGCCTGGGCTTCCAGGCCGACCTGGTGATGCAGTCCTTCTGCCACACCAGCGCCTACCCGAAGCCGGTCGACGTGGAGACCCACCACACCCTCCCCGACTTCATCATGAACCGCGGCGGCGTCTCGCTGCGCCCGGGCGACGGCATCATCCACAGCTGGCTGAACCGCATGCTGCTGCCCGACACCGTGGGTACCGGCGGCGATTCGCACACCCGCTTCCCGATGGGCATATCCTTCCCCGCGGGCTCCGGCCTGGTGGCCTTTGCCGCCGCGACCGGCGTGATGCCGCTGGACATGCCGGAATCCGTGCTGGTGCGCTTCAAGGGCAAGCGTCAGCCCGGCGTCACCCTGCGTGACCTGGTCCACGCCATCCCCTACTACGCCATCCAGCAGGGCCTGTTGACCGTCGAGAAGTCCGGCAAGAAGAACGCCTTCTCCGGTCGCGTGCTGGAGATCGAAGGTCTCGAGGACCTCACCGTCGAGCAGGCCTTCGAGCTATCCGACGCGTCCGCCGAACGCTCCGCGGCCGGCTGCACCATCACGCTCTCCGAGGACAGTGTCAGCGAGTACCTGACGTCCAACATCACCCTGCTCAAGTGGATGATCGATCAGGGCTACGGTGACCGCCGCACGCTGGAACGCCGCATCGAGGGCATGGAGGAATGGCTCGCCAACCCCAGCCTGATGCGCGCCGACAAGGACGCCGAGTACGCCGAGGTGATCGAAATCGACCTCGACCAGCTCGACCAGCCGGTGCTGTGCGCGCCGAACGATCCGGACGATGCCCGCCTGCTTTCCGACGTGGCGGGTGAGTCCATCGACGAGGTGTTCATCGGCTCGTGCATGACCAACATCGGTCACTTCCGCGCCGCCGGCAAGCTGCTCGAGAAGCAGCCCGCGGGCAGCCTGAAGACCAAGCTGTGGCTGGCCCCGCCGACCAAGATGGACCAGCACCAGCTGACCGAAGAAGGCTACTACGGCATCTACGGTCGCGCCGGCGCGCGCATGGAGATGCCGGGCTGCTCGCTGTGCATGGGTAACCAGGCCCGGGTGGCCGCCAAGAGCACGGTGGTCTCCACCTCGACCCGCAACTTCCCCAATCGCCTTGGCGACGGCGCCGATGTCTACCTGGCCTCCGCCGAGCTGGCCGCCGTGGCCGCTGTGGAAGGTCGCCTGCCGAGTGTCGATGAATATCGTCGCTACATGAGCGAGTTCGATGCCATGGCCGGCGAGATCTACCGCTACATGAACTTCCATGAGATCGAGGAGTTCCAGAAGGCCGCCTCCAACGTGATTCCCCTCGCCGAGGAAGCCTGACCCTTCGATTCCGATGCTCGCAACATCGTCAATCGATGACCGAAGCGCCCCGCCCCAGGCGGGGCGCTTTTTATTACAAAAAACAACACACATTTACCTCCACCGCCTTGAGGGGCGAACACTGTTCGACCTAGATTCAAGACGTCGCGAGCCCCCGCAACAACGCGTTCGCGATTCGGCAGGACGCCGACATGCACCCAATGAGAGGCCGATGCCACGGCCCTTGTGCATGCCGACTTTCATTCGCTTCGGCGAAGGAACCATTCAAGGAGAACCCTCATGAACATCAAGACACTGCTGTCTGCTTCCGTCGCCACTGCGACTCTGGTTGCCACCGCGCCCTCCGCCTGGGCCATCGACGGTGCCAAGGGCCTGTATCTGGGTGTCGGAACCGGTTTCAGCTCCCTCAAGAACGACGAAAGCGAGGTCGGCGACTTCATCGAGTCGGGCAGCGAGAGTTTCGATCTCGACAATGACGACAACGTCTTCAAGGGGTTTGTCGGCTACGAGTTCACCCCCTATTTCGCCACCGAAATCTTCTATGCGGACCTGGGCCGAACACGCCTGGAAGGCAATTCCGGTGCCAATACCGACCTGGAATCGGATGCCTACGGCGTAAGTGCCGTCGGCCAGCTGCCGATCACCCCCTGGTTCACGGCCTTCGCCAAGGCCGGGCTGGCCAAGTGGGAAACCGACGTCGACGGCAACCTCGGCAATGCCAGCGTCAACCTGAAGGATCAGGACGGCACCGATCCGGTCTATGGGGTGGGCGCCCAGTTCAATTTCGCGCCGTTCCTGATCCGTGCCGAATACGAACGATACGATTTCGACAGCGACTACCAGATCGACACCTTCACGGCCTCCGCCGGCTGGCGTTTCTGATCCGAGGCTCGCCTCGGACACCACCGTTTGCAACGACGCCGGGCCCGAGCCCGGCGTTTTCCTCTCGACTCTACCGCCCCGGCCGCGTCGATTCTGTGGCACCCTGTCGATTCAACACTTCGACATGGAGACGCGCCATGCCCCCTATCGTCACCCCCGATATCTGCGACGCTCATCCCGACGTCCGGGTGCTCGATCCCATATTCGTCAATCTCGGCGGACGCGAAGCCTTCTCGGGGCCGGTGCGCACCGTCAAGTGCTTCGAGGACAATTCGCGCGTCAAGGAAGCCGTCGCCGAGCCCGGCGAGGGCAGCGTTCTCGTCGTCGATGCCGGTGGCTCGCTGCGCTGCGCGCTGCTCGGCGACCGGCTGGCCGACCAGGCGGCGCGCAACGGCTGGGCGGGCGTCGTTCTCTACGGCTGCATCCGCGATGTCGACGTGCTGGCCGATGTCGACCTGGGGGTTCAGGCGCTGGGCGTCCATCCCCGACGCAGCAACAAGCACGGCGAAGGCCAGCGCGACCTGCCCGTCACCTTCGCGGGCGTCACCCTGAACCCGGGCGACTGGCTCTACGCCGACAACAACGGCATCGTGGTGGCCGACGCCCGCCTGCCGGTCGACGGCTGACGCGCAATCGCCGGCCCTGTCGGGCACTGCGACCGACATGCTAGCGTGGGGGCATGCCTGACTCACCGGCCACGACACTCGCTCCGCATGCCCTCGGCGTTGCGGCATTGCGCTCGCTGCGCGAGCACTGGCGGCCGCTGGTCGCCTATCAGTTGTTCTTCACCCTGCTCTCGGCCACGCTGCTGCTGCCTGCCAGCGCCAGCACCCTGGCCGCTCTGCTTCGCGAGCTCGGCCGTCCACCGCTGACCGGGGCCCAGCTGCTCGACGTCGCCTTCACGCCATGGGGCGCACTCTGGCTGCTGGCCGTCATCGCCTTGAGCGGCCTGCTGCTGGCCCTGCAACAGGCCGGCATGCTGCTGGTGGTGACCCGGCCGGGGGGGCATCGCTATCGACAGGCGCTCGAAGCGCTCTGGAGCGTCTGCCGACGCCTGCCCGGCATTGCCGGGCTGACCCTGCTGCAGACCTCGGCACAGCTGGCGATCGCCGTGGCCCCGCTGCTGCTTCTGGAAGCCCTGTATGGCTGGTTATTGGGCGGCATGGAAAGCTATGTGGTGCTGCAGACTCGCCCCGCTGCACTGGGCTGGCTGCCCGAGCGAACCACCTGGCTGATCCCGGCCATGCTCGCCTACCTGACGCTCTACGGCCTGCTGACCCTGGCGGCGACGTTCATCGGGGTAGCCGTCAACAGTCTGGTGACAGGATGTCTTTACCTGCGCCTGGCCCACCGCCAACCCCGGCCACCCTCGCCCACCCGCCGCGACCATCCGGCCTGGGTGGCCTGGGGCGCCGAGGCACTGGTCCTGCTGGTCGCAGCCGGACAGGCCTTCACCGAGCTCAACCGCTTCACCCTGCAGGACACGGTCACCATCACCGCCCATCGGGGAAGCTCGATCGAGGCGCCGGAGAACACCCTGGCCGCCTTCGAACGCGCCATCGCTGACGGCGCCGACTACATCGAGTTCGATGCTCGCCTATCCGCGGACGGCCAGGTGGTGATCTCGCACGACGACAGCCTACGGCGCCTGCTCGGCCGTGACGAGCGCATCAGCGAACTCGCCTGGCCGGCGCTGCGGGAGATCGACGTGGGCAGCTGGTTCGGCCCGGCCTACCGCGGGGAGCACATTCCCCGGCTCGAGTCGGTCCTGCGCCTGACCCGCAACCGAATCCGGCTGTATATCGAGCTCAAGCCCACCGGCGACAACGCCGCCGCACTGGTGGACGCCGTCCTCGCCCGGCTGCCCCGCGAACGTCGCGACCAGGTGGTGATCGCCTCGCTGTCGCCGGCGGTCATCCGCGAGGTGGAGCGCCGCGCCCCGCAGCTGCACACCACCCTGTTCGCCCAGTTCATGGTCCGCGGCGGGCTGGCTCTGGGCGATATCGACGCCCTGGGGCTACGCCATGCGCGTATCGACGCCGCCACCGTCGCCGCCACCCACGGTCGGGGCTATGCCCTGCACGCCTGGACGGTCAACGACCGCCGGCAGATGGCGCGGCTGATCGACCTGGGCGTGGACAACATCATCACCGACCGACCGGCGCAGCTGGCCGAGTTGCTGGCCGAGCGTGCCACCCTGAGCGACGGGGAGCTGCTGCTGCTAAAGCTGCGCAGCTGGCTGCACGCCTGATCGGGCATTTTCAAAAAGTCTGCGCTCGGCAATACTGCGTTGAAATTAAACTCAAAATGCTCATTTACATCTGTAAACTGCGCTTTTTCGCTCAATTTCGCCTTGTCTTGCCTTCGCTCGCCATTTTTGAAAAACACCCTCTACTCTCGATAAAAAGCCCGGCCTCTCGCGAGACCGGGCAGGGGGAAGTATTCCGTTGAGAGACTCAGCCGAGGGTTTCGCCCGCCAGCATGAACCAGGTCTCGAGCACCGCGTCCGGGTTCAGCGACACCGAGTCGATGCCCTGCTCCATCAGCCACTTGGCCAGTTCGGGATGGTCCGACGGTCCCTGGCCGCAGATACCCACGTACTTGCCCTGGGCCTTGCAGGCCTGGATGGCCATGCTGAGCAGCTTCTTGACGGCCGGATTCCGCTCGTCAAACAGGTGGGCGACGATGCCGGAGTCGCGATCCAGCCCCAGCGTCAGCTGCGTGAGGTCGTTGGAACCGATCGAGAAGCCGTCGAAATGCTCGAGGAATTCGTCGGCCAGCAGGGCGTTGGCCGGCAGCTCGCACATCATGATGACCTTGAGGCCGTTGTCACCGCGCTTGAGGCCATTGGCGCTCATCAGCTCGACCACTTCTCGGCCTTCGTCCGGCGTGCGCACGAACGGCACCATGACCTCGACGTTGTCCAGCCCCATCTCGTCGCGTACGCGCTTGAGCGCCCGACACTCCAGCTCGAAGCAGGGCCGGAAGGCCTCGGAAATGTAGCGCGAGGCGCCGCGGAAGCCGAGCATCGGGTTTTCCTCGCCCGGCTCATAGAGCTTGCCGCCGATCAGGTTCTCGTACTCGTTGGACTTGAAGTCCGACATGCGCACGATCACCCGCTTGGGATAGAACGACGCCGCCAGGGTCGAGATGCCCTCGACCAGCTTGTCGACGTAGAAGGACACGGGATCATCGTAACCGGCGGTGCGCACGTCGATGATCTGCTGGAGATCCGTGGGCAGCTTGGCATAGTCGAGCAGTGCCTTGGGGTGCACGCCGATCATGCGGTTGATGATGAACTCCAGGCGCGCCAGGCCGACACCGGCGTTGGGCAGCCCGGCGAAGGCGAAGGCACGGTCGGGGTTGCCGACGTTCATCATGATCTTGAACGGCAGGTCCGGCATGCTGTCGACGCTGGTGGTCTGGCAGTCGAACTCCAGCAGCCCGTCATAGACGTGACCGGTATCGCCCTCGGCGCAGGACACGGTGACTTCACGGCCGTCCTCGAGCACCTCGGTGGCATCGCCGCAGCCGACCACTGCCGGGATGCCCAGCTCACGGGCGATGATCGCCGCGTGGCAGGTACGCCCGCCACGGTTGGTGACGATCGCCGAGGCCCGCTTCATCACCGGCTCCCAGTCGGGGTCGGTCATGTCGGTGACCAGCACGTCGCCGGGGTGAATCTTGTCCATCTGCTCGGTGGATTCGACCACCTTCACCGCGCCGCGGCCGATACGCTGGCCGATGGCACGCCCGTTGACCAGTTGGCGCCCCTTCTCCTTGAGCTGGAAGCGCTCGAGCTTGCCGCCCTCCTGGTTGGAGACCACCGTCTCGGGACGTGCCTGGACGATGTAGAGCTTGCCGTCGTCGCCGTCGCGGGCCCACTCGATGTCCATCGGGCGGCCGTAGTGCTGCTCGATGATCACCGCCTGACGGGCCAGCGCCATGACGTCGTCATCGTCGATGCAGAAGCGCGCGCGATCCGTCGGCGAGACGTCGACGGTCTGCACCGACTTGCCCGCCGAGGCCTCGTCGGTGTAGGTCATCTTGATCAGCTTGGAGCCCAGGGTGCGGCGCAGCACGGCCGGGCGGCCCGCGGCCAGGGTCGGCTTGTGGACGTAGAACTCGTCGGGGTTCACCGCGCCCTGCACCACGGTCTCGCCCAGGCCCCAGGAACCGGTGACGAACACCGCGTCGCGATAGCCCGACTCGGTGTCGAGGGTGAACATCACGCCCGCCGCCCCGGTCTCGGAACGCACCATCTTCTGGATGCCCGCGGACAGCGCGACCTGGGCATGATCGAAACCGCGATGCACGCGGTAGGAGATGGCCCGGTCGTTGAACAGCGAGGCGAACACCTCGTGCACGGCACGCTTGACGTTGTCGAAGCCTTCGATGTTGAGGAAGGTCTCCTGCTGGCCGGCAAACGAGGCGTCCGGCAGGTCCTCGGCGGTCGCCGAGGAGCGCACTGCGACCTTGAGATTGGCGTGGCGCGATTCCAGCTCGCGATAGGCTTCACGCAACGCGGCCTCGAACTCCGGGGGCAGCGGTGTGTCGATGACCCACTGGCGGATCTCGCGTCCCACTCGGGTCAGCTCGGCCACGTCATCGACGTCCAGCCGCGCCAGCGCGGTGTTGATGCGCTCGTTGAGCCCCTCGTGAGCGAGGAACTGACGGTAGGCATGTGCCGTGGTGGCGAAGCCGCCCGGCACGGTGACGCCGGCATCGGCCAGATTGGAGATCATTTCGCCCAACGACGCATTCTTGCCGCCGACACGATCGACGTCATCCATGCCCAGGCGATCGAACCATTCGATGTACTGTTCCAAGGGGTCCCCCTTTTATCCAATGCGGTGTCGGCGCCGGACACGCCTGCTGGCAATCGGGGAACAAGGTAACAAGCCACCGCCCTATTAGCCATTAGTCTAATAGCGAAGTCACTGGAGTATTTTTACAACATTCGTCGATTGTCGGCATTTCCTGTAGTCGGCTGCCGGACACCCTCGCCATGGCTTGTCGCTGCCACCCCGAACCGGGACAATGCGACAAACCCTCGCGAGAGTTCCCGCATGTCCCGCACCGCGTTCTTCATCTCCGACGGCACCGGCATCACCGCCGAGACCCTGGGCCGCAGCCTGCTGGCGCAGTTCGAAAGCCTGGAGATCCGGATGGTCACCAAGCCGTACATCGACTCCACGGAAAAGGCCCAGCAACTGGCCGACGTGATTCAGGCCACCGCGGCACGCGACGGCGAAACGCCGATCATCATCGACACCATCGTCGACCAGACGATCCGCGAGATCATCAGTCAGGCGCCGGGCTTCAAGGTAGACGTCTTCACCACCTTCCTCGCCCCCCTCGAGGAGGAGCTGAAGGTGCACTCGTCCTACTCGGTGGGACGCACGCACTCCATCGGCCAGGACGAGGTCTACATGCATCGCATCGACTCGGTGCACTTCGCCCTGGACAACGACGATGGCGCCCGGGTCAGCCAGTACGATACCGCCGACGTCATCCTGGTGGGCGTGTCACGCTGCGGCAAGACGCCCACCTCGCTCTACCTGGCGCTGCAGTTCGGCATCCGCGCGGCCAACTATCCGCTGACCGAGGACGACCTCGACGAGGACGGCAACCTGAAGATGCCCCGCGCCCTGGCGCCGCACCGCCACAAGCTGTTCGGCCTGACCATCGATCCGCGCCGCCTGGCGGCCATCCGCACCGAACGGCGCCCCAACAGCCGCTACTGCTCCATCGACCAGTGCCTGCAGGAAGTCCAGCAGGCCGAGGCGCTCTATCGGCGCTTCCACATCCCCTACATCGACACCACCCGCTTCTCGATCGAGGAAATCTCCACCCGGCTGATCGCCGAGACCGGCCTGCAGCGCCGCTTCAGCCCGCGCTGAGGCGACCGGTCCGTGCCCCGAAGCGCCGGGCGAGATGCCGGCGCATTCGCCAGGCCGAGAGCATCGCCATCAGCAGGTTCGCCCCCAGCATGCCGGCGAAGATGCCCACCGGCCCGGCGAGGCGTCCCCCCAGCCAGGCCAGCGGCACGGTCAGCACGAACAGCCGCACGACCGACAGCACCAGGGCGTGGCGCGGGCGATGCAGGGCATTGAACGAGGAATTGGTGAGGATCACCACGCCCTGGGCGCCCAGCCCCAGCGGCACGAGCCAGAGATACCAGCGCAGCGTCTCCGCCACCTCGGGGCCCTCGGCGTAACCGGCGATCAGCCAGGGCGCCAGCCCCTGCAGCACGCCCCACACGAGCAGCTGCCAGGCCAGCACGAAGCCGAAGCAGCCGAAGATCGCCCGCCGGACCCGATCAGGCCGATCGGCACCGTGATTCTGGCTGACGAACGGCGACAGGGTCATCGACAGCGTCAGCACCACCAGCTGGGCGATGGCCTCGACCCGGGAGCCCACGCCGAAGGCCGCGACCGCCGTGTTGCCCTGCCCGGCCACGATGCGTGTCAGAAGCCCCATGGCGATCGGCGTGAACACGCTGGTCACCGCCGCCGGCAGCGCGATCTTGCCCAGCTCCCGCCAGGAGTCGAGCAGCCCGGCGAGCCGCCAGCCCTTCCAGTCCAGGCTGGTGCGCAATACCGGCAGAAACAATAGCCCCAGGGTCATCACGCCCCAGCTGATCAGTGTCGCCAGGGCCGCGCCTCGCACGCCCATCGCCGGCAGGGGGCCGGCGCCGAAGATCAGCAGCGGGTCCAGCAGGGCATTGAGCAGCGCCGCCGCGGCCATCATCAGCCCCGGCACCAGGGTGTTGCCCTGCGCCCGGAGCACGCTGTTCAGTACCCGCGGGGCGATCAGCAGCCCCGCGCCCCAGTACCAGACACCCATGTAGGCGTCGATGAACGGCATCAGCCCACGATCAGCCCCCAGGAACCGGAACAACGGTTCGAGCGTGGCCAGCCCCGTGGCCGTCACCAGGGCGCCGACGACCACCGCCAGCAGCAGGGCATCCGTGGCGCGACGCCGCAGCAGGGCGTGTTCGCCCTGCCCCAGGCGCCGTGCCACCACCGCGGAGGTACCGATGCCGAGACCGATCGCCAGGCTGATCGCGGTAAAGGTCACCGGAAACGTGAAGGCCACCGCCGCCAGGGGCTGCGTACCCAGTCCGGCGATGAACCAGGTATCCACCAGGTTGAACAGCATCATCGCCACCATGCCGAGCATCACCGGCAGCGACTTGCGCGCCAGTGTCGCGGCGATGGGGCCATGCAGAAAGGGAGAAGCGGCAGGCGAGCGAGTCGATGGGGGCATGCGGGCGTCCCGGGCAGACAAAGGGGCTCATTCTGCCCAAGGCTGCCGCGCAACCCAAGCGTGAGACAGAGCTCAGAACCCCATCACATCGGTCAGCAGGCCCTCGGCAATGCGCCGCTCGGTGGTCTCGTCCACCAGTATCCTGACCAAGTGCAGGGCGAAGGCCATCGCCGTGGCCGGCCCCTGGCTGGTCACCAGCTTGCCGTCCTCCACCACCGGCTGGCGGGAGAGATGACCGCCGGCCTCGACCAGCGCGGCCTGAAAGGCGGGATAGCCGGTCACCACGTAGCCCTGGACCAGATCCAGCGGCGCCAGCACCACGCCCGGTGCGGCACAGAGCGCACCGATCCAGCCATCCTCGCGTCGCTGACGATGCAGTCGCTCGGCAAGATCGAGCGAGTCGCGCAGGTGCTCCGCGCCCGGCATGCCGCCGGGCAGCACGATCATCTCGAAGCCCCGTTCCGGGCCGACCTCCGCCAGGCACGTATCGGCGACCAGCCGCGTCCCGCGCGCCAGGGTCACCGTCGGCTGCGACATGACCGAGGCGACCGTGACCTGCACATCCGCACGCCGCAGCACATCGATCAGCGTGACGGTTTCGATATCCTCGCTGCCGTCGGCGACGGGCAACAGCACCTGAGTCATATTCAACCTCCCGAAGTACGCGGACTGCGTCCGTTCAGCATAGAAGCCCCTGCCGCCGCATCAATCCTCTCGCGAGACAGGCCCCTGCGCCTCGCACCAGGCGCTGAAACCGCCGCCGATATGGCAGACCGGTCCGAACCCCATGCGCTGCAACTGCTGCGTGGCCAGCGCCGAACGCTGCCCCTTGGCACAGAACAGCACGAAGCGATCCGGACGCGCGAAGGCGGCCTGGTGATAGGGCGAGGCCGGGTCCACCCAGAATTCGAGCAGCCCGCGCGGGGCATGCAGCGCGCCGGGGATACCGCCCTCGCGCTGCAGCTCGCGCACGTCGCGAATGTCGACGAAGGTCACGCCCGGCTGACCGTGCAGGGCCAGCGCCTGAGCCGGCGTGAGTGTCTCGATTTCCCGCTCGGCCTCGGCCACCAGCTCGGCCGCGCCCTTGATCAAGTTCGTCATGAGGTGTCACCGCCACGATAGAAGCGCTGGATGCTGGAGAAGTCCAGCCGCCCGTTGCCCCCGCCGGCGTGCAGGGCGTAGAGATTGCGCGCCTGGGCCCCCATGGGGATCGGCGAGCGGGAGGTGAGCGCCAGCGAGGTCGCCAGCCCCAGGTCCTTGCTCATCAGATCGACCAGGAAGCCGCCCTGATAGTCATTGGAGGCCGGCGCCTGGGGCATCACCCCCGGCCAGGGGTTGTAGACATTGAGCGCCCAGTTACCGCCACTGCTCTGCTTCATGATCTCGGATAGCACCGCCGGGTCCAGGCCATTCTCGACCCCCAGCGCCAGCGCCTCGGCGGTGCCGCTCATGAGAATGCCCAGCAGCATGTTATTGCAGATCTTGGCCACCTGCCCCGCCCCGCTGTCGCCGGCATGAAAGACGTTGCGTCCCATGGCCTCCAGCATCGGCCTGGCGGTGTTGAAGCCCGCCTCGCTGCCGCCGACGATGAACGTCAGGGTGCCCGCCCGGGCGCCACCCACGCCGCCCGACACCGGTGCGTCCAGGCAGGTCAGGCCGCGACGGGCGGCGGCACCGGCCACCTCTCGCGCGTCCTCCGGGGCGATGGTGGAGGCATCGATGATCAGCGGCTGCCCGCTCAGCGCCTCCAGCAGCCCGGGCTGGTCGTCGCCGCCCAGATACAGCGATTTCACATGAGCACCGGCCGGCAGCATCGAGATCACCACGTCGGCACCGTCCGCCGCGTCCCGCGCCGAGCCCGCGGGCGTAGCGCCCTCGGCGGCCAGGGCCTGCATGGCCCCCTCCACGAGGTCGAAGACGCGGACGCGGTAACCGGCCTTGACCAGATTGGCGGCCATCGGCGCGCCCATGTTACCCAGACCGATGAAGGCGATTTGCATGGCTTGCTCCTTGAATTGTCGTTGTCGTGGAACCTGGAACGGTACGCCAGGTGGGCTCTTCCGACGACAAGCCTCGCGGGGGCGCTGTAAACCCCTCCCTGGGCGCTACCTTTGCCATCCATGGCAAAGGACCCCCGCTTTGCCTTGTCCCCGGCGCCCACTATTGCAGGGGATTGGAAATAAACTCTAAAGGTCCTGCAGAGGGTGCTCCCGGGCCGGCCACAGCGGCGCCAGAAACGCCTCGACGTCGTGGCGCGGCACACTGGCCACGTCACGGTGCGACCAGCGCGGCTGCTTGTCCTTGTCGATCAGCAGCGCGCGAACGCCCTCGGCCAGGTCCGCATGCCGGGCGCACTGCACCGCCAGGTTCAGCTCGTCACGCAGCGCATCGGCCAGGCTCGTGTGGCGGTGGCGCGCCTGCATCTCCCACACCAGATGCGCGGTGATCGGGCAGCCGCCGGCCAGGCGCTCGCGGTTGGCCGTCAGCCAGGGGTCGTCATCCGTGTCCGCCAGGATGCGCTCGACGGCGGTGGCGACATCGGCCACCTGAGTCATCGCCTGTAATCGGTCGAGATGCGCCAGCACGAGGCTTTCCGGGGCCGTCTCGCGAGCCTCGAAGCGGGCCAGCACCTTCGTCACCGCATCCGCAGGGTGTGTCAGATCCGCCGCCTGCAAGGCGGCCAGCACGTCCTCCTGCTGGTCGCCGGGGATACACCGATCGGCCAGCCCCAGCAGCAGCGCATCACGAGCGTTGAGCTGGGCTCCGGTCAGCCCCAGGTAGCGGCCGATACCGCTGGGCATGCGGTTGAAGAACCAGCTCGCCCCCACGTCGGGATAGAGGCCGATGGTGATTTCCGGCATGGCCAGGCGCGAGGCCTCGGTGACCACGCGCTCACCCGCCCCGGCCAGCAGCCCCAGGCCACCGCCCATGACGATGCCGTCGCCCCAGGCGATCAGGGGCTTGGTGAAGGTATGCAAGCGGTGGTCGAGCCGATACTCGGCAGTGAAATAGGTGGTGGCAAAGGCGGCACCCCGCTCGACATCGGTCATCGCGCGATACAGTGCTACCACATCCCCACCGGCGCAGAACGCCTTGCCACCAGCGCCGTCGAGCCACACCGCGGCGATGCCGGGATCCTGCTCCCAGGCCGCCAGGCGGGCCGTGAGTGTCTCGATCATCGCCAGGGACAGGGCGTTGAGCGAGCGCGGGGCGTTGAGCGTCGCGCGGCCGATGCGTGCGCCGTCGCGGCCGGCGAGTTCGGTGAAGCGAACGAGCGGTTCGGTCATGAAACGGCAGTCTCCCGTGCAGCGTGCGTGTATCCTGCGTTATATCAGGTTTTCGAGGGCATCGGGTTCGAACAGCCGTCGAGCCACGATCACGCGCATGATTTCATTGGTTCCTTCGAGGATCTGGTGGACCCGAGTATCACGCACCAGCCGCTCGAGCGGATACTCCTTGATGTAGCCATAACCGCCATGCAACTGCAGTGCTTCATTGCACACGTTGAAGCCGATATCCGTCGCCAGTCGCTTGGCCATGGCGCAGTGCGCACTGGCCGCGGGGTCGTCGTGGTCGAGCCGCCAGGCGGCATGACGCACCATCAGGCGCGCGCTCACAAGCTCGGTGGCCATGTCGGCGAAGCGGAACTGCAGGGCCTGGAACGCCGCCAGCTCACGACCGAACTGACGTCGCTGATGCAGGTAGTCCCGCGCCAGGGTCAGCGCCAGTTGTGCGGCCCCGAGCGAGCAGCTGGCAATATTCAACCGCCCACCATCCAGGCCCTTCATGGCCAGCTTGAAACCCTCGCCCTCCTCGCCCAGCCGCTGCCCGGCCGGTACCCGCACGCCATCGAAGCTGACCAGACGGGTCGGCTGGCTCTTCCAGCCCATCTTGTCCTCGTTCTTGCCGTAATGAACCCCCGCGGCGTCCGCCGGCACCAGAAAGGCGGAAATGCCGGCCGCACCGCTGTCGGGCGCGCCCGTGCGGGCCATCACCACCAGAGCGTCCGTGGATCCGGCGCCCGAGATGAACATCTTGCTGCCGTCGATCACGTAGTCGTCACCCTCGCGCACCGCACGGGTACGCAGACTGGCGGCGTCCGAGCCGGCACCGGGTTCGGTCAGGCAGTAGGAAGCCAGCTGCCGCCCGCTGACCAGCGCCGGCATCCAGGCCTCGCGCACGGCCTCGCTGCCCCACTTCGCCACCATCCAGGCCGCCATGTTGTGAATGGTCAGATAGGCGGTGGTCGACACACAGCCCTGGGCGAGCTGCTCGAAGATCAGTGACGCCTCGAGGCGCGACAATCCCAGCCCGCCCTGCGCCTCGTCGACATAGAGCGCGAGAAAGCCGGCCTCGCCGGCACGCTGGATCACCTCCACCGGAAAGTGCGCGGCGGCATCCCACTCGGCGGCATGCGGGGCCAGTTCCACCCGGGCAAAATCCGCCGCTGCCTGCTGCAGGGCACGCTGGTCGTCACTCAGGGCAAAATCCACGGCAGCCTCCGGAATCGTGCGGGTGTCTCAGGCAAAATTAGCATTCCCCGGCGACCCGGCAAGGTGACACTTGGTCTACTTTACGTAAACGTCAAGCTCGCCTAGCCTTGGCTCCGGGTGCCTGACAATCGCGTCATCACCCCAAGCATGAGGATAGTCCGATGTCCGAGACCCTTTCCCCGACGGCGTCCCGCGAACGCCGGACCTACTCGATCGGCGAGCTGGCCCGGCGCTTCGAGGTCACGCCGCGCACCATCCGCTTCTACGAGCAGGAAGGTCTGCTGGAACCGGAACGGCGCGGGCAGACCCGCGTCTATCACGAGAAGGACCGGGTGCGCCTGGCACTGACGCTGCGAGGCAAGCGACTGGGCTTTTCCCTCGCGGAAATTCGCGAGGTCATCCAGCTCTACGACCATGCACCGGATGGCGACGAACGCCAGCTGCGCCGGATGCTGGACATCCTCGCCGAGAAGCGCCGGGGGCTCGAGCGCCAGCTCGAGGACATCCACGCCCTGCAGAACGAACTCGATGACGTCGAGGATCGCTGTCGCGACTCGCTCGACGCCCTGCTGGCACGCCACTCGCGCGACACCTGACATCCGATTCCCCTTCGCCACAACAACAAGCAGGAATCCAACGATGACACCCCACACCGATACCGCGAGCGCCACGGCGCCGACGCCGCGCTACAGCTACGTCAGCGGCATCAGCCACCAGCCGCTGAAGGGCGAGACCATCGGCGACTGCTTCGACGCCATCGTCGACAGTCATCCCGAACGAGACGCGCTGATCAGCCGCCACCAGCGCCAGCGCTATACCTGGCGCGAGCTTCAGGACATCGTCGACCGTACCGCCCGCGCCTACATGGCGATCGGCGTGGAAAAGGGCGACCGGGTGGGCATCTGGGCCACCAACCGCAGCGAATGGGCCATCACCCAGTTCGCCACGGCGAAGATCGGCGCCATTCTGGTCAACATCAACCCCAGCTACCGTACCCACGAGCTGGAGTACGCCCTGCGCCAGTCCGGCACATCGACCCTGGTGCTGCAGGGCGCCTTCAAGACCTCGCGCTACGCCGACATGATCGCCGAGCTGGTCCCGCAGCTCAGCAAGGCCGGCACGCCCCTTACCAGCGAGCGACTGCCCGCGCTCAAGCGGGTGATCTGCCTCGACGAGGACTGGGCCCTGCCCGGCATGCTGACCTGGGACGGCCTCCTCTCCCGCGCCGATGCCGTCAGCGCGGCGGCGCTGGCCGAGCGTCAGGCGATACTGCAGTTCGACGAGCCGATCAACATTCAGTACACCTCCGGCACCACCGGCGCGCCCAAGGGGGCCACCCTCTCCCACCACAATATTCTCAACAACGGCTACTTCGTCGCCGAGCGCATCGGCCTCACCGATGCGGACCGCATGGTCATCCCGGTGCCGCTCTATCACTGCTTCGGCATGGTGATGGGCAACCTGGGCTGCATGACCCACGGCGCGGCGATGATCTATCCGAGCGAAGGTTTCGACCCGCTGGCGACGCTGACCGCCGTCGCCGAGGAGCGCGCCACGGCCCTGTACGGCGTGCCGACCATGTTCATCGCCGAGCTCGAGCACCCCGAGTTTCCCACCTTCGACCTGAGCTCGTTGCGTACCGGCATCATGGCAGGCTCCATCTGCCCCATCGAGGTCATGCGCCAGGTCATCGACAAGCTGCACATGAAGGAAGTCAGCATCTGCTACGGCATGACCGAAACCAGCCCCGTCAGCCTGCAGACCCAGACCGACGCCCCGCTCGACAAGCGGGTCACCACGGTGGGCACCATCCATCCGCATCAGGAGGTCAAGCTGGTCGACCCGGCGACCGGACGCATCGTCCCCCGCGGCGAGCGCGGCGAACTCTGCACCCGCGGTTACAGCGTGATGCTGGGTTACTGGGAAAATCCGGAAGCCACCGCGAAGTCGATCGACGCCGCCGGCTGGATGCACACCGGCGATCTGGCACAGATGGACGACGAGGGCTATGTCGCGATCACCGGACGCATCAAGGACATGATCATTCGCGGTGGCGAGAACATCTATCCGCGCGAGATCGAGGATTTCCTCTATACCCATCCGGCCATTTCCGATGTACAGGTCATCGGGGTGCCCGACGAGAAGTACGGCGAGGAAGTGATGGCCTGGGTCAAGTTGATCGAGGGCGAAAGCCTCGATGAAGAGGGGCTCAGGGTGTTCTGCAAGGGGCGCATCGCCCACTACAAGATTCCGCGCTACGTGAAGTTCGTCGACGTCTTCCCGATGACGGTGACCGGCAAGATTCAGAAGTACAAGATGCGCGAGGTAGCGAGCCAGGAGCTGGGACTCTAGAGGGGAAGGCCCGCTCGGCAGAAAGCCAGGCGGGCCATCGCCTCACATCCCCTTGGGTGCGAAGATGCCCGGCGCGTTGCGCCAGTAGCCCTTGTAGTCCATGCCGAAGCCGAACACGTAACGGTCCTCGACCTCGAGGCCACAATAATCCGCCTTGAGCCCCGGCACGGCCTTGCGATCGTGGCGCTTGTCCACCAGCACGGCCGTGGACACGCTGGCCGCCTGCGCCTCGCGGCAATACTCGAGAATCGCCGCCAGGGTGGCGCCTTCGTCGAGGATGTCGTCGACGATCACCACATGACGGCCGGCCATGGGAATCTCCGGCGACACCCGCCAGAACAGCTCACCGCCCCGGGTACGCCCGCGGTAGCGCGTGGCATGCAGATAATCCACCTCGAGCGGGAAGCCCAACCGCGTCAGCAGGTGGCCGGTGGTAATCAGGCCGCCGTTCATCACGCAGTAGAAGACCGGCAGCTTGTCGCCCAGACGCTCGGTCATGGCCTCGGCCATGCGATCCAGCGCCGCCTCGACCTCGCTCTGACTGATCAGGCAATCGGCATTGTCCATGATCTCGCGCATGGAGTGCAGGGAGTCGTGGTGTTGGGTATCGAGTTCAGACATCGGAATCCTGGTCAGTGTCTCTGTCTTGGGAATCGCGGCGGGGAGGCGTGCCCCGGCGCGAGGAAGGCGGCGACGAGGGCGACTCGTCATGATGCCGGGTCGCCGAGGCTTCGCGGGCCGGCACCGGGGTCTCGGCGCGCGGCCCGGCGACATGCAGTTCACGGGCGGGAATCGCCACGACCGCGCCTGCCTCGGTGGCGATGTCGGCGCAGCGCAGCAGCACCGCTTCCTGAATGGCCTGATGCGTCGCCCAGTCGGTGGTCCGGGTGTAGGCATGAATCAGGATGTCCAGGTTGGACTCGCCGAAATGCTGAAAATAGGCCATGCACAGGTCATCGCTCTCGATGTCGTCGTGCTGCTCGAGGTACTCGCGAATGCGCCGGGTCACTGACGCCACCTTGTCGAGGTCGGCGTAACGCAGGCCGATTCGCTCCTTGATGCGCCGGTTGTGCATGCGTGATGGATTCACCACCACCATCGAGCCGAACATCATGTTGGGCACGTACAACGGGCGGGTGTCGAAACCGCGTATCCGGGTCAGGCGCCAGCCGATATCTTCGACGACGCCCTCGATGTCCCGGTCCGGCGAGCGAATCCAGTCACCCACCTTGAAAGGGTTGTCGAGATGAATCGCCAGCCCGCCGAAGAAGTTGGCCAGCACGTTGCGCGCGGCAAAGCCGACCACCAGCCCGCCGACGCCACCGAAGGCCAGCAGCCCGGACGGCGACATGCCCAGCGCCTGCAGCGCCGCCAGCACCACCAGGGTCAGGATCAGCGCGCCGACCAGCTTGCTGATCGCCGAGGCCATGGACGCATCGAGCGGCCGGGCGGGATGCCGGGGCGGCGGAAACACCAGGCGCCGCTCCACCTCACGGGTCAGGCGGATACCGAACCAGCCGAGCATGACCAGCGTGAACAGCCACAGCGCAGTCGGTGCATGGGCAGCCACCCAGGTCAGAGACAGCCGTTTGCCGACCAGCCCCGTCAGGGCGATCAGTGCCACACCCCAGATGCCCACCCACAGCGGCCGGCGAATCGCCCACAGGGCGACATCATCCCAGCGGCTGCGGGTGCGTGACAGCCACTGGGCCGCACGCCAGATCACCAGCCGCGTGAAGCCGTCGGCCAGCAGCGCCGTGGCGAGTATCACCAGCGGCGTCACCAGCGCGGTCGGCAACGACACATGGCGACTCACCCACTGCTCGAGCGGCGCCAGCACCTCCAGCACGTCAGTCCTCCCGTGGGGCCGGGTCGGTCTCGATCAGCCCTTCCAGCCGGGCATGAATGCGCCGCCAGCGCGACAGGGCCGGCAGCGAGGCCAGGTCGGGGCGCGCCCGACTGTAGCGCAGCCGGGCCGGCCGCTTGGTGGTACGGCCGACACAGGCGTCGAGTACCGCCTGCGCGGCCGGGCGGTCGTTGCAGACCAGCACCATGTCGCAGCCGGCTCCCAGTGCCTCGCGGGCCCGCTCGGCGGGACCGCCGGCCACGTGCGCGCCGGCCATCGACAGGTCGTCGGAGAAGATCGTGCCCTTGAAGCCCAGATCCTCGCGCAGCATGCCCAGCCAGCTCGGCGAGAAGCCCGCCGGACGGGCATCGAAGGCCGGGTAGACTACATGGGCGGGCATGATCCCTTCCAGGCGCCCGGCCAGCGACGCGAAGGGGATCAGGTCATGCTCGCGCAGTGCCTGCAGCGAACGCGGGTCTTCGGGCAGCTCGTGATGCGAATCGGCGGCGACCCCGCCATGGCCGGGAAAGTGCTTGCCCACGGCCACCATGCCGGCCTCGTGCAGCCCGTCGACGAAAGCCCCCGCCATGGCCGCCACCGCATGGGGATCGCGGGAGAAACTGCGGTCGCCGATCACGCTGGACACCCCGGCATCGACATCGAGCACCGGCGCGAACGTCAGATCCAGCCCGCACGCCGCCATCTCCAGACCGATCAGCCAGCCCGCATCGTGGCAGAACTGCCGCGCCCGCTCCGGGTCGTCAACATAGCAGCGTCCCAGCCGGCCCATCGACGGCAGCCGGGTGACGCCCTCACACAACCGCTGCACGCGCCCGCCCTCCTGGTCGATGGCCAGCAGCAGATCGCCACGCAGGCGACGGATCGCGTCGCACAGCCTGCGCACCTGGGCGGCATCGACGATATTGCGCGCAAAGAGGATGACGCCCCCGACCTCGGGACGTTGCAGCAGCTCGCGCTCCTCGCGCGTCAGGGTGGTGCCTTCGAGATCCAGCATCACCGGACCGATGGGTTGGGTCATAAGCGATGTCCTTGCCCGTGAAGGGGGCCGATTCTAGACCAATGGCGTAGTCGACGACAGCGTATCCGTGTTCACGCGTGCAGCCAGACCGGCGTACCGGGCGGCGCCAGCTCGCCCAGCCTCAGCAGGGTCGCGTCACGCAGCCGGATGCAGCCGTGCGAGGCGGGATACCCCATCGGCTCGCTTTCCGGCGTGCCGTGCAGGTAAATATAGCGGCGCTGGGAATCGACGCTGCCGCCGCGATTGAGGCCCCGCTCGAGACCGCAGAGCCAGAAGATGCGTGTCAGGATCCAGTCACGCTCGGGATGCTCGGCGGCCAGGGCCGATGAGTACACCTCGCCGGTAGGCCGACGGCCGCGGAACACGCAGCCCACCGGCTGGCCGTCGCCGATCACCGCGCGTATATAGTGCCAGCCCAGCGGCGTCCCCCCGCTGCCCTCGGCCTGGCCGGCCCCGGCAGCGGCCGTGGAGACGGCGTGCGCTTCCAGACACTCGCGGCCGCACCAGACGTTGAGCGCCTGACGCGCCACATCGACCTCCAGCCACACCCCGTCTTCCGGCGGCAGGGTTTCCAGTCGCGGCGTGGCCAGGCTCATACCGCCACCGCCTGCGGCGGCTCGGGAAGCGGCGCATTCATGCCGGCCACCACCACCGGGCGCAGGCGACGAATCAGGTCGCGTACGCTGACATGCTCCCCGTAGTCCTTCTCGGCGATGTCGCGCAGCGCGTCCAGCCCCGACAGCGTGAAGATCACCGTGCCCAGCATGAAATGCAGGCGCCAGAAGCGTTCGGCATCCGGCAGCTCCGGCGTGGCCCGGCGCACCAGTTCGGTGAAGCGGGTGAAGACGCTGCCGTAGTGCTGCTGAATATAGCCGCGCAGGTGCCCCTGGGCCTGGGTGTAGGCCAGCCCCAGCAGCCGCATGAAGACCTTGAGACTGTTGCGCTCGGCGGGCACTTCCAGCACCGTCCGCGCCATGCTCTCCAGCAACACTTCGAGCGGGATCGGGCGGCCATCGTACTCCCGCTCGAGCGCGTCCAGGGTTGCATGGAAACGCTCGGTGAAGGGATCCAGGTAACGTGCGAACACGGCCTGGATCAGCGCCTTCTTGGAGCCGAAATGGTAGTTCACGGCCGCGAGATTGACCTTGGCCTTGCTGGTGATGGTGCGCAACGACGTCTCGGCAAAGCCGCGCTCGGCGAACAGCACTTCGGCGGTGTTGAGAATGCGAGTCACCGTGTCGGTCTGAGCCATGCTATATCCCTGCCTGCTGATAAACGGCTGTTTGAAACGTTATTGGAATTCTACTCGGCTTACCAAAAGACAACAATCCGTGGCGTTTCAAACACGCTCGCGCGGCCCCGCGCCTCACCGCTCGCAATTACTGGATACAATGCCATGCTGTATACTTAGCCACATACTCACATCGCCAGCGACCAGCGGAGGCCGCATGACCCGCTCTCTCACCCCGCGCCAGCAGAATGTCTATGACTTCATCGTCAAGACCATGAACGAGCTGGGTTATCCGCCGACCCGCGCCGAGATCGCCCGGGCGTTGGGCTTTCGCTCGCCCAACGCCGCCGAGGAACACCTTCGCGCGCTGAAGCGCAAGGGCGTGATCCGCATGATTCCGGGCACGTCGCGCGGCATTCGCCTGCCGCCACAGGAGGCGGAAGCCGCCCCCGACGGCGAGCCGGGCCTGCCCGTCATCGGCGAAGTCGCCGCCGGCAGCCCGATCCTCGCGGCCGCCCACATCGACCGCTACTGTCCGCTGTCCCCCGACTTCTTCTCGCCCCGCGCCGACTACCTGCTGCGCGTGCGCGGCCTGTCGATGCGCGACGTGGGAATCCTCGAGGGCGATCTGCTCGCGGTACACCGCACCAATCGCGTTCGCGACGGCCAGATCGTGGTCGCCCGGCTGGAGGATGACGTTACCGTCAAGCGCTTCCAACGCCGGGGTCATCACGTGACCCTGCTGCCCGAGAACACCGATTTCGACCCGATCGAACTCGACCTGCGCCAGGACTCTCTGGAAATCGAAGGCATCGGCGTCGGCGTCATCCGTGGCGGCAACGGCCAGGCGCTCAACTGAGTCGCGAGCCCCGCGCATGCGCAAGATCCTGCATGCCGACTGCGACTGCTTCTATGCCGCGATCGAGATGCGCGACAATCCCGCGCTGCGCGACATCCCGCTGGCGATCGGCGGCACGGCGGCCCAGCGCGGCGTCATCGCCACCTGCAACTATCCGGCGCGCGCCTTCGGCATCCACTCGGCGATGCCCACGGCACGTGCCCTGCGGCTGTGCCCGGACCTGACCCTGCTGCCACCGGACTTTCCCCGCTACCGCGAGGTGTCCGAACGCATTCAGGCGATCTTCCGCGAGCTGACGCCACGAATCGAGCCACTTTCGCTCGACGAGGCCTATCTCGACGTCAGCGAGGTCCGTCGTTTCCGGGGCAGCGCCACCTGGATGGCCCGCTGGCTCAAGGAGGAAACGCGCCGGCGCACCGGCATCACGCTCTCGGTGGGCGTGGCGCCCAGCAAGTTTCTCGCCAAGATCGCCAGTGACTGGGACAAGCCCGACGGCCTGACAGTCATCCCCCCGGAGGCCGTCGAGAACTTCATCACCGAGCTTCCGGTGGACCGGCTTCACGGCGTGGGGCCGGCCACCGCGGCCCGGCTGGCGGCGCTGAACATCGCGACCTGCGCCGACCTGCGGAGCTGGTCGCGGGAGGCGCTCGTCGACCACTTCGGCAAGTTCGGCCAGCGGCTTCACGAGCTAGCCCGTGGCATTGACGACCGACCGGTAAAGACCGAACGCGAGCGCAAGTCGATCAGCGCCGAGACCACCTTCCATCAGGACCTGCCGGACCTCGCGGCCTGCCGGGCGGCCCTGCCTCCACTGATCGAGCGGCTACGGGCACGCCTGGCACGTCACGGCGATCCGGCGATCAAGGGCAGCTTCATCAAGGTCCGTTTCGATGACTTCACGCTGACCACCCTCGAGGCCGCCGGCGCCCAGATGGACACCGAGCATTTCGCGACACTGCTCGAGGCGGCCTGGCAGCGCGGCGCCCGCCCGGTGCGTCTGCTGGGGGTCGGGGCACGGCTGCGGCCGGCGGAGGATGCCCGCCAGCTGCTGCTGTTCTCCTGACTGAATCAGGCGAACACGACGGTCTTGTTGCCGTGGATCAGCACCCGGTCTTCCAGGTGCCAGCGCAGTCCGCGGGCCAGCACGGCCTTCTCGATGTCACGCCCGAAGCGCACCAGATCCTGTGCGGTATGGCAGTGTGAAATGCGGTGCACGTCCTGCTCGATGATGGGGCCGGCATCCAGCTCCTGGGTGACATAGTGACAGGTCGCGCCGATCAACTTGACGCCACGCTCGTAGGCCTGATGATACGGTCGCGCGCCGGCGAACGAGGGCAGGAAGCTGTGATGGATGTTGATGACCCGGCCGGCGTAGCGTTCACACAGCGACGGCGGAAGGATCTGCATGTAGCGCGCCAGCACCACGGCATCGGCTTGTGCCGCCTCGATGCGCTGCTGGGTCTCCTCGAAGGCGTCCGTCTTGTCGGTGGCCGGCACCGGGACATGGTGGAAGTCGATGCCGTGCCACTCGACGAGATCGCGCAGGTCCTCGTGATTGGAAATCACACAGGGAATCTCGCAGTCGAGTTCGTCGGCCTTCCAGCGATAGAGCAGATCCACCAGGCAGTGCGAGGCGCGGGACACCATCAGCACGATACGCTTGCGACGCTGCGAGTCATGGAACGCCCAGTCCATGGAAAACGCCTCGGCGATCGGCGCAAAGGTGGCCCGAAGCGCGTCGGCGTCCACGGCCGATTCGAAGCGAATCTCGTAGCGCATGAAGAAACGCCCGGTAGCCAGATCCGAGTGCTGGTTGGCCTCGGTGATGGAGCCCCCCTGGGCGGCGATGAAATTGGAAACCCGAGCAACGATCCCGACCTGGTCGGGACAGGAAACGACAAGACGATACGAATGAGCCATGAAAGGTCCGCTGTGTCCGCAAGGAAAGGCACTGAAGGCCAACTATTCTAACGAAATCGCGGCCCTGCGCTAACGCGCGTTGTGAGCCCCCGGAACCATCCCGTATAGTGGGGTCCCCATGACAATGCCGTGTCGATGATGTTGCACTCTCGCGTCCAGATCCGCCCCCGCCGCAAGCCACCGCTGTCCTTCCTGCCCCTGGGCGGCAGCGGGGAGATCGGCATGAACCTCAACCTCTACGGCTATCGACACGACTGGCTGGCCATCGATTGCGGCATGATGATCCGCCAGGACCTGCCCGGCGGCCCGCTCCAGGTGCCGGACATCGAGCGCCTTCCCGAGCAGGGCATCCGCCCGCGGGCGCTGTTCATCACCCATGGTCACGAGGACCATATCGGTGCCGCGGCCTGGCTGTGGCCGCACTGGGGCTGCGATATCTATGCCACCCCGCTGGCCGCCGGCCTGCTGCGTGCCAAGTTCGCCGAACGCGGCCTGCCCGACACCGCGATCCGGGTGGTCGCGCCGGGCGAGGCGCTGGGGTGCGGCGCCTTCACGCTGCGCTATCTGCCGTTGACGCACTCGATTCCCGAAAGCTGTTCCCTGCTGGTCACCACGCCCCACCATCGGGTGCTGCATACCGGCGACTGGAAGCTCGACCCCGAACCACTGATCGGCAAGCCGGTGGACCCCGAGCTCTATCGCGCCATCGCGCCCGTCGATCTGGTCGTCGGTGACTCCACCAATGCCTGCGTCCCCGGCACCTCGCGCAGCGAAGGCGAGGTCGCCCGGGCGCTGGAGGGTACGGTCGCCGCATGCGAAGGCCGGGTGATCGTTTCCTGCTTCGCCAGCAACCTGGCTCGCATCCTGGCACTGGGCCACGCCGCACAGCGCTGCGGCCGGCGCGTCGCCCTGATGGGACGCTCGATGCAGCGCATGGTCAGCGTGGCCCGCGGCCTCGGCTATCTGGACGACTTTCCGCCCCTGGTGCCGATCCGCGACGTCGGCTACCTGCCCGCCGATGAAGTGATGATCATCGCCACCGGTAGCCAGGGCGAGCCAAGAGCGGCACTGTCGCGGCTCGCCCGGGGCAGCCACCCCGATCTCGCCCTGCAGACCGACGACACGGTGATCTTCTCGGCCAAGGCCATTCCCGGCAACGAACGCCTGATCGAGCGCCTGCAGGCGGCGCTCACCCGTCTCGGCGTGCGCATCCTGGAAGAAAGCTGCCACCCCGAGCTGCATGCTTCCGGGCATCCCGCGCAGGCGGAATTACGCACGCTCTACGAGTGGATCCGCCCCCGCCACCTGCTGCCGGTACACGGCGAACATCGCCATCAGGAAGCACACCGGCAACTGGCTCGCGAGCTGGGTATCGACGCACCACTGGTGCCCGGCAACGGCGACTGGATTCGTCTGGATGCCGACGGCCTCGCCGTGGAACGCCGCTTGCCCCTGACCCCGCGTATCGTTCATGAAGACAACGTGCGTGACCTGGCAGGGCTGGAGAATCATCCCCGTGCCCGCCATGAACGGGAAGGTGACTTCGCCCTGCTGCTGCCGGTGACGCTTACCGGCTCGGGATGGCAGCGCGTGGGCCGTCTGCTGCTGGATTACACCGGCCCTTCGCCTCTGGACGACACCGCCTTCGCCGACTGGCTCGATGACACCCTGACCCGGCTGGATGCCGAGACACCGGCCGCCCTGCGCGCCCAGCTCCAGGGTCCATTGCATCAATGGCTGGCCGACCACCTGCGGCGCCCCCCCACCCTTCATCTGCAGATCTCGGCGGCGGAAGCCCTTCAGTAGCACGCCCGAGGCCGCATTTCGGCGACCGAAAACCGGCAGCAAGCCATGAAAAAAGCGGGCGATTTTTCGCCCGCTTCGAGGTCTCTTCCACCGGGAAACCCGGCCCGGGTCGAGAGGTCAGGCTGCTACCAAGACCCCTCGCCCCGCCCGTTTCGGCTCAGCTACCGGCCTGCTTGTTCTTCGGCGGTCGACCGCGGCGCCGCCGCGGCTGTTCGCCGACCAGATCATCGAGTGACAACCCGGCATCATTGATCGCCTCGCGAATCTCCTCGAGCTTGCGTGCCTTGACCGACTCTTCTTCCTGACGGCGACGCTCTTCTTCCTGCTTCTGCTCAATGACCTCGTTGATCACTTCGGCCAGTTTGTTGAGTTGTTCCATGCTCAACTGACGCGCGGCGGCCCGCGCCACATTCTTGTTGCGAGCGATCTTTTCCAGGGACTCGGCTGACATCGTCCTCCTCCATACCAGGCTGTGAAATACCGAAAACGGCATGAGTCTGTAAAAAGTATATGGTCGGCGGGGGAATTGGCAAGAAAAGTCGACGCCGACGCCGGGGAAAACTCACGGCATCGGCGCGTTCATCCAGGCAGGAATGACAGCGGCACGTCGGAGTGACTAGCCGCCCGTCATGTTCATGAAGCGAACGATCTGTACGTCGCCGTCGGTCGAGAAATGATGACGTTCGGGCTTGAGCGGCATCGCATCGATGATGCGCTGCTTGAGGGGTTCGATCTCGCCGGGGTGACGCCGCAGTACCTCGCGCAGATCCACCGAATGCTCGTTGCCGAGGCACAGCAAAAGACGCCCTTCCGCCGTGACGCGAACCCGATTGCAGGTATCACAGAAATTATGGCTGTGAGGCGAAATGAAACCGATGCGGACCGGGCTGTCGGGCATCATGAAATAACGGGACGGCCCCAGCGTCGTCTCGGTGGTCGGTGTCAGGGAATAGGCCGTTTCGATCCAGCGCTGCACCTCATCGCTGGAACAGTAGGTCTCCCCCCGCGAGTGATCCGAGACATCCCCCAGCGGCATCTCCTCGATGAAGCTGATGTCCAGACTCTCGCGACGTGCGAAGTTGACCAGATCCAGTACTTCATCGTCGTTGCGGCCGCGCAGGATGACCGCGTTGAGCTTGATGCGTTCGAAACCGGCATCCTGGGCGGCGTGAATGCCGTCGATAACCCGCTGCAGATCCCCGGTACGGGTCAGGCGCCGGAAGCGCTCGGGGTCGAGGGAGTCCAGGCTGATATTGAGCCGATTCATCCCGCCTGCATGCAATGCCCCGGCATGCTTGCCCAGCCCGGCACCATTGGTGGTCATGGCGAAATCGGTCAGACCGTCGAGATTGCCGATATCCGCCACCAGCTTTTCAATACCGCGCCTGACCAGCGGTTCGCCCCCGGTCAGGCGGATCTTTTCGACCCCCAGCTCGGTAAAGGCACGGGCTACCAGAGCCAGTTCCTCGAGCGTCAGCACCTGCGAACGGGGCAGGAACGTCATGTCCTCGCTCATGCAGTAGACACAGCGGAAGTCGCAGCGATCGGTGACCGAAAGCCTGACGTAACGCACCGTGCGCTGAAAATTGTCGACCAGCTGTTGCGTCATGAAGCCTCCCAGCGACGGGCCGCATCGTGATCCGTGGTCCGCTCGGCGACCCAGTAGTCGCCCTCGGCGGTATGCTCCTTCTTCCAGAACGGCGCCCGGGTCTTCAGATAATCCATGATGAAGTGGCAGGCCTCGAACGCCGCCAGCCGATGGGCACTGGCCACCGCCACCAGCACGATCGGATCGCCCGGTGCCAGCCGGCCGACACGATGGATCAGGCGCACGCCGTTCAATGGCCATCGGGACTCGGCCTCGGCGACGATGTCGGCCAGTGCCTTCTCGGTCATGCCGGGGTAATGCTCCAGCGTCAGCGCCGACACCTCGGGGCGCTCGTTGAAGTCGCGTACCAGCCCCGTGAAGCACACCACCGCGCCGATGTCCCGGCGCTGTGCGGTCAATGCCGCCTGTTCGGCGCCGGCATCGAAGGGCGCCGTCTGGACCCGAATCATGTTCAGCCTCCCGTTACCGGCGGAAAGAATGCCACTTCATCCCCGTCGGTCAGTTGTGCCTGCTCGCCGCTCATCACCTGATTGACGGCACACAGCACGCGCTGCTCGCCCAGCAGCGCGAAACGCGCATCCCGCGCCGTCAGCGCGGCCTTGAGTCCGGCAACGTCATTGGACGGCAACTCGTCGACGAGCACCTCGACCTCTCCCACACCGAGCCGTTCGCGCAGCTCGGCCAGGCACTTGACCTGAATGCACGGCTGCGCCGGGCGCGACATCATGCCGATGCCGTTGCCGGCGGCCTCGGCGGCGACCAGCGGCGTCGGTGCCGCTTCGTCATCAGGACGCCGGTAATCCCCGGACTTGCCGCCACGCTTGCTTTCCAGGCGGACATCGCCGATCACCATATCCTTGTCGACCGCCTTGCACATGTCATAGAGCGTCAGACACGCCACGGAGGTCGCGGTCAGGGCTTCCATCTCCACGCCGGTGCGTCCGGCGAGGCGGCACAGCGTCCGCACCTCGACGCAGCCGGCCGCCGCATCCAGCCGAAAGTCGATGCTGACCTTGGTCAGCGCCAGGGCATGACACAGCGGAATCAGCTCATGGGTGCGCTTGGCGGCCTGAATGCCGGCAATCCGCGCCGTGGCCAGCACGTCGCCCTTGGGCATGCCGCCCGCCTCGAGTCGGGCCAGGGTCGCGGCCTGCATGTAAATACGCCCGCTGGCCACCGCTTCGCGCTGGCTGACGGGCTTGTCACCGACGTCGACCATGTGGGCCTCGCCGCGGGCGTTGAGATGGGTCAGGCTCATGTCAGCTCACCGAAGAATTGAAAGATCGGGGTCTCGTTTCCCGACCACCACCCGACCGGCAGTGCTGCCGATTGGACGGTGGCCGGCGGAAACAGGACGTCATACCGCATGATGCCGCCTTGCCCCCGCCGGCGGCAATGCGCGGCAACGTCTCGCGTGCCTCAGGACTCTTCTTCCCTGGCCGGCGGCAGCAGCAGGTTGAGGACGATGCCGACCAGCGCCGAGAGACTCACGCCCTGCAGCGAGAACTCGCCGCTGCCGATCTGCATGCCGCCGATGCCGAACACCAGGATCAGCGAGACGATGACCAGGTTGCGCGAGGCGGTCAGTGCCTGCCCGGCACGCACCAGTGTATTCATGCCGACCACTGCGATGGAGCCGAACAGCAGCGTCATGATGCCGCCCATCACCGGCGCCGGAATGCTCTGCAGCAGGGCGCCGAGCTTGGCGACGAAGGCCAGCACGATCGCCACACAGGCGGCCACGATCATCACCCGCGGGTTGAAGTTGCGTGTCAGCGTCACCGCGCCGGTCACCTCGGAATAGGTGGTGTTGGGCGGACCACCGAACAGGGCCGCGGTGGAGGTCGCCAGGCCGTCGCCCAGCAGTGTGCGATGCAGCCCCGGCTTGACCAGGTAGTCGCGCCGGGTCACCGAGCCAATGGCGATCATGTCGCCGATGTGCTCCACCGCCGGAGCGATGGCCACGGGCAGCATGAACAGCACGGCGGACAGGTTGAAGGTGGGCGCGACGAAGGAGGGCATCTCCAGCCAGGACGCGGCCTTGACCTGGCTGAGGTCGACCACGCCCATGCCCAGCGACAGCAGATAACCGACCAGGATACCGCCCATGATCGGAATCAGGCGCAACAGGCCGCGGCCGAAGACAGCCAGTACCAGCGTCACCAGCAGGCTGATCATGGACAGGGTGATGGCCTGGCCGTAGGCGATGTGCTCGCTGTTCTTACCGGTCGCCATGTCCACCGCTACCGGCGCCAGCGCCAGCCCGATGACCATGATCACCGGTCCGACGACGACCGGCGGCAACAGCCGGTGCAGCCAGCCGGTGCCCTTGAGGCGAATCGCCTGCGAGATCGCCACATAGACCAGCCCCGAGGCGAACAGCCCGCCCAGCGTTGCCGGAATGCCGTAGCTGGCGACCGAGCCCTGGATCGGCGCGATGAAGGCGAATGACGAGGCCAGGAAAACCGGCACGCTCTGGCGGGTCACGGAATGAAAGACCAGAGTGCCGGCACCGGCGGTGAACAGCGCCACGCTGGGGTCCAGCCCGGTCAGCAGGGGCACCAGCACCAGCGCACCGAAGGCCACGAACAGCATCTGCGCACCGGTCACCAGCGTGCGCAGGGGAGAATCGGCGCGAGGCGCCGTGGTTACCGTATCAGTCATTGCAAATCATGCTCCGGTTGTTGTCGGACCGCTCTCTCCAGGGGAGCGGCTAAGCGGCCGGGCTCCCTCCGCAGGCCGCGCGAAAAAACGCCCCAGACGTCAGGGACCCCGGGGCGATAGCGTGACGGCTGTGGAGGGCCGGTCAGCGCGTGCCGAAGATCTTGTCGCCTGCATCGCCCAGACCGGGCACGATATAGCCGTTCTCGTCGAGCCGCTCGTCGATGGACGCGGTGTAGATCTCGACATCCGGATGGGCCTGCTGCACGCGCTGGATGCCTTCCGGCGCCGCCACCAGCACGATCACCTTGATCAGCGGGCAGCCCCGCGCCTTGAGCATGTCCAGGGTGGCGACCATCGAACCGCCGGTGGCCAGCATCGGGTCGATGACGATCGCCAGCCGTTCGTCCAGATCGTTGGTGAACTTCTCGAAGTAGGGCACCGGCTCGAGGGTTTCCTCGTTGCGGTAGAGCCCGACGACACTGATGCGGGCACTGGGAATCAGGTCGGTCACCCCGTCCAGCATACCCAGACCAGCGCGCAGGATCGGCACGATGGTGACCTTCTTGCCCTTGAGCTGCTCGACGTCGATCGGCTGGCCGCTCCAGCCCTGAATGGTCTGCGGCTCCAGCTCGAGATCCTGGGTGGCCTCGTAGGTCAGCAGCTTGGCGACCTCGCCGGCCAGCTCACGGAAGCTCTTGGTGCTGATGTCGGCGGTGCGCATCAGGCCAAGCTTGTGCTTGACCAGCGGATGTTGGATGGCATGAACGCTCATGGCGGGGTCCCTTGCGAGGCAAATTGGGCGGATCGGGACCCGGGGCCCCGAAAAATCGCGCGCCATTCTAGCGCGCCGGGGCCGACGGGTTAAGTCAAACCCGCCGACCGTCCGTCAACGCCTCACGCCGGCACCTCGACCGGCAGCTGCCAGTCGATGGGTGAACGCCCCCGCTCGGCCAGAAAGGCATTGGCGCGGGAAAAGTGTCGCTGACCGAAAAAGCCGCGATGGGCCGACAGCGGCGACGGATGCGGAGCATGCAGCACCAGGTGCCGGTCGCGATCGACGAAGGCGGCCTTCTTCTGGGCGTAGCTGCCCCACAGCAGGAACACCACGCCGTCGCACTGCTCGTTGACGACCTGGATCGCCCGGTCGGTGAAGGTTTCCCAGCCCTGGTTGCGATGGGCGCCGGCGTTGCCGCGCTCGACGGTCAGCACGCTGTTGAGCAGCAGCACGCCCTGCTCGGCCCAGCGCTCGAGAAAGCCGTGATTGACCGGTGTGGTGCCGACGTCGGCCGCCAGCTCCTTGTAGATATTCTGCAGGGAGGGCGGCACGGGCACGCCCGGGCGCACCGAGAAGCACAGACCGTGAGCCTGGCCGGGGCCGTGGTACGGATCCTGGCCGAGCACCACGACCTTCACCCGGTCCAGCGGCGTGAGATCGAAGGCCCGGAACCAGTTCGAAGAATGCGGGTAGATGACCTTGCGCGCCGCCTTCTCGCGGGCCAGGAAGTCACGCAGGGCCTGCATGTACGGTGCGGTGAATTCACCCCCCAGATGGCGGGCCCAGCTGTCGGGCAAGGGAATCTGCGTCATCGTCTGCCTCGTCTGTGTCGCCGGCGACTCAGTCGCTGCGCCCGTCGGCCGGCTGGCGCATCTGCTCGACCAGCGGCTCGACATAGGCGACACCCATGTCCCAGGGGAACTGGATCCAGCAGTCCTGGGCAACCTCGGTCAGGTACTGGTCGACCAGCGGGCGCCCTTCCGGCTTGGCATAGACGGTCACGAAGTGCGCCCTGGGCAGCATGTCGCGCACCGCCCGGGCCGTCCGGCCGGTATCGACCAGGTCATCGACCAGTAGCCAGCCGGCACCGTCATGATCGACGCCCTTGACCACCTCCAGCTCGCTCTGGTCCATGTGGTCGTAACTCTTGATGCACACCGTATCGATCAGGCGCACGTCGAGTTCTCGGGCGATCAGCGCCGCCGGGATCAGGCCGCCACGGGTGATGGCGACGATACCCTTGAAGTCACGCTCGATGAGCTTGTGGCACAGCGCACGCACGTCGCGATGCAGCTGGTCCCAGGACACCGTGAACTGCTGATGGTAACGATCGGCTGACATAGAGGAAGCTACCTGTGAAAGGAAACGCGCCGCCACCGGCTCGCCGAGGCGGCAAGACAGTGGCGGCGCGAGGTCAGGAGGCGACGTCAGTCGCTCTCGAGAAAGGAACACACCGCGAAGACGCCGTGGCCGGCCTCGCGAATCTTCTGCGAACCACCCAGCTCGGGCAGATCGATGATGGTGGCGGTCTCGACCACTTGCCCGCCGCTACGCTGAATCAGCTTGGCGGCGGCCAGCATGGTACCGCCGGTGGCGATCAGGTCATCCATGATCAGGATGCGATCGCCTTCGCGGAAGGCATCGGAATGCAGCTCCACGGTGGATTCGCCGTACTCGAGGGTGTAGGTCTCGCTGATGGTGCGGAACGGCAGCTTGCCCTTCTTGCGCACCGGCACGAAACTGCAGCCCAGCTCATAGGCGACCGGCGCACCGATGATGAAACCCCGCGCATCGATCGCGGCGATAGCGTCGAGATCCATCTCCTGATAGCGATGCACGAAGCTGTCGATCAGCTTGCGGAACGCCGCGCTGTTCTGCAGTACGGGCGTGATATCACGAAAGTTGACCCCCGGCTGCGGCCAGTCGGGCACGGTGCGAATCACGGACTTGATGTAGTCCCCGTAGATACTACTCATCAATGGCCTCCGTCGAGGAACAGGAACTTGGCAATGAACAGCACCGACAACACGACCACGGCCGGGTTGAGATCACGGTGACGCCCGGAGAACAGCTTGATCAGCGCATAGCTGATGAAGCCCAGGGCGATGCCATTGGCAATGGAATAGGTCAGCGGCATGGCCAGGGCGGCGATCAGCACCGGCGCCGCCTCGGTGACGTCGTCCCAGTCGGCATGCGCCAGGCTGCCGCACATCAGCACGGCGACGTAGAGCAGCGCTCCCGCGGTGGCATAGGCGGGGATGGAACCGGCCAGCGGCGCGAAGAACAGGCTGACCAGGAACAGGATGGCAACCACCACCGCGGTCAATCCGGTGCGCCCACCGGCCGCGATGCCCGAGGCACTCTCGATGTAGCTGGTGGTGGACGAGGTGCCCAGCAACGCACCGCTGATGGTGGCCGAACTGTCGGCCATCAACGCCCGATTGAGCCGCGGCAGCTTGCCGTCCTTGTCCAGCAGGCCGCCGCGATGGGCCACGCCGATCAGGGTACCGGCGGTGTCGAACAGATCGACGAACAGGAAGGCGAAGATCACGCTGAGCATGCTGACATCGAGCGCACCGGCGATATCCAGGTGAAAGAGCACCGGTTCGACCGACGGCGGCATCGACACCAGGCCGCCGAACTGATTGTGGCCCAGCAGGATGCCGACCACGGTCACGCCCAGAATGCCGATCATCACCGCGCCGGTGACGCGCAGATAGGACAGTGCGGTGATCACGAAGAAGCCGGCCAGGGTATAGAGCGCCGGCGGCTGGGAGAGATCGCCCAGCGTCAGCAGCGTGGCAGGATGATCGACGATGATGCCGGCGTTTTCCAGGGCGATGATCGCCAGGAACAAGCCGATACCCGCGGCAATGCCCAGCCGCAGCGAGATCGGGATCGAGTTGATGATCCACTCGCGGATACGGAAGATGCTGAGCAGGAAGAAGGTCACCCCGGAGAGGAAGACCGCGCCGAGCGCTACCTCCCAGCTCTTGCCCATGCCCATGACCACGGTGTAGGTGAAAAAGGCGTTGAGCCCCATGCCCGGCGCCAGCGCCACCGGATAGTTGGCCCAGGCCCCCATGATCAGACAGCCGATCGCCGCAGCCAGGCAGGTGGCGACGAACACCGCCCCCTGGTCCATCCCGGCCTGCGAGAGCACGCTGGGGTTGACGAAGATGATGTAGGCCATCGTCAGGAAGGTCGTGATGCCACCGATGACCTCCCGGCGTATCGTGGTATCGTGTTCGTCCAGCTTGAAGTAGTTATTGAGTCGTCGCTTCAGCATTGGCCAGCCCCGCGCTCGCGTCAGGTTCCAGGGATCATGAAAAGCCGCCTATGGTACCCAAAGGGTCACGGCGACGCGAGCCATCCGCGCCGAGGCCAGTCGGGCCACCGGGGCGGCAGCCCTCCCTTTATAAGCAAGTGCCGACGATCGTGCCATCGCCGCCACTAACGCCCCTTCGACGCGACACGACTCAGGCGGGCTGCCGCGCCGCCAGCACCCGCTCCACGGTCTCGACGATCGCCTGGGTCTGCGGGTCGATCTCGATGTTGACCCGGTCGCCCGGCACGCGCTCGCCCAGCGTGGTGCGGGCCAGCGTTTCCGGGATCAGGTTGACGCAGAAGCGCTGCCCCCGGACCTCGCCGATGGTCAGGCTGATACCATCAATACCGATGTAGCCCTTCTCGAACAGGAACCGCTCATAGGGCTGCGGCAGAGTGAACCACAGTCGGCGATTGTTGGGCGCCTCGTCGATCTCGCCGAGCTCGGCCATGGCGATCACGTGCCCCGACATGGCATGCCCGCCGATCTCGTCGCCGAAGCGCGCCGCCCGCTCGACGTTGACGCGGTCGCCGACCGCCAGCTGGCCCAGGTTGGTCAAGCGCAGCGTCTCGCGCATCAGGTCGAAGCTCACCCGCTCGCCGTCGATCGCCGTCACCGTCAGGCAGCAGCCGTTGTGCGCCACCGAGGCGCCGAGCTCGAGTCCCTCGCGCAGTGCAGCCGGCAGGGCCAGCACATGGGTACGGAATTCCTGTGCTTCCTCCACCGCCACCAGTTCCGCGGTCCCCTGAACGATACCCGTGAACATCTTGCGTCTCCCTGAAGTGAAGCGGCCAGTCTAGTGAACGCCACATGGGCGCGTCCACGGCGAGCGCAGCCCCCGCCCGTCATTCACACCGGCCATCCCGCCAAGGATCTTCTCACAGAAGCACCTCCTTACAGCAAGATATCCTGCATGGGACGACCCTGCCTTGCGACATATCCCGAAATCGTTGACGGGTTTCGACCACCCCTATAAAATTTCGCGGATATTCTTCAGGCGCCGATTTGATCCCGGCTTGCGGGCGCCTCCGCCAGAAGCCCTCGGGCTGCTGTGCGGAAAGTGCAGCTAAAAGGGTGTGTCCAGCGTTGATGGCCACCCGACAGGGTGGCCTTTTTTTCGCCCGGCAGCGCCCTCCGCCCGGCAATCGCGCCGCGACACGACCTGGCCCATGATCACTCTCGACAACGTTTCCAAGACCTACGGCACGGGCGAGCAGGCGATTCACGCCCTCAAGCCCGTGCATCTGCACGTCCCGCAAGGCGCCATTCACGGCGTCATCGGCCTGTCCGGCGCCGGCAAGTCGACGCTGATCCGCTGCGTCAACCTGCTCGAGCGCCCCACCACCGGCCGTGTGTTCGTCGACGGCGAGGAACTCACCGCGCTCGATGCCGCCAGCCTGAACCGGGCCCGCCACCGGATGGGCATGATCTTCCAGCATTTCAACCTGCTGTCGTCGCGCACCGTGTTCGCCAATGTCGCCCTTCCCCTGGAGCTGATGGGCGTCGCCAAGCGCGAGATTCGCGAGCGCGTCGAGCCGCTGCTCGAGCTCACCGGCCTGGCCGACAAGCGGGACATGTACCCGGCCCAGCTTTCCGGCGGCCAGAAGCAGCGCGTGGCGATCGCCCGCGCTCTGGCCAGCCGCCCCAAGGTGCTGCTGTGCGACGAGGCCACCTCGGCGCTGGATCCGCAGACGACGCTGTCGATCCTCGAGCTGCTGCAGGACATCAACCGCAAGCTGGGCCTGACCATCCTGCTGATTACCCACGAGATGGAGGTGGTCAAGACCATCTGCCATCGCGTCAGCCTGATCTCCGCCGGCGAACTGGTGGAGGAAGCCGACGTCGGCGACTTCTTCACCGCCCCGCAGACCCGCCTCGGGCGCGAGTTTCTCAACGCCTTCCTCGAGCTCGAGCCGCCACAGGCACTGGTCGACCGCCTCGCCGCCCAGCCCGGCGACGACACCCACCCGGTGGTACGTCTAGCCTTCACCGGCGACTCGGTGTCCACGCCGCTGGTGTCGCGGCTGGCCCGGGATTGCAACATCGACGTCAGCATCCTCGAAGCCAAGGTGGAGTCGATTCAGGACCGCACGCTGGGGCTGATGATCGCCGAACTGATCGGCCCCGCCGACAAGACCCGCGAGGCGCTCGCCTACCTCGAATCCCACGACCTGCAAGTGGAGGTGCTCGGCCATGTCCAGCGCGATGCTTGAACTGATTCTCGAAGCCACGCTCGACACCCTCTACATGGTCGCCGTCTCGGGCCTCATCGCGGCGGCTTTGGGCGTGCCGCTGGGCGTGCTGCTTTATGTCACCCGTCCCGGGCAGATTCTCGCCCAACCGCTGACCAACCGGGTACTGGGCATCGTCACCAACATCGGCCGCTCGATCCCGTTCATCATCCTGATGGTGGCGATCATCCCCTTCACGCGGGCCCTGGTGGGCAGCTCGATCGGTACCAACGCCGCCGCGGTGCCATTGACCATCGCCGCCATTCCGTTTGTCGCCCGGCTGGTCGAGGGGGCGCTGAACGAGGTGCCGCCGGGGCTGGTCGAGGCCGCCCAGTCGATGGGTGCCACACCCTACCAGATCATCACCAAGGTGCTGCTGCCCGAGGCCCGCGGCGGCATCATCACCGGCCTGACCATCACCGTGGTCACCCTGATCAGCTATTCGGCGATGGCTGGCGCCGTGGGCGGCGGCGGCCTCGGCGATCTGGGCATCCGCTACGGCTACAACCGCTTCAATCCCACCATCATGCTGATCACCGTGGTCATCCTGGTGGTGCTGGTACAGGGCTTTCAGATGCTCGGCGACTACCTGGTCCGCCGGAGCGACCACAAGTAAGCCTATTGGATTAATAACAGAAAAGAATTATAAATACCGCGTTTATGCCTTATAATTCGCACATGACGCGCGGAACGAGCGCGCAAATCGAGACAAGGAGCGCAACCATGAAGCATGCAATCGCCAAGGCGCTGGGCGCCACCCTGCTGGGCCTGGGCATGATCGGCAGCGTCCAGGCCGCCGACGACCACATCAAGGTCGGCACCGTGGCCGGTCCGGAAACCGATGTCATGAAGGTCGCCAAGCAGATCGCCAAGGACAAGTACGGCCTCGACGTGGAGATCGTCGAGTTCACCGACTACGTCACGCCCAACGCCGCCCTGGCCGACGGCAGTCTGGATGCCAACGCCTATCAGCACGAGCCGTACATGAAGTCGATGGTTCGCGATCGCGGCTACAAGTTCGCCATCGCCGGGCGCACCTTCGTCTACCCGATCGGCGCCTACTCCGACAAGTATGACAGCATCGACGCACTGCCCGATGGCGCCACCATCGCGCTGCCCAACGACCCGTCGAACGAGGGCCGGGCGTTGATCCTGATGCACAACAAGGGCCTGCTCACGCTCAACGACCCGAACAACCTCGAGGCGACACCGATCGACATCGCCGAGAACCCGCATGACTTCGAGTTCCGCGAGATCGAGGCCGCCCAGCTGCCCCGCGTGCTGCCGGACGTCGACATGGCGTTCATCAACAACACCTTCGCCCAGCCCGCCGGCCTGAGCCTGGATGACGCCCTGATCAAGGAAGGCCCGGAGTCGCCCTACGTCAACCTGATCGTGGTGCGCGAAGGCGACCAGGACCGCGAGGCGATCCAGGAGCTGGTCGACGCCTATCACAGCCAGGCGGTGATCGACAAGGCCGACGAGCTGTTCAAGGGCGGCGCGGTGCCCGGCTGGAAATAAGTCCACCGCTCGTCACGCACGCACCGTTTTCTCGGGCCGGCCTTGCCGGCCCGAGTCATTTCCAAGGAGCCTTCCATGACCGACTACGCCCTGCTCGAGCGTCAGCTCGCAGCCCTGCTCGACACCCGCGACTGGCTGACCAACGCCGCCCAGACCTGCGCCTTCGTGATGCAGGAGGTCGGCGAGCTGAACTGGGCCGGTTTCTACCTGCACCGTCGCCCGATGACCCTGGTGCTCGGCCCCTTCCAGGGCAAGCCGGCCTGCAACCCGATTCCCTTCGACAAGGGGGTGTGCGGCGCCGCAGCCCGCAGCCACGCGACCCAGCGCGTCGATGACGTGCATGCCGTGGCCGATCATATCGCCTGCGATGCCGCCTCACGCTCCGAACTGGTGGTGCCCATCATCGTCGACGGCCGGCTGTGGGGCGTGCTGGATCTCGACAGTCCGAGCCCGGCCCGTTTCAGCGCCGCCGACCAGGCCGGCATCGAACGGCTGGTCGACACGTTCGTGGCGGCCAGCGATCTACCGCGCCTGGATTGATTTCGCCGGTCTATCGCGGCGCTGTGTGCCGAGCGGCACCTGAGGACAGTTCAAAGAGGGAGTTCTCGCCAGGGGCGGCCGAGGTAGCGCCCATGGAAGGGTCCACAGCGCTCCCTCGACGACCTGTCGCCGGCAGCTCGCCGAGTGCGCCAAGCCAGCATTCCCCCCTCCTCGCCCGACCGATTGCCCGAATCGGCCGGACCCGCCATGCTGAACCCGGACCATCACGCCACTTTCCGACTCCCGGGGAACAGCCATGACGACCACCTCGCCCGGCGCGAACCATGAAGGCCTGGACGCCGTGCTCGCCCACTTCGAGCGCCTCAAGAGCCTGAACACGGCCAGCGGCAATGACCTGACCGTCAAGCGGCGGCTGCTCGAGAGCTACTTTGCCGCCGACCCGAGCATTCTGACGATTCGCTGTCGCGTCGAGCCGCTGCTGATCCCGGCCCGCGACGGCCGGGTCATCGCCGCCGAACGCCTGTGCCCGGACGAGCCACCGGGCACCGCCGGGCGCTATCTGCTCTATGTGCACGGCGGCAGCTGGATGGCCGGCAGCGCGGCGAGTCATCGCCCGCTGGCTGCCCGACTCGCCCAGGCCTGCCGCGCCGAGGTCATCAGCATCGACTACCGGCTGGCACCGGAACATCCGTTCCCGGCCGGCCTCGAGGACTGCCTCGATGCCTGGGCATGGCTGGCCGACGAACACGGCGACGCACCCCTGCTGATCGCCGGTGACAGTGCCGGCGGCAACCTGGTGCTGGCCTGCCTGAATGAACTCGGCGCAACGGGGCAACGACGCCCTGACGCGGCCATCGCCTTCTCGCCGGCCACCGACCTGAGCTGGGAAAGCGATTCGCTGCACCGCAAGGCCGACGTCGAGCCGATCCTCGACCCCGCGCTGTTGCCGCTGATCACGCAGCTCTATCTGGGCGAGCCGCCCGCGGCCTCGGTCAGCGACCCTCGCGTCTCGCCACTCGAGGGCGACCTGAGCAACCTGCCGCCGACACTGATCCAGTGCGGCGAGGCGGAAGTGCTGCTCGATGACAGCCGTCGCTATGCCGAGCAGGCCAGCCAGAGCGGCAGCCCGGTAAAGCTGAGCCTGTGGCCCGACATGCCGCATGTCTTCGTGGGATTCGCGCCGCGCCTGACCGCGGCCCGGCAGGCGCTGACGGAGATCACGCGCTTCGTCGACAGGCACCTGCCATGAATCAGACGAACGCGAAAACGCCCGACTCCTGAGGGAATCGGGCGTTCGAAATCTGGTAGGACCGAGCGGATTTGAACCGCTGACCTCCACGATGTCAACGTGGCGCTCTAACCAACTGAGCTACGGTCCTGCAAACGCAGTTTCACACGACATTGCCACTCGAAAGCGGCTTGGTAGGACCGAGCGGATTTGAACCGCTGACCTCCACGATGTCAACGTGGCGCTCTAACCAACTGAGCTACGGTCCTGCCGACTTGCCGGTTCGTGTGCCCCGACAACGGAAGCGTATTCTACGGATAGCGCCGAAAAATGCAAGCCCGTCTCGATGAAAAAATGCAGCCCAACTCAAACGCTTGGGCGTCCTCACCGGCGTCAGCCCGCCTCGCCGCTCTTGACCCGCGCCACGGCATCCAGCCATCCGCGATAGAGCCGCTCGCGCTGTGCTTCCGGCATCGTCGGCTGAAAACGGCGCTCGCCGTGCCACAGCCGTGCAATATCATCGAGCCCCTGATACCAGCCGACCTGCAGGCCGGCGAGGTAGGCCGCACCCAGCGCCGTGGTCTCGAGCACATGCGGACGCTCCACCGTCACGCCGAGCATGTCGGCCAGAAACTGCATCATCCAGTCGTTGCCCACCATGCCGCCATCCACGCGCAGCGTGTCGCCGGTCGTGGCGATATCGGCGCTCATGCACGCCTGCAGATCACGGGTCTGATAGCAGACCGACTGTAGCCCCGCGGCGACGATCTCGCCGATGCCGGTATCACGGGTCAGGCCGAGGATCGCACCGCGCGCCCCGGGGTCCCAGTGCGGCGCGCCGAGCCCGGTGAACGCCGGCACCAGATAAACGCCGTGCTCGGCCCGCGCGGCACGCGCCAGCGTCTCGGAATCGGCTGCCTCGCGAAGCAGACCCAGGCCGTCGCGCAGCCACTGGATCGCCGCGCCGGCGACGAAGATGCTGCCCTCCATCGCATAGGTCGTCTTGCCCTCGAGCCGATAGGCCACGGTGGTCAACAGCTGGTTGCGCGACACCGCCGGCGTATCGCCGGTATTGAGAACCATGAAACAGCCGGTACCGTAGGTGCTCTTGGCCATGCCCGGCGAGAAGCAGGCCTGGCCGACCAGCGCCGCCTGCTGGTCACCGGCCACGCCAGCGATGGGGATCGGCGCGCCCAGCACCGTCGGGTCGACACTGCCGAAGTCGGCGCTGCAGTCACGCACCTCGGGAAGCAACGCGCGCGGGATGTCGAACAGCGCCAGCAGGTCATCGTCCCACTGCTGAGTGTGAATGTTGAACAGCGCCGTGCGCGAAGCGTTGGTGGCGTCGGTGGCGTGCACACGGCCGCCGGTCAGCCGCCAGAGCAGAAAACTGTCGATGGTACCGAAGGCCAGTTCGCCGCGCTCGGCACGCTCGCGCAGTCCGTCGATGCTGTCGAGCAGCCAGGCCAGCTTGGTCGCCGAGAAGTAAGGATCGATCAGCAGGCCGGTGCGCTCGCGAATCCGCGCATCGTGCCCCTGTTCTTTCAGCGTCTGGCACAGGGAGGCGGTGCGCCGGTCCTGCCAGACGATCGCCGGATAGACAGGGCGACCGCTGTCACGCTCCCAGACCAGTGTGGTCTCGCGCTGATTGGTCAGCCCCACCGCTACCACATCACCGGCCTGGAGGCTGGCATCAGCCAGCACCTGACGGCAGGTCCGATGCACCGACTGCCAGATCGCCTCGGGATCATGCTCGACCCAGCCATCCCGGGGAAACGACTGCGGGAACGCCTCCTGAGCCACGCCATGAACCTGCCCGTGGCGATCGAACAGTATGGCCCGGGAACTGGTCGTCCCCTGGTCGATGGCAAGGATGCAGGATGCCATGATGCACAACTCCTTCTGACGATGAACGGACCCGATGACAACGGATGGACAAGCACCGATGTTCGCTTCCCACCACCGGACACACCACTAGACTTTCGCAAGAGAACATTCACGTTCCTCTCTCGCCATGCCGCACACCTGATACCATAGCGTCTGACGAGCCGGCCCGCGGCGCCGACTCCCGCCCATCTTGCCGACAGCGATTACCATGACCCAGCAGCAACGCCACGACGCCATCGTCGCCCTGGTCAGGCGCCAGGGATATGCCTCCATCGAGCAGCTCACCCGGGACTTCGGCGTCACCCCCCAGACCATTCGGCGCGACCTCAACGCCCTGGCCGACGACGGGCTGATCCGGCGCGTCCACGGTGGCGCCGGGCTCGAGTCCAGCACCGTCAACACTGCCTACCAGACCCGCAAGACGCTCAATCTGGACGCCAAGCGGCGCATCGCCGCCCTGCTGGCCAGCCACGTCCCCGATCATGCCTCGCTGTTCATCAACATCGGCACCAGCAACGAGATCGTCGCCGAGGCCCTGCTCGCGCATCACGGCCTCGAGGTGATCACCAACAACCTCAACGTGGCCGCCATCCTGCAGCACAAGGAAGACTTCAACGTGATCGTCGCCGGCGGCCAGGTGCGCTCCCGCGACGGCGGCATCATCGGCGAGGCAACCATCGACTTCATCAACCAGTTCAAGGTGGACTTCGGCATCATCGGCATCAGCGGCATCGACGATGACGGCTCGCTGCTGGAATTCGACTACCAGGAGGTGCGCGTCGCCCAGGCGATCATCCACAATTCCCGCCAGGTCTACCTGACCGCCGATCATTCCAAGTTCCGCCGCAACGCCGTGGTTCGACAGGGCAACATCGCCCAGATCGACGCCCTGTTCACCGACCGACAGCCACCCGAGAGCATCCTGACGCTGATGGAGGCCCACGACGTCAGCCTCTACCTGGCCGACGCTGGCACCACTCCCCACCGAAATACACCCGCCCCGCTGCACGCCTGATCCGCATCGCCGCCCGGAAGAAACCGGGCAGCACGAGCGCGCACCTTGATGTTCGTTTTCGATTAGACTATTTTCGTTTTCGAAACAAACAAGCACTCTGTCTTTCATCAACGAACGCAATCAGCGGAGTCCACGCATGGGCAGCACGTCATCCCTCCCTCTCTACGACCTGTTCGTCGTCGGCGGCGGCATCAACGGCACGGGCATCGCCAACGATGCCGCCGGACGCGGCCTGCGGGTCGCCCTGTGCGAGCAGGGGGATCTGGCCCAGGCGACCTCCTCGGCCAGCAGCAAGCTCATCCATGGCGGGCTGCGCTACCTCGAGCACCGCGAGTTTCGCCTGGTGCGCGAGGCTCTGCGCGAACGCGAGATCCTGCTCGGCAAGGCACCGCACATCATCTGGCCGCTGCGCTTCATCCTGCCCCACCGCCCTCACCTGCGGCCCGCCTGGCTGCTGCGTACCGGGCTGTTTCTCTACGACCATCTCGGCCATCGCGACAGCCTGCCGGCCTCGCGCTCGCTGCGCTTCGACGCCACCAGCCCCCTGCAGCCACACATCACCCGTGGCTTCGAATATTCCGATTGCTGGGTGGATGACGCCCGGCTGGTTGTGCTCAACGCCCTGCAGGCCCGCGAGAACGGCGCCGACATTCACGTGCGCACGCGCTGCGTGTCAGCCCGCGAGGTCGACGGTCACTGGCAGCTCACACTGGAAGACAGCCGCGACGGTCGCCGCAGCGAATGCCGGGCAAGAACCCTGGTCAACGCCGCCGGCCCCTGGGTGGAAAGCTTCCTGCGCCAGCGCACCGAGCACCGGCCGCGCTACGGCATCCGCATGATCCAGGGAAGCCATCTCATCGTGCCGCGCCTGAACACCGACGAACGCGCCTACATCCTGCAGAACCGGGACGGACGCATCGTCTTCGTGCTGCCCTACGAACAGGACTTCAGCCTGGTCGGCACCACCGACGTACGCTATCGCGGCGACCCGGCGACGGTCACGGTCGGCGAAGCGGAGATCGACTACCTGCTGGAGGTCGTCAATGCGCACTTCTCGCGCACACTCGACCGTGACGACATCGTGGCTCACTTCTCGGGCGTGCGGCCGCTGTGTGATGACGAGTCCGCCGACCCATCGGCCATGACCCGGGACTACACCCTGGACCTGGACGAGTCCGGCGCCCCCCTGCTGTCGGTCTACGGCGGCAAGATCACCACCTATCGCAAGCTGGCCGAAGCCGCCCTGAGTAGCTTGGCGCCGCATCTACCCCAGGCCGGGCGCTCCTGGACCGCCGAGACACCGCTGCCCGGCGGTGACTTCGACGCTCCGGAGGCCTTTCAGGCCCGCCTGCTGCACGACTACCCGTTTCTCGGCGAGGCACGCGCCTGGCGCTTCACCCGCAGCTACGGCACGCTGTGCCGGCGCTTCCTCGACGGCTGCACCAGCGAGGCCGACCTTGGCGAGCATTTCGGCGCCGGGCTCACCGCCTGCGAAGTGGACTACCTTGTGGATCAGGAATGGGCTGTCGACGCCGATGACCTGCTGCGGCGTCGCAGCAAGCTCTACCTGCGCCTGAACGCCGCCCAGCGCGAGCGCCTGGCGGAATATCTGCGCGAACGTAGTCAGCCCCGCATGCCCATCACCTGACGGCTCGTGCCGATGCGGCGTTCATGTTATTGATGGAGACTCAATCACGTCACGCCTAGAGGGCGTGGCCCGTCCCGGGAACTCGTCATGATCGATATCGGCCTGGCCGTCGCCGCAGCGCTGCTGGTGCTGTCAACCCTTATGCCCCTGCTGCCGCTGCGTGTCTGGTGGGTGCGCGGCTTCGACTTTCCCCGCCTGCAGCTGGCCGGCCTGGCGCTGCTCACGGGAGCGCTGGCGCTGCTCTGGGGCTCCGGCACCTGGCAGGTCGGGGTCGTGCTGGGCTGCCTGCTGGTCATGCTCGTCCAGCTCGCCCATGTGCTGCCCTGGACGCCGCTGTGGCGCAAGCAGGTCATCGATGCCGACGACGACACGGAGCAGGCCCAGCTGACCCTGATGGTCGCCAACGTGCTGACCGACAACCGCAACGCGGACGACCTGACACGTCAGATCCACGCCGAGCAACCGGATCTGGTGTTGACCCTGGAATCCGATGCCTGGTGGGGCGAACAGCTGAGCCGCGCGCTGGACGAGGGCTGGCCTCACAGCGTCAAGATCCCGCTGGACAACCTCTACGGCATGCACCTGTTTTCCCGACGGCCACTGGAGGATGTCGAGGTCAAGTGGCTGATCCAGAGCGACATTCCCTCGATCCACGCCTGGCTGCCGATGCCCTGTGGCACCCGCCTGCGCCTGCATGCCGTGCACCCGCGTCCGCCGGCCCCCGGCGAGAGCGACGACTCCCTGTGGCGAGACGGCGAACTGCTGCTGGTGGGCAAGGGGATTCACCAGCACGAACAGCCCACCCTGCTGTTCGGCGACCTCAACGACGTGGCCTGGTCACGCACCACCCGGCGCTTCTGCCGCATCAGCGGCATGCTCGACCCGCGGCGCGGGCGCGGCATGTTCAGCACCTTCCACGCCAGGTACCCGCTGATGCGCTGGCCGCTCGACCACATCTTCGTCAGCGAGCATTTCACGCTGGCCGATATGCGCCGCCTGGCCCGGTTCGGCTCGGACCATTTCCCGATCATCGCCACCTTCCGCTATCGCCCCGCGCGTGCCGACGAGAACGACACGCCCGAGGCGGACCGGGAAGAGCGTCAGGAGGCCAACGAGACCATCCACGAGGCCCGTCGCGAGGGCGACGGCGAGGCCTGAGGCCAGACGGAGCCCGGCGTGGCGACGCCCGGCGTAGCGACGCCCGGCGTGGCGACGCCGGGCATGGCCCTCACTCGGGCACGCCGCCCCGGGTCAGTCGCGCCGGATCGAGCAGCGTCTCGAGTTCGTCGCGGGACAGGTCGGTCTCCTCCTCGGCGACGTCGATGATCGGCCGTCCGGCCTGATAGGCCTTCTTTGCCACCTGCGCCGCCGCGTCATAGCCGATGACCGAATTGAGCGCCGTCACCAGGATCGGGTTGCGGGACAACGGCGCCTCGATGTTGTCGCGCCGTACATTGAAGGTGGCGATGGCCCGGTCGGCCAGCAGGCGGCTGACGTTGCCGAGCAGGGTGATCGACTCCAGCAGGTTGCGGGCGATCAGCGGCAGCATCACGTTGAGCTGGAAGTTGCCGCTCTGCCCGGCCACGGTGATGGCACTGTCGTTGCCGATCACCTGCGCGGCCACCTGGGCAGCGGATTCGGGAATCACCGGGTTGACCTTGCCCGGCATGATCGAGCTGCCCGGCTGCAGGGCCTCCAGCTCGATCTCGCCGAGCCCCGCCAGCGGCCCGGAGTTCATCCAGCGCAGGTCGTTGGCGATCTTCATCACCGTGCAGGCGTAGGTGCGCAGATGTCCCGAGAGCTCCACCGCGGCGTCCTGCCCGCCCAGGCTGGCGAAGAAGCTGTCGTTGGGGCGCAGCGGCAGATGGGTCTCGGCCGCCAGCCGCTCGGCCACCTTCGCGGCGAACTCGGGGTGAGCATTGATGCCGGTGCCCACGGCCGTGCCCCCCAGGGCCAGGCGCGAGACGCGCCCGAGGCCGTCCTCCAGGCGCTCGATCGCCTGACCGACCTGGCTCGCCCAGCCGCCCAGTTCCTGGCTCATGCGCACCGGCATGGCATCCATCAGGTGCGTGCGGCCGGTCTTGACCACGTCGTCGAGCGCGTCGGCCTTGCGCTCGATGGTCGCCTTCAGATACGTCATGGCCGGCTGCAGGTGCTCCTTGACCGTCAGCGCCGCCGCCAGATGAATCGCCGTCGGCACCACATCGTTGCTCGACTGGCCCATGTTGACGTGATCGTTGGGGCCGACCTCGAGATCGTCCCGCGAGGCGAGGTGGGCGATCACCTCGTTGACGTTCATGTTCGACGAGGTACCGGAGCCGGTCTGGAAGACGTCGATCGGGAACTGGTCGGCATGCTCACCGTCGATCAGCGCCTGGGCGGCCGTATCGATGGCCTCGGCGCGCGCGTCATCGAGCAGCCCCAGTTCACGATTGACGCGGGCGGCGGCCTGCTTGATGCGCGCCACGGCCCGGATGAAGGCCTCCGGCATCGGTTGGCCGCTGACCGGAAAGTTGTTCACGGCGCGCTGGGTCTGGGCGCCGTACAGGGCGCTGGCCGGCACTTCCAGCTCGCCCATGCTGTCGCGCTCGATGCGAGTCTCGCTCATGTCATCCTCCTGATTCATTGCCTGGCATCCTTGGTACAGTGTGGCGATATCCACGGGGTGGACGCCAATCATCCTCCCGAATCGGCAGGATAGCCCGGCGCCATGCCCCGGCCTTCAGGCCGCCATCCGGCCCGCTCATGCCGGGCGACGGCATCACGCACACACCCTACCCCAGGGAGCCCCACCATGTGGCACCAGCAGACCGTGACCCTGCCCGCCCACCCGCGCGGCTTTCACCGCATCACCGATGCCCTCGTCGAGGCCCTGCCCGAGATCGCCGAGCTGCGCGTCGGCCTGCTGCACCTGCAGCTGCTGCACACCTCCGCCTCGCTGACCCTCAACGAGAGCGCCGATCCGGACGTGCGTCATGACATGGCGCTGTTCGCCGACCGCCTGGCCCCGGCGAACCTTTCCGGCCTGAGGCACACGCTGGAAGGCGACGACGACATGCCCGCCCACGTACTGGCCAGCCTGTTCGGCACCCAGCTGACGCTGGCGATTCGCGACGGCCGGCCGGCACTGGGCACCTGGCAGGGAATCTGGCTCGGCGAACATCGCGAGCACGGCGGCGCGCGACGGGTACTGGCGACACTCAACGGCGAGTGAGTCTTACCAGTCGAGGGCCTGCTTGACAAAGGGGATGGTCAGCTTGCGCTGCGCGGACAGCGAGGCGCGGTCGAGCCGCTCGAGGGTGGCGAACAGCTCGTTCAAGTGGCGTGGACCCCGGTGCAGGATGTAGCGCGCCACCTCGTCGGGCAGCTGCATGCCCCGCCCCCGGGCGCGCAGCTGCAGCGCCTCGAGACGCTGGGTATCGTCGAGCCGATGCAGATGGAAGGTCACGCCCCAGGTCAGGCGCGACGCCAGGTCGGGGAGCTGCACGGGCAACTGACGCGGGGCCGCGGCAGCGCCGATGACCAGGCGCTTGCCGGCATCGCGCAGCCGGTTGAAGGCGTGGAACAGGCCCTCTTCCCAGCGCCGGCGCCCGATGACGAGGTCGAGATCGTCGATCGCCAGCAGGTCGAGCCGCTCGATGTCCTCGAGCATGTGCGGCGGAAAGTGCCCAAGATCGTCGAGGGGCAGGTAGAGCGCGCGCTTGTCCCGGGCGCCGGCCTCGTGGCAGGCCGCCTGCAGCAGGTGGCTGCGCCCCGAGCCCTCGCCGCCCCACAGATAGATGAAGGCTTCCCCGTCGTCATCGAGCTGGGCACGCAATCGGCCCACCGGTGCCGCGTTGTCACCCGGCAGGAAGTTGGCGAAGGTTGCATCGTCACGCAGCCCCACGCCCAGTGGCAGCTGCGCCGGCCCCGTGCTCATGCGTCGTCTCCGTTATCCGGCAGGTGTGCACCGGCGTCATATAACTGACTGTTTTTATAGCGTTCGTGCAGATGGCGCAATACTACCATGATCACCGCCGCCACCGGCAGGGCCAGCAGCACCCCGGTGAAACCGAACAGCTGCCCCCCCGCCATCACGGCGAAGATCACCGCCACCGGATGCAGGCCGATCTTGTCGCCGAGCAGCAGCGGCTGGAGCACGACGCCCTCGAGAATCTGGCCTACCGCGAAGATCGCCCCCACGCCCAGCAGGTGGACGAGATCCCCGTACTGGAAGAAGGCCACCAGTGCCGCCACGGCCAGCCCCACGATCACTCCCAGATAAGGGACGATGCTCGCCAGCCCGGCCAGCAGGCCGATCAGCACGCCGAACTGGATGCCCGCCAGCGTCAGCCCCACCGCGTAGACGATGCCGAGGCTCAGCATCACCAGCAGCTGGCCGCGCAGAAAGGCCGACAGTACCTCGTCGCACTCCAGGGCCAGCCGCGTCACCGTCGGCTCCAGCCGCCGCGGCAGCAGATCGCGCACCTGGGCCTTGATGCGGTCCCAGTCGAGCAGCAGGTAGAAGGTCACCACCGGAATCAGCGCCAGGTTGGCGACCCACAGCGCCAGGGCCAGCCCCGAGCGGGACACCCGCGCCAGCAGGCCCGCGGCGAAGGTGCCGGTTTCCTTCCAGTTGGCCATCAGCGCCTGGCGCAGGGACTCGAAGTCGGTACTGAGGTCGATGCCCGAGACCTCGCGCACCCAGGGCAGCACGGTGCCCTGCACCCAGTTGAAGATCGCCGGCAGGGCGTCGATCAGCTGACCGAGCTGCCGGCCGAGCAGCGGTACCATCACCAGCACGGCCAGCCCCAGGGCCAGCGACAGCACCAGGAACACCACGCTCACCGCCAGCCGCCGCGACAGCCCGCGGGCTTCCAGCCAGTCGGTCAGCGGGTCGCCCAGGTAGGCAAGAATCATGCTGATGAAGAACGGCATCAGGATCGGCTCGAGCAGCACCAGCAGCCACAGCACGGCCGCCAGGCCCAGCAGTATCCAGATGTGTTGACGTGTCATGTCTCGTCCTTGCAAGCCGTTGACGGGAACCGCGCCTGCCGATGCACCCCGGCAGGCGCGATGCTACAATGCGCGCGCTTTCACCTCTAGGTCACTTCGACAGGACACGCCATGACCCGCAGCGACGCCGATCCATCACAGCCCCCCTCCCTGAGCTACAAGGACGCCGGCGTGGACATCGATGCCGGCAACGCCCTGGTGGAACGCATCAAGGGAGTCGCCAGGCGCACCCATCGCCCCGAGGTGATGGGCGGCCTGGGCGGCTTCGGCGCCCTGTGCGAGCTGCCCGCCGGCTACCGCCAGCCGGTGCTGGTCACCGGCACCGACGGCGTGGGCACCAAGCTGCGCCTGGCCATGGACCTGGGGCGTCACGACACCATCGGCATCGATCTGGTGGCGATGTGCGTCAACGACCTGGTGGTGGCCGGCGCCGAGCCGCTGCAGTTCCTCGACTACTATGCCACGGGCAAGCTGGATGTCGACATCGCCACCGACGTGGTGAGCGGCATCGGCGAGGGCTGCCTGCAGGCCGGCTGCGCGCTGGTGGGCGGCGAGACCGCCGAGATGCCGGGCATGTACGAGGGCAGCGACTACGATCTGGCCGGCTTCTGCGTCGGCGTGGTCGAGAAGTCCGAGATCCTCGACGGCAGCCGGGTCGGCGAAGGCGACGTGCTGCTCGGCCTGGTCTCTTCCGGGCCGCATTCCAACGGCTACTCGCTGATCCGCAAGATCCTCGAGGTCAGCGACGCCGACCTGCAGGCCGACCTCGACGGCCGGCCGCTGGGCGACGCCCTGCTCGCGCCGACGCGCATCTACGTCAAGCCGCTGCTGTCGCTGATCCGCGAAAGCGGCGTCGCCGTCCATGCCCTGTCGCACATCACCGGCGGCGGCCTGCTCGAGAACCTGCCGCGGGTCCTGCCCGAGACCCTCGCCGCGCGTGTCGACGTCACCGCCTGGCAGCGTCCCGCGGTCTTCGACTGGCTGCAGGAAAAGGGCAACGTCGCCGCGCGCGAGATGTACCGCGTGCTCAACTGCGGCATCGGCATGGTCGTGGTGGTGCCGGCGGCCCAGGCCGAGGCGGCCCGCGCCCATCTGGAGGGCGCCGGCGAGCAGGTCGTCACCCTCGGCGAGATCGTCTCCCGCGAGGGCGACGAGGAACAGGTACGACTGGAGAATCTCGAGGCATGAGCGACGAGTCGACCACCGACACCCTCAACGACTTCACCGCCGAGACGGCCGAGCCACGCCGGGTGGTGGTGCTGATCTCGGGCAACGGCAGCAATCTGCAGGCGCTGATCGACGCCCAGTCCTACGGCGAACTGGGCGGCGAGATCGTCGCGGTCATCTCCAACAAGGCCGACGCCTACGGCCTCAAGCGCGCCCATGACGCCGGCATCGAGGCAGTCGCCCTGCCCCACCGCGAGTACGACAGCCGCGAGGCCTTCGACGGCGCGCTGATCAAGGTGATCGAGCGCCACGAGCCCGACCTGGTGGTGCTGGCCGGCTTCATGCGCATCCTCACCCCGATGTTCGTGCACCGCTTCCATGGCCGCCTGCTCAATATCCACCCCTCGCTGCTGCCCGCCTACCAGGGCCTGAACACCCACGCCCGGGCGCTCGCCGACGGCGTCGAGGAGCACGGCGTCAGCGTGCACTTCGTCACCGAGGAGCTCGACGGCGGCCCGGTGGTGATGCAGGCGGTGCTGAAGCTTCGTCCCGGCGACACCGAGGAGACGATCATCGAGCGCATCCACGCCCGCGAGCACCTGATCTACCCGATCGCCGTGCGCTGGTTTCTCGAGGGGCGCCTCCAGCTCGGTACCGACGGGCCGACGCTCGACGGCGTGCCGCTGCCGCCGCAGGGCATGCGGCTCTCCCACGCGGACGCCGCCGAGGAACTGGACGAGGATATCGAGGAGTAACCGACGCCTCCGCCCGCCCCGAAAGCAACACAGCCCCGCCGGGTAGCCGGCGGGGCTGTGTTGCTTTTGACGCTTCGTTGCTTCAAGCATCCCCAAAAAGCTGGTGATTTGCGTAGCGAGCGATGGCAGGCTGGCTACCGCCGGAGCGCAAAAACCGGAGTGTAGCTTCCTACACGAGGATTTTGAGTACCGCCGGAGGCCAGGATGTCAAGCGCAGCAGCAAATCGACGCTTTTTCAGGTCCGCGGCAGGGTCACGCCTCTCTGCCCCATGTACTTGCCGCCGCGATCCTTGTAGGAGATCGCGCACTCCTCGTCGGACTCGAGGAACAGCATCTGTGCCACGCCCTCGTTGGCATAGATCCGCGCCGGCAGGTTGGTGGTGTTGGAGAACTCGAGCGTCACGTGACCTTCCCACTCGGGCTCGAGCGGCGTGACGTTGACGATGATCCCGCAACGCGCATAGGTCGACTTGCCCAGGCAGATGGTCAGCACGCTGCGCGGAATGCGAAAGTACTCGACGGTCCGGGCCAGCGCGAAGGAGTTGGGCGGAATCACGCAGACATCGCCCTTGATGTCGACGAAGCTCTTCTCGTCGAACCCTTTCGGGTCCACCACCGCCGAATGGATATTGGTGAACACCTTGAACTCGTCGGCACAGCGCACATCGTACCCGTAGCTGGACGTCCCGTAGGAGATCACCCGCTGGCCGTTGACATGGCGAACCTGATCGAACTCGAACGGCTCGATCATGCCTTCCTGCTCGGCCATGCGGCGGATCCACTTGTCGGATTTGATGCTCATCGGGAAGTCCTTGCACTCTCTCGGTCGCCGCGGCCTCACTCATCGAAGCCCGGGCGAAAAAACGGGGCCGTTATCATAACGGCCCCGTCGGCGCGGCGAAAGCCATGCCGTCTCCGCAAGGGTATTACCATTTATGTTGCTACCAGGGGCTGACCCGTCGACAGGTCTGCGAGTGGGCGCTATGAACCCCTCCTTGGGCGCTACCTACGCCATCCATGGCGCAGGACCCCCTCAGCGACCTGTCCCCGGCGCCCCTTGCCGGAAATAATGGCGATTGCCCCAGCCTCAGTCGCCGAAGGAAATGTTCGGCCCTTCCTCGGCCTGACCGGCGATCCCGTCGACCACCGCCGTCGCTACCTGCCGGAAGGTGGCGGTCACCTCGCTGTCGGGCTCGGCCACCACGGTCGGGCGACCGCCGTCGGCCTGCTCACGAATGCCCAGGGTCAGCGGCAGCTGGCCGAGCAGCTTGGTCTCGTACTGCTCGGCGATGCGCTCGCCGCCGCCGGCGCCGAAGATCGGCTCGCTGTGACCGCAGTTCGAGCAGACGTGCAGGCTCATGTTCTCCACCACGCCGAGCACCGGCACGTTGACCTTGCGGAACATCTCGATGCCCTTGCGCGCGTCGAGCAGCGCGATGTCCTGGGGCGTGGTGACGATCACCGCCCCGTCCACCGGTACCTTCTGGGCGAGCGTAAGCTGGATGTCGCCGGTGCCCGGCGGCATGTCGATGAACAGATAGTCGACGTCATCCCATACGGTCTGGTTGAGCAGCTGCTGGAAAGCACCGGCGACCATGGGGCCGCGCCAGACCATCGGTTCGGAGATATCCACCATCAGCGCCATCGACATGGCCTGGATGCCGTGAGCCATGATCGGCTTGAAACTGTTTTCACCGACCACCTCGGGTCGCGTGCCCGGCGCAATTCCCAACATCTGCGCCTGGCTGGGGCCGTAAATATCGGCATCCAGCAGACCTACTCGGTAGCCCTCGGCCGCCATGGCCAGTGCCAGGTTGGCCGTCACCGTGGACTTGCCGACCCCGCCCTTGCCGGAGGCCACGGCAACGATGTGCTTGACTCCCTCGATCACGGTTGACTCCTTGATTGGTTTGCCCGACGCCCTTCGCGGGGCGTCGTGTGGCGCCAGTATAACCCGCGACCACGGGCCATAACCAAGCGCGGTGCTCAACCATTCACGCCATCGACTCAACCGTCAGCGACCAGGGATTGGCGGTCAGGGGCTCGGCGCCATCCGACGTGATACGCACCGTGTCGCTGCAACCGATGCCCCACTGGCCGGGCAGGCGCAAACACAGCGGCAGGTGGAAGACCATGTCGGGCGCGAACTCTCGCTGCTGGCCGCGCGCGATGAACCCCGAGCCCTCGACCCAGGACGGCGGAAACTGCCCACCGACGGTGTAGCCGAAGACCCCGGAAAAGTAGGCGGCATCGCTCAGTGGCGCCAGCGCCCGCTCCGCCGCCCAGGCGGCGCTGTCGAAGGTCTGGCCGGGGCGCATCGCCGAAAGCAGGACGTCATTGATGCGGCGGCAGGTATCGAAGACTTCCTGCATGCGTGCGCTGGGCCGCCCGGCCACGACGGTGCGCATCATGGGGGCGGTGTAGCGGTTCCACGCCGAGCCGAACTCCATGAACACCGGCTCATCGGCGGCGATGGGCCGGCGCCGGTGATTCAGGTGGCCGACGCTACTGCTTACGCCACCGACCACGATGGGCTGCATGCTCATGAACTCGCTGCCGGCCTCGTGCAGGGCCTGCGCGCCCGCCGCGGCGATATCGCTGTCGGTCGCCCCATCCGCCACCGCATCGGCGGCCGCCGCGATCCCGGCACCGGTGATCCGGGCGCTGGCGGCGAGGCAGTCGAGCTCGAGCGGCGACTTGACGATCTTCACCCCGGCAAGCAGCGAGCCGGCATCGGCCAGCGCCATCGTCGGCAAACGCTCTTTCAGGGCCGCCATCACACCCTGGCGCAGGCTGCCCTGCCAGGGATCGACGCCCAGGCGCGCCACGCCCGCCAGACGCTCGGCCAGCGGCTCGATCACCTCGTCGAGATTCTCCCAGCGATAACTGCAGATGTCGTCGACGCGTGTCGTGGTCACGGCCGGACCCACCTCGATCGACGGCACCTGCAGCGTCAGCCGCTCCTGTGTAACCAGCAGCGCCGCATGCACGGAGACCTCGAAGGTGCTGTACCCCGTCAGGTAGAAGATGTCCGCCGGCGCGGTCAGCAGCAGCGCATCCAGCGCCGAGGCCTGCATGGCCTCACGCACGGCCTCGCAGCGGCGCTCGAACTCCGTTTCGGGAAACACGCACTCGCTGCCGGCCAGTGGCTCGAGCTGGCGGCGATATGTCGAATGATCCATCGATACGATCCCATTGCAGCGATATTGGCGCCTTCACTCTAGTCGCCTCGCCGCGGGGCTCGCCAACCTCGCAACGACTTCACGTTCGTGCCTGAAACGCAAAAGGCCGGGGGCATGCCCCGGCCTTTCAGAAAGGGCCCTGCGGCCCCGTTCCTCGCCCGATCAGGCGGTGGTGGTGGACTCGGTGGCACGCGAGTCCGACTGCTTGTCGGACCCGGCATTCGAGGGCTCGTCGCTGCCGTCGGAGGGCTTGTTCGACTCATCCGTCTTGCTCGGCTCGTCAGCCTTTTGCGGGGCATCGGCCTTCTTCGGCGCGTCGGCCTTGTCCGATGTACCGGCCTTGTCCGATGTACCGGCCTTGTCCGATGTACCGGCCTTGTCCGATGTACCGGCCTGGCCCGATGTACCGGCCTGGCCCGATGTACCGGCCTGCTTCGAAGCGGCGGATGCATCCGCCTTGCCGGCCTGGTCCGACGCCGTCTTGTCCGCGCCTGCGGCAGCGGCATCCGGCTTCGCCGTGTCGGCCTGATCCCCCGACTCACTGGGCGCGCCAGCCGCCGCGGCCGTGCCGTTATCGGCATCGACGCTGGCCCCCAGCTTCTTGAGGGTCTCCTGCATGCCGGCGATGGCCGACAGTTCCTGCTGTACCTGCGTCAGGTGCGCCTTGAGCGCGGCCAGGCGCTGGGTACGGGTCTGCAGCTGATCGGTCACGTCCGCGAGACGCTGCTCGGCAGCCTGGACCTGCTTGGTCAGCGTCTCATGACGCTGGCGGGCCTCCGCCACGGCCTGACGCGCCTGGTCGAGATTTTCCTTGGCCTGGGCGGTCTGGCCCTGGAGCTCGGCCAACTCCGATTCACGCGAGGTGATCTGCTTGTCGAGCTGCTTGAGCCGCTCCTGACCGGATTCGACCTTCTTCTGCAGGGTCGCGTGCTGCCCTTCGACCTCCGCGGTCTTTTCCTGAACCTGCTTCAGTTCGCTGCGCGCCTGGTCGAGCGTCTTCTGGGCGGACTTGACCTGACCATCGAGATCCTCGCGCTTGGCCTGGGTCTGCTCGATGCGCGCCTGAAGCGCCTGGATCTGCTGATTGCGAGTATCGAGCTGATCCTGACGCTCGCCCAGTTGCTGCTTGGCGTCATTGATCTGCGTCTGCAGGGCATCGAGTTGCGACTGAGCCTGATTGTTCTGTGTCTGCAGGTCGTCGCGAGCCTTCTGCGCCTGCTCGACACTGTCATAGGCCTTCTCGAAGTCGGCATTGCGCTGCTCCAGCGCCTGCTTGTCCTCGGTCAGCTGATCGATGCGCGTCTGCAGTTCGCTGCGCTTTTCTTCCCAGCTCGACCGCTGCGAACTGGCGCTGGAAGCGACATAGACGGCGGTAATCACCGCGACGACCGCAACGGCGCTGATCACCTGGACCCGGACATCCTTGAACGGGCTGCGGGGCGACTGGTCCGGCTGATTCGAAGAGGGTTCTGCCATGGCTGTCTCCTGACGATCGAAACGGGCCCACCACCATGACCCGATGCTGCCCGCCGAGCAAGACGAAATCCATCATCGGCACCCCGCCACCCTCCGCAGCCACAGAAAAAGTTCCTTGCAATCAGCATCTTGAAAATTCATTGCGACTTTTTGTCTAGTCCGAAAAACTCAGTGCCCGACCTTGCCGCGCAGCGCCTTGCGCTGCCCCTTGCGGGCCTTGGCGTCGAGCCGGCGCCGGCGCGAAGCCCGAGTTGGCTTGGTGGGAACACGCTTCTTGGCGGGCTGCGCGACGCTGCGAATCAGCGTCTGTAGTCGTTCCAGGGCATCCTCGCGGTTCTGTTCCTGAGTGCGATGGCGCTGCGCCTTGATGATCAGCACGCCATCCCGCGTGATCCGCCGATCGCGCAGCGCCAGCAGGCGCTCCTTGTAGCTGTCCGGCAGCGACGAAGCGGGGATGTCGAAGCGCAGATGCACCGCCGAGGCTACCTTATTGACGTTCTGGCCGCCCGCCCCCTGGGCACGGACCGCCTGCAGCTCGATCTCGTCGTCGGGCAGGCTGACCTGCCGGGAAATGTACAGCATGTTGCAGACCTCATGGATGGCGGGAGAGCCGTGGGGAATTCGCCGGCAACGAACGGCCGACGATACCCGTCATGCCTCGGCCGAGATGTCTCGGGGCACCAGCGGCTCGCCCTCGAAGGTGACGCCGGCCCAGCCGACACGCCGGAACTCCCGGATGTTGCGATGGCCGGTGCCCTGCGGATCGCCCAGCACCTCATCACGATAGACCTCGCCAAAGCAATGCAGGGTCTGTTCGACATCGAGGCCATGACGTCGCGCGAAGGCCAGCACCCGGCAGGAGCCGGCATTCTCGCCGGGGCGATTGATGACTTCGCCGTTGCGAAACCCCACCGGGGTGACAAGGTAGTAGCGGTCGATCACCGCCAGGGTGTCGCGGAAGGTCAGGCGCTCGGGCCGATGGCGAAGGGTGTCGAGAAAGGCGTCCAGAGTCATGGTAAAAGGCCGGTAGCGGGAAACGCCCCACTCTACGCAAGTGCGGCAACGCTCACCACCGCGCCCGGCCGAAGCCGCACTCGCCGGTACGGGGCTTGGTGAAGGCCTGGGCTTTGACGGATACTGTCGGCACGCGGCGCGACGACGCCCGAAACGACGACCGCCTGCGGGAGCCGCCATGCCACGTCTGGTCCTCATCCCTCGTCTCTGGCACTTCTCGACCCGAGTCCTGAAAGCCTTCTTCGCCAATCGCGGCATCCTGCTCGCCGGGGGTGTCGGCTACAACGTGCTGCTTTCGACGATTCCGCTGTTCGCCCTGCTGTGCGTGCTGCTGACCCATGTGGTCAGCGAGCAGCGTCTGCTGGGGATCATCGCCATCCAGGCTCAGCATCTGGCGCCGACTCACGCCGACGTCATCCTCGATTCGGTCCGTACCCTGGTGGATTCGCGGGATCTGGTCGGCCTGGTCGGCACCCTGGTACTGCTGTTCTTCAGCTCGTTCGCCTTTCGCATGCTCGAGGACTCGATCGCCCTGATCTTTCACCAGCCCGACAACCCGCACAAGCGGCGCTTCTGGGTCTCGGCGCTGCTGCCCTATGCCTTCATGCTGGTGCTGGGCGCCGGCCTGCTGGCGCTGACCCTGCTGGTCGCCATGGGGGATGCCGTCAACCAGCTGCTGGTGCTGCTGCTGGACGTGGAGCTGCCGTCGGCGCTGTTCGCCAAGGTGACGCTGAACCTGCTGAGCTTCGTCGGCATGTTCGGGCTGTTCAGCGCCATCTACAAGGTCATGCCGGTGGTCCGCATCGCCATGCAGCGCGCGCTGATCGGCGGCTTCGTCGCGGCCCTGCTGTGGGAGCTGGTGCGCCTGGGGCTGGGCTACTACTTCGCCAACCTCTCCTACGTCAACGCCGTCTACGGCTCGCTGGCCACCCTGATCGTGGTGCTGCTGGGCCTGGAGATCGGCGCCATCATCCTGCTGCTGGGCGCCCAGGTGATCGCCGAGCTGGAACGCAGCGCCCGGGCCGGGCGGCACTGGTATCAGGCCCCCTGAGTCGGCCTAGAGTACGGTGATGCCCTGCTCCCGCTGCACCCTCACCTTGGCGTGGATGAAGTCGCTGTGGCGCACGAACAGCAGGTCGGCGAGCTTGCGGATGCGGTGCTCCTCGTGCGCGTCCAGCGACGCATCGGCATAGGCCAGCCGCCACATCAGCTCGACCAGCTCGACCTTGTCCGCGTAGCCGTAGTGCGCGTTGACCAGATGCACGAACTGAAAGTGATCCACGGCCTGCTCGGCCTCGGCACGGGCCAGCGTCATCAGCTCGTCGACCGCCTCGTCGGTCAGGGCGAAACGTGCCTTGAGCATGCCGTGCAGGGCCTCGAGCTCGCTGGCGTCGTCGTGATGGTCGGCCCGCACGATCTCGCACAGCAGGGCCGCCGTGGCCAGCTCCAGCGTCAGCCGATGGCGGCGCGAATCGCTCCCCTCGGGCACGGCCAGGGCACGCTGGAAGAACTGTTGAATCGCCTCGAGCATGATGGGCCTCCGGGTGGCAGATGAGTCGTCACGTCTGTGATTTATGACCCGCATCCCGGCGAGAGGTTGCACGGCAACCGGCCCCGGGTTCGGCAAGCGCGTCGCCGTTGCGGTATCGTCGGACGCTGATATCCCAGCCCCTGCCTCGAGGCCCGGCATGACCGATCTGATGCAAACGCCCGTCACGTTGTCGCTGCTGCTGATCAACGTGGTCTTCAGCCTCTACGTCCTGCAGCGCCGGCCGGCTTGGCTGGTCGCCCTGGCCCTGCGCCCGACGCGCATCCTGCATCACCACGAATACTACCGCCTGCTCACGGCCGGCTTCCTGCACGCCAACGGGGCGCACCTGCTGATCAACATGCTCACGCTGTATTTCTTCGGGCCCGTTCTGGAGCGCTACCTGGGCCCGCTGCGCTATCTGATCCTCTACCTCGGCGCCGACGCCGCCGCGCAGGGGCTGACGCTGCTGCTCCAGCGCGCCAACCCGCACTACATGGCGGTGGGCGCCTCCGGCGCGATTACCGGGCTGGTCTTCGCCTTCTGCCTGTATGCGCCGTTCCAGCCGCTGTACCTGTTCTTCGCCATTCCGATACCCGCCCTGCTGTTCGCGATCGGCTTCGTGGCGCTGTCGATGTACGCCATGCGCCAGCGCCAGCCAGGCCGGCAGGGCGGCCTGGCCCATGAGGCTCACCTGGGCGGCGCCCTGGGCGGCATCGTGATCACCCTGCTCATCGACCCCACGGCATGGGGGCGATTCCTGCAGCAACTGGGCAGCTGAACGTCAGCAATCATCGACCGGCCAGGAAAGTGCTAAATATTCTGTGGGCCTGGCCGATAGCTCGCCAAGGCGTGTAAGCGATCTCCTACACGATCTCGCCCACGCTCTTTCCGTCGCCACAACATCAAGAATGCCATGCCTCGTTTTCTCGCCTCGTTGCGCTATCGCTTCTTCCTGGCCCTGGGCATCACCCTGCTCATGGCCCTGGCGGCCCTGGCCCTGATCGCGAGGCTGCTGGTCCTGCCGGCCCTGCTCGAGGACGAGCGCCTCTATGCCAGCCAGGAGCTGGACCGGATACAAAGGGCCATCGACAATGAACTGGGCCACCTGAGCCTGCTCAACAAGGACTGGGCGGTCTGGGACGACAGCTACGCCTTCCTGCGCGGGCGCTATCCCGACTACCCCAGCAGCAACCTGACCAACGGGCAGCTCTTCGACGATGCCAACCTGCGCCTGGTCGTGTTCCTGGACACCGCCTACCGGCCGTACCGCGTGGCCGGGATCGACCCCGACACCGGCGACTACACGATCTGCACGGCACCCACCGGCGCCTGCCGCTGGGCCGCGCCGCTGGTTGCCTCGATGCAGCGCCATGTCGCCCGGGAGCGCGCCCACACCCGCCATACCTGGCTGCATGCCTGGCCCACGCTGAGCATGGTCAGCGCCTGGCCGGTGCTGAAGAGCGACGGCAGCGGGCCGCCGGCAGGCTGGCTGGCCATGGCGCGCGGCATGAACGCCACCTGGCTCGTTCGCCTGAAAGCCAGCACGGGGATCGCCTTCACGGCGACGCCGGCCAGTGACGCCGCGGATGCCGACCCGCCGCTGCTGGTGCGACGGAGTGACGATGACATGCTCGCCACCCGCCGCCTCGCCGCCTCGCCGCCTCGCCGGCCGGACATGCCATCCAGCTGCAGGCCACCCTGCCCCGGGACGCCTTCCAGACATCCCTCGGCACCTTCCGCTTCGCCCTCTACTGGACCCTGGCGCTGGTCGTGCTCGTGGTGCTGGTGGTGCTGTTGCTGCTCGAGATGATCGTGCTGCGGCCATTGCGCCAGCTGGCGCGACTCACCGACCGGGTACGCTTCGAGGAGGACACCCGGGTGCCGGCCCCCCTGACTCGTCGTCAGGACGAGATCGGCCGGCTCGCCCAGGCCTTCAACCACCTGCTGGCCTTTCAGCGTCGCCGCACGCACTCGCTGGTCCAGCTCTCGCAGCATGACCCGTTGACCGGGCTGGCCAACCGACGGCTGTTCGACCGGCGCCTGGCCCGGGCACTCGACGAAGCCCGCCACGAGGCTCGGCCGGTCGCCATGCTGATGATCGACATCGACCACTTCAAGGCCTACAACGATCACTACGGCCATCCCGCCGGCGATGTCTGCCTCAAGCGGGTCGCCCAGGCCATGCAGGCCAGCCTGGCCGCTCCCGGCTACCTGCTGGCCCGCACCGGCGGCGAGGAATTCTCGATCCTGATGCCCGGCGCGGACCTCGCCACCGCCCGGCAGCAGGCCGAGACGGTCCGCGCCGCCGTCAAGGCACTGGGCATCGAACACGGCACGGCGCCGCACGGCGATGTGGTCACCATCAGTCTCGGCCTCGCCGTATCGACGCCCACCGAGCCCCTGGCCCCCGGGGCCCTCTGTGCCGCCGCCGACGCTGCGCTTTACACGGCCAAGCGGACAGGCCGCAACCGTATTGCGGCAAGCCCGATGCCGGCCTGAGTCAGTGGCACTGCAGGCCCCCGCCGGTGGAGCCACCGCATCAGGCCTGATACCCTGCCCGCCCCGACGACACCGACTGCTCAAAGACCACCGCCACGCCCATGCGCTATCGGATCAAGCTGTTTCCGGAAATCACCATCAAGTCCCGCGCGGTGCGCCAGGAAATGGTGCGCTGCCTGCGCACCAACATCCGCAACGCCTTCGCTCGTCAGGGGCTCGAGGTGCGCGTCGCCGATCACTGGGATGCCCTCGAGGTCCGCCCTCGGCACGATTCCGATGCGGACACGCTGGCACAACTGGAAGATGGGCTGACACGGATTCCCGGCATTCATGAAGTCCAGGCCGTCGAGACCCATCCCTTCACCACCTTCGAGGCCGCCGCCACGCAGGTCGTGCCGCACTGGCGAAACGCCATCGAGGGCCGCCGTTTCCGGGTCAGCGTCAAGCGACGCGGCCGCCATGCCTTCACGTCCGAAGCACTCGAACGCTATCTTGGCGGTGAGATGCTGGCCGCCGCCGAGGGGGCCCGCGTGGACCTGAAGCACCCCGAGGTCGACGTTCGCCTCGAGCTGACCGACGACAAACTGCGCCTGGTCAGCCGCCGCCACCCGGGGCTGGGCGGCTATCCGCTGGGCACCCAGGGACAGGCACTGGCCCTGATCTCCGGCGGCTATGACTCCCCGGTGGCCGCCTGGCGCCTGTTGCGCCGTGGCCTCAAGGTCCACTATCTGTTCTTCAGCCTCGGCGGGCCGGCCCATGAAGCCGCGGTCCGCGAGGTGGTGCATCACATCTGGTCGCGCTACGGCGCCTCGCATCGCGTCAACTTCGTCAGCGTGCCCTTCGAGGGCGTGGTCGACGAGATCCAGCGCCGGGTACCGGCCGGGCTGGCCGGGGTGGCGCTCAAGCGCATGATGCTGCGTGCCGCCAACCGGGTCGCCCGCCGCGCCCGCATTCCGGCGCTGATCACCGGCGACGCCCTGGCCCAGGTATCCAGCCAGAGTCTGGTCAACCTGGGGCTGATCGATGCCGTCAGCGAGCGCCCGGTACTGCGCCCGCTGATCGCCAGCGACAAGCAGACGATCATCGCCGATGCCCGTCATATCGGCACGGCGTCACATGCCGCCGCGCTGCCGGAGTATTGCGGCACCATCGCCCGGCGGCCGCACGTCAAGCCCCGGCCGGCGCAGATCGCCGAGGCCGAGGCCGCCTTCGACGACACCGTGCTCGAGACTGCCATTACCGCGTCCACCCTGACGCCCGTGGATCGCCTGCTCGACACCGTACCCGCACTGCCCGACATTCCGACCGTCGACTCCCGCGCGGCGCTGACCGCCCTGCCCGAGGCCACGGTGATCGACATCCGTCATCCCGACGAGCGCGAGGCCGCGCCTCTCGTGCTGCCGCACGGCGAGGCGCTGGCGATCCCCTTCTTCGAACTGGCCGACCGGGCCCCCGAGCTGCCCGGCGATCGCCGCTACCTGCTCTACTGCGCCCAGGGCATGATGAGCCGCATGCAGGCCATGCACCTGGCCGATCGCGGGCTGACCGGGTTCGGCGTCTACCGGCCCGCGTGAACCGGCCGACGGCTGCCACGGATGCAGCCGTGCGTCAGGCGGGCTACAATCGCCCCCTTGTCCGCGTTCAAGGACGCCATCCCCCTTTCGAATCAGTCACTAGAGCCGCCATGTCGACAACCGCCAACGCCAAGCGCCAGATCCTGGTCACCAGTGCCCTGCCCTATGCCAACGGCTCGATCCACCTGGGCCACCTGCTGGAGTACATCCAGACCGACATCTGGGTGCGCTTCCAGAAGAGCCGCGGCCACGACTGTCACTACGTCTGCGCCGACGATGCCCACGGCACCGCCATCATGCTGCGCGCCGAACAGGAGGGCATCACCTCCCAGGCACTGATCGACCGCGTCAGCGAGGAGCACCAAGCCGACTTCGCGCGTTTCGGGGTGGCCTTCGACAACTACCACTCGACCCATTCCGAGGAAAACCGCTACTTCAGCGAGCTGATCTACACTCGGCTGCGCGACCAGGGCCACATCGCTACCCGCGACATCGAGCAGATGTACGACCCGGTGAAGGGGCTGTTCCTGGCCGACCGCTTCATCAAGGGCACCTGCCCCAGGTGCCATGCCGATGACCAGTACGGCGACAACTGCGAGGCCTGCGGCGCCACCTATACGCCGGCCGAGCTGATCGACCCGGTCTCGGCGATCTCCGGCGCCACGCCGGAAGTCCGCAGCTCGACCCACTACTTCTTCAAGCTGCCTGACTTCGCGGCCTTCCTGCAGGGCTGGATCAACGACGATCACGTCCAGCCGCAGATCCGCAACAAGCTGATGGAGTGGTTCGAGTCCGGCTTCAACGAGTGGGACATCTCCCGCGACGCGCCCTACTTCGGCTTCGAGATCCCCGACGCCCCGGGCAAGTACTTCTATGTCTGGCTCGACGCGCCGATCGGCTACCTGGCCAGCTTCAAGAACCTCTGCGAACGCGAGGGTCTCGACTTCGACGCCTACTGGCGCACGGATTCCGACGCCGAGGTCTACCACTTCATCGGCAAGGACATCGTCTACTTCCATGCGCTGTTCTGGCCGGCCATGCTGCACGGCGCCGGACTGCGCACGCCGACTGCGGTGAACTGCCACGGCTTCGTCACCGTCAACGGCGCCAAGATGTCCAAGTCCCGCGGCACCTTCCTCAAGGCCGCGACCTATGCCGAGCACCTGAACCCCGAGTACCTGCGCTACTACTTCGCCGCCAAGCTCACCGCCGGCGTCGACGACCTGGACCTCAACCTCGAGGACTTCGCCCAGCGCGTCAATTCGGACCTGGTCGGCAAGGTGGTCAACATCGCCAGCCGCTGCGCCGGCTTCGTCAGGAAGCTCGGCGACGGCCGCCTCGCCGCCCGCTGCACCGAACCCGACCTGGTCGAGCGTTTCATGGCCGCTGGCGACGAGATCGCCGGCCACTTCGAGGCTCGCGAATTCGGCCGTGCCATGCGCAAGGTGATGGAACTCGCCGACGAGGCCAACACCTACATCGCCGAGGCCGAGCCCTGGGTGCTGGCCAAGCAGGAAGGCCGCGAGCAGGCGGTCCTCGACATCTGCTCGGTGGGCATCAACCTGTTCCGTCAGCTGATGGTCTATCTGGCCCCGGTGCTGCCGGAAATGGCCGAGGGTGCCCGTGCCTTCCTGAAACTCGACTCCCTGGCCTGGGACACCCGGCAGGAACTGCTGCTCGATCACGAGATCGCCAAGTTCAAGCCGCTGATGACCCGGGTCGAGCGCGACCGCATCGACGCCATGATCGAGGCGTCCAAGGAGGATCTGGTGGAAGAACAGAAGCTCAAGGAAACGCCCAGGGGGCCGCTGGCCGATGCCCCCATCGCCGACGAGATCGCCTTCGACGACTTCGCAAAAGTCGATCTGCGCATCGCGCGCATCGCCAAGGCGGAGTACGTCGAGGGCGCCGACAAGCTGCTCAAGCTCACGCTCGACCTGGGCGGCGAGACGCGCACGGTATTCTCCGGCATCCGCTCGGCCTACGCGCCCGAGGCGCTGGAAGGCCATCTGACGGTGATGGTCGCCAACCTGGCCCCGCGCAAGATGCGCTTCGGCGTCTCCGAGGGCATGGTGCTGGCCGCCGGTGACGGCGAGGGCATCTACCTGCTGGAACCGCATAGCGGCGCCAAGCCGGGCCTGCGCGTCACCTGAGGCCGTCATGACTGCCGCCCGTATCGACGTCATCGATGCCGCCCTGCCGCAGACCCAGTGCGGCAAGTGCGGCCATGACGGCTGCCGCCCCTATGCCGAGGCCATCGTCGCCGGCGAGGCGATCAACAAGTGCCCGCCCGGCGGCGAGCGGACCCTGCACCAGTTGGCCGCGCTCACCGGACAACCGGCGCTGCCGCTGGAGCGCCCGGCCGAATCGCCGCAGGTGGCGGTGATCCGCGAGGACGAGTGCATCGGCTGCACCAAGTGCATCCAGGCCTGCCCGGTGGATGCCATCCTCGGCGCGGCCAAGCGCATGCACACGGTGATCGAGGCCGAGTGCACCGGCTGCGAGCTGTGCGTGGCGCCCTGCCCGGTGGACTGCATCGACATCCTGCCCCACCCGGACTGGGAGGCTGCCGACACGCCGGCCGCGCAGGATGCGTTCCTCGCCCGGCGTGCCGCGCTCGGCCGGCAACGCCACGCGGCCCGCGAGGCACGCCTGGCCCGCGAGGCCGAGACCCGCCGGGCCCGACGCCGCGCATTGCAGGCGCGCAGCACCCCCGCCGAACCGGCGACCACCACGGCCGACGATACTCGACGGCTCAAGACCCAGCGCGTGACCCTGAACGCGGCACTCAAGCGCCTGGAGCGCCAACGCCGCGAGCTCGAGGCCGACACGCCCTCGGCCCGCGAACTGGAAACGCGCATCGCCGACCATCGCGAACAGCTGGCGGCACTCGATCGCCGTCTCGCCGAACAGGCTTCCGCGCCGCAGTCCGCCGATGCTCGTCCGCATCGTCAGCGCATGGCAGTGCGGGCCGCGGAACAGGCCCTGCGTCGCGCCCGCGCCCAGCTCGCCCACGCCGAACGCCAGAACGATGCCGAGGCCATCGCCGGCGCCCGGGCCCAGTGCGAACAGGCCCGGGCCATGCTCGACACCGCCAGGAACGGAACCGCATGAACGCCCAGAAACGCCATGCCATCTTCGCGCGGCTACGCGAGCACAACCCCGAGCCCACCACCGAGCTGAACTGGTCGACGCCGTTCGAGCTGCTCACTGCCGTGCTGCTCTCGGCGCAGGCCACCGACGTGGGTGTCAACAAGGCCTGTGCCCGGCTGTTCCCGGTGGCCAACACGCCGCAGGCGATTCTCGACCTGGGCCTCGACGGCCTGAAGGCGCACATCAAGACCATCGGCCTGTACAACACCAAGGCCGAGAACCTGATGAAGACCTGTCGCCTCCTGATCGACCGGCACGACGGCGAAGTACCGCGAACCCGTGCGGCGCTGGAGGCGCTGCCCGGGGTCGGTCGCAAGACCGCCAACGTGATTCTCAACACCGCCTTCGGCGAGCCGACCATCGCCGTGGACACGCATATCTTCCGGGTCGCCAACCGCACCGGACTCGCCCGTGGCAAGGACGTGGTCGAGGTCGAGCAGAAACTGATGCGCCACGTGCCGACGGAGTTCCGCCAGGACGCCCACCACTGGCTGATCCTGCACGGCCGCTACACCTGCGTGGCGCGCAAGCCGCGCTGCGGCAGCTGCGTGATCGAGGATCTCTGCGAGTATCCGGACAAGACCGAGCCGGCCTGATCGGCCGGATACGGGCACAGGGCCCCGCTCAGCCCCCTCGCAACCGCTCGATCTCGTCCATCAGTTCCAGCGCCAGCGCCGCCCCGGCCAGGTTGACGCCCAGCTCCCGCTGCAGGCGCAGCGCCACGCGCGCCCGGATCAGGTGGCGGCCGGAAAAGTGCCACTGCTGCGGCAGGGACCCGCCGGGCGTCAGGATGCCCTCGTCGACCAGCTCGATGATCGCCTCGGCATGCACCGCGCAGGCGCGGCTGAGATCGGCCAGGGTCAGCGTCTCCTGCTCCTCGAGAATCACGCCGCTCAGGGGTTGCGAACGATCGACCATGCTCATCCTCCCAGCCCGGCACGCGGCTTGAAATCGGCGAAATGGGCCGCCAGGGCCCGGTAGGCGTCGCGGTCCGCGTCGCCGTCGACGGGCGGCTGCACGATCTTCAGCACCACCAGGAAGTCACCCGGGCGCGCCGCGGGCAGACCACGCCCACGAATGCGCAGCCGGGCCCCGTTGCGCGCATTGGCGGGAATCTTCAGTTCCACGCTGCCGGTGGGCGTGGGCACCGTGACCGGCCCGCCCAGCGCCGCCTCCCAGGGCGCCACCGGCAGGTCGAGATAGACGTCGTGCCCGTCCAGGCGATACAGCACATGGGGCCGGAATGCCACTTCCAGGTACAGGTCACCGGCCTTGCCCTGGCCGTGCCCCGGCTCGCCCTGCCCCGCCAGGCGGATGTGCTGCCCGGGGGCGATGCCCCGGGGTACGGTGACGCTGAGCTTGCGCTCGTGCCAGCTGACCCGCCCGTGAGCGTCGTGCTCGGGCAGGCGCAGGGTGATCACATGGGTGGCGCCGTGATAGCTGTCCTCCAGGTCGATCTCGAGCCGGGCGTGGCGATCCTCGCCATGAGCATGGAAACCGCCACGCCGGCCGCCCGGGGCAAAGCCGTGGCCGAACAGGGTCTCGAAGAAGTCGCTGAACCCGGCGGCATCCTGTTCGGTGAAGCCGCCGCCGGAGAATGCGAAACCGGCATCCCAGTCCGGCGGCGGGCGGAACTCCTCGCCCGGCTGCCACTGGCGCCCCAGCTGATCGTAGGCGGCCCGCTTTTCCGGATCCTTGAGCACCTCGTAGGCCTCGCCCAGTTCCTTGAACCGGACCTCGGCATCCGGCTCCTTGCTGACATCGGGGTGATACTTGCGCGCCAGCTTGCGGTAGGCCCGCTTGATCGCCTCCTGGGAGGCGTCCTTCTCCACGCCGAGAACGTGATAGTAGTCCTTGAATTCCATGGCCGCCCTCTGCCCTCGGGACGACCGGAAGGCCCTCCCCGACAGGCAGCATGGCGCGACTTGCCGAGAGACGCCTTGACGCGGATCAAGCCGTGTCCGGTCGCGGGCGCAGCCCCAGGACCTCGCCATAGGCCGAGCGCCAGGCAGGCCATTGCCACTGGCGGGCATCCGGCAGCGGCGGCCGGCTGGCGGGATCGGTCAGCCAGCCACGCAGCCGCGCGACCAGGCTCTCGACATCCCCCAGGTAGCGGCAGGCGTCGGGATAGTAGTCGGGAAAGCACAGCCGGTCGGGCACCAGCGGCAGGCAGCCGCGGGTGACCGCCTCCATGATCGCCAGCCCCTGGAACTCGTGGTCGGTGGTGGACACCACGATATCGGCGGCATCGAGCATGGCCGCATAGTCCGCCGCGGGCTGCTCGCCCCAGCACACGATGCGCTCGCCCAGCCAGGCCCGCGCCGTGTCGAAGACCGCCGGCCGATCCCGGAACTGCTGCCCCATCACCGCCACCTCGAAGTCGATGCCCTCGGCGACGAGCCGCTCGAGCGCGGCGAAGAACGCTTCGGGATTCTTGTCGTATTCCCAGCGATGGTTCCAGACGATGCGACGCCCCCGGCCCGCCGGCCGAACCGCCTGATCGGGCAGCGGCACGGGGAGCACATGGGCATGCGCGGCCAGCCGCGACAGCCACGGCTCGAGCGGCAGCCGGTCCGGCATGCGAGAAAGGAAGTCGCGGGCACCGGCCACCAGGCTGTCGCGGTTGTAGGCACTGTTGAACACCACCACGTCCGCCGCCAATGCCGCATAGAGGTTGACCATCATCGGCTCGGGGCGCAGAACCTGGCGCGAGGAGCGCGGGAAGGCGAACTGGTTCTCGTGGAAGTAGACCACCTTGCGGGCCTGCGCCAGCGACGGACAGAGGCCGACCAAGGTGGCCAGGTCGACCATCGAGGTGGCGACCACGAGGTCGAACGACTGCTCCAGCACCGCGTGATTGGCAAGCCGCCACATCAGCGGGTTGCCTCGCACCCGCCACTGGAAGTGGCGCGGCGGCAGTTCCAGGCGCTGCCAGTCGATTTCCGGGAATGCCTGTTCCAGACCGTCGGCCCAGAAACGGTGGCTGGCGGCGGCATAGGCAGAGAGCAGCAGGGCCTTCACGGGCGAGTCCTCGGCAAATGACCGGCAAGCTACCCGAGCCCGCCGCCGCTTGCAAAGCCGCCGGTCAGCCCGGCCGGATTACAGGGTAAACTCGCCGCCGCGCTCCACGGCTCGCCGATAGGCGGGGCGTGCCTTGAGGCGGCCCAGCCAGTCGCGCAGCGCCGGGCGCTCGCCCAGGCCGCCGCGGGCGTCCCGGGCCAGCGCCGGGAAGCTCATCTGAATGTCGGCCGCACTGAAGGCCTCGCCGGCCAGCCAATCCGATGCCGTCAGGGTCTGTTCCCAGTAGTCCAGATGGGTCCTGATCTGGGGCTCCAGATACCGCGAGGCGACGCCACGGCCCAGCAACCGGCCGAACGGTCGCACCAGCGCCGGCACCGGGGGCTTGCCGAGCCGGGTGAAGACCAGCGACATCACCAGCAGCGGCATGGCGGAGCCCTCGGCATAATGCAGCCAGTAGCGGTACGCGCGGTGCGCCGGGGTCCCCGGCGGCGGCATCAGCCGGCCGTCCGGGTCATGGGCGTCTATCAGGTAGTCGATGATCGCGCCGGACTCGGCCAGCGTCACCTCGCCGTCGACGATCACCGGCGACTTGCCCAGCGGGTGCACCTGCTTGAGCGACGCCGGCGCCAGCAGTGTCTCGGGGTCCCGGGTGTAGGGAACCACCGTGTAGTCGAGCGCGAGCTCCTCGAGCAGCCAGAGCACCCGCTGCGAGCGGGAATTTTCCAGATGGTGCACTTCGAGCATGACAGGGCCTCGCGAGATCGACATGACGGTTCTTGACCCTAGCGCATTGCCACTCGAGCGGATACCACCGGCCGAAAACGCGGCGACCCCGTCTGCGAGGAGGCAGACGGGGTCGTCAATACGGCAAGCCGTGATGATCAGTGGTGCGAGGCGAAGATCTCGTCCCCCAGGTCATCGATGAACCGCTGGGCCTTTTCCAGGGTCAACTCGACGCAGGCCTCCCGGGAGCCGACGGTGTCGGAGCGCTCGAAACGATGCTCGAGCGTCTCGCCCCCCTCGACCGGCTTGCGGATCCAGCCGCTGACCCGATACTGCCCGCCCGCATCCTGCGGGTCGGGCGTGATCAGATAGCTGCGATACTCGGTGGCAGGAATCTCCTCGTCATTGACGTTGCCACTGCGGAACAATCCGTCGATCAGCTTCTTGAGCATGTCGCCTCCTCACGGAGCCTTCCGGGCGCCGGACATCCCGGAAGGACGCTCTCAGTTGGCGCTGCGACCCTTGCCGGCGGCAATCCGCAGGCGCAGCGCGTTGAGCTTGATGAAGCCTTCGGCATCCTTCTGATTATAGGCGCCGGCATCATCCTCGAAGGTGGCGATCGACTCGTCGAACAGCGATTCGTCGGACTTGCGACCCACCACGGTGGCACTGCCCTTGTAGAGCTTCATGCGCACCACGCCGTTGACGTGGGTCTGGGTCTCGTCGATCGCCGCCTGCAGCATCCGGCGTTCCGGGCTCCACCAGTAGCCGTTGTAGATCACTTCGGCGTACTTGGGCATCAGCTCGTCCTTGAGGTGCGCGGCCTCGCGGTCGAGGGTGATCGACTCGATGGCGCGGTGGGCACGCAGCATGATGGTGCCCCCCGGGGTCTCGTAGCAGCCGCGCGACTTCATGCCCACGTAGCGGTTCTCGACGATGTCGAGGCGGCCGATGCCGTTGTCGCCGCCCAGCTGGTTGAGGCGCGACAGCACCTCGTGCGGCGCCAGGCGCTCGCCGTCGATGGCGACGATGTCGCCCTGCTCGAAGGTCAGCTCGATGTAGGTCGGCTGATCCGGGGCCGCCTCGGGCGAGACGCTCCAGCGCCACATGTCCTCCTCGGCCTCGGCCCACGGATCCTCGAGGATGCCGCCCTCGTAGGAGATGTGCAGCAGGTTGGCATCCATGGAGTACGGCGACTTCTTCTTGCTCTTGGAGAAGTCGACCGGAATCTCGTGCTGTTCGCAGTAGGCCATGAGCTTCTCGCGGGAGGTCAGGTCCCATTCGCGCCACGGCGCGATCACCTTGACCCCCGGCTTGAGCGCATAGGCGCCGAGCTCGAAGCGCACCTGATCGTTGCCCTTGCCGGTGGCCCCGTGGGAGATGGCATCGGCGCCGGTCTCGTTGGCGATCTCGATCAGCCGCCTGGCGATCAGCGGCCGGGCGATCGAGGTCCCCAGCAGGTATTCGCCCTCGTAGATGGTGTTGGCGCGGAACATCGGATAGACGTAGTCGCGGACGAACTCCTCGCGCAGGTCCTCGATGTAGATCTCCTTGACTCCCAGCGCCTGGGCCTTGGCCCGCGCCGGCTCGACCTCCTCGCCCTGACCGATGTCCGCGGTGAAGGTCACCACTTCGCAATCGTAGGTTTCCTGCAACCACTTGACGATCACGGAGGTGTCCAGGCCGCCGGAATAGGCGAGGACTACCTTTTTCACATCGGACATCGGGGGCTCCTTCTGATTCTTGCGCTTGGCAACATGGGACGTCGACGGTGACGCGCCGACGCACGACGATTCCGCGATTATAGCGCCCCGGCCGAGTGGCGAACACCGCCGTTGGGGACGCCAACCGTGCAAAATGCTAGACTCTCGCGCTATGCAACGCGGGACGACCGCGGGGAATCGACTCAGGACGGGAGAGAGGCATGACCGAGGCGAACGCCCAAGGGCTGTTGTCCCAGCGTTTTCGAAGTTTCCTGCCGGTGGTGGTGGACCTGGAAACCGGCGGTTTCAACGCCGAGCGTGATGCCATTCTGGAGATCGCCGCGGTCACGCTGACCATGGACGCCCAGGGCAACCTGATGCCGGACGCCACCTACGCCTTTCATGTCGAGCCCTTCGAGGGAGCCAACATCGACCAGGCGGCACTGGACTTCACCGGCATCGACCTCGACAACCCCCTGCGTCGGCGTGTGGCCAAGGCCGAAGCCGACGCCCTGGGCGAGATCTTCCGGCCCGTGCGCAAGGCCATCAAGTCGGAAGGCTGCACGCGGGCCGTGCTGGTGGGCCACAATGCGGCCTTCGATCACGGCTTTCTCAACGCCGCCGTCAATCGCTGCGGCATCAAGCGCAACCCCTTCCATCCCTTTTCGAGCTTCGATACCGCCAGCCTGGCCGGCCTGGTGTACGGCCAGACCGTGCTGGCCCGCGCCTGCCGTGCCGCGGGTATCGACTTCGACAATGCCGCCGCCCACTCGGCGCGCTACGACACGGAGCGCACCGCAGAGCTGTTCTGCGCCATCGTCAACCGCTTCAAGGACCTCGGCGGCTGGGATCTGGCCCAGCGTGAACAGGGCATGGAGGACTGAGGCCAACTCCCGTTCGAAAACACGAACGCCCCGCCATAATGGCGGGGCGTTGCGCATCCGGGCGGCGCCGGAGGGAGCGAATGATCGCTCAGGCGTCGTTCTGCTCGGCACCGGCCTTGGCGGCCGTTTCCTTGATCAGGGTTTCCAGCTCGCCACTCTGGTACATCTCGACGACGATGTCGCAGCCGCCGACCAACTCGCCCTCGACCCACAGCTGCGGAAAGGTCGGCCAGTTGGCGTACTTTGGCAGCTCGGCGCGGATGTCGGGATTGTCGAGGATATTGACGAAGGCGAAGCGCTCGCCACAGGCCATCAGCGCCTGCACGGTCTGGGCGGAGAAGCCGCACTGCGGCAACTGGGGCGTGCCCTTCATGTAGAGCAGGATCGGGTTTTCACGGATCTGCTGCTGGATGTTCTCGAGCGTGGTACTCATCGCGTCTTCCTTGCCGGGGCACCGTCATGTCACGGGTGCCGCGTTGCCGGTGAATGATTGCGTGGCCCCTCATTCTACGCGCGCCGCCGCGCGAAAACAGCCCCATGGCGTCCCGGCCACGACGCTGCGCGACAGGCTGCATTGCGCACCGTCGCGGGTCTGGCTAGGATGATCGTTTTTTCGCGCGGCCGGCTCTCGACTCCGGCCGGGGCGCCGAGGTGCAGACAGACCAGCCCCTCGGCGCCCTTTTCGTTAGGGAAACACTGTATAAATGGCTGCGCGGGAAAATCACTTCGTTGTGCGGTGCGCGGAATCCTCACCTATACCCCATAGGCTCCGGTTCCTGTGCGCCGTACGCCTCGTGCTTTACGCCGCTCGCCGATTTATTCAGCGCTTCCTTAGCGGCTTGCCGATGACAGGAGCTTGCCATGGCCACACGTCACTTTCTGACCCTGCTGGACCTCACCCCGGACGAACTGACTCACCTGATCCGCCGGGCGATCACCATCAAGAACGGCCTGAAGACCCACGGTCCGACCTACACGCCGTTCTCCAACCGCACCCTGGCGATGATCTTCGAGAAATCGTCGACCCGCACCCGGGTGTCGTTCGAGACGGCGATGGCCCAGTTCGGCGGGCACGCCCTGTTCCTGTCCCCGCGTGACACCCAGCTGGGCCGCGGCGAGCCCATCGCCGACACCGCCCGCGTGCTTTCCGAGATGGTCGATGCGGTGATGATCCGCACCTTCTCCCACGCCGGCCTGGAAACCTTCGCCGCCGCCAGCACGGTGCCGGTGATCAACGCCCTGACCGACGACTACCACCCCTGCCAGCTGCTGGCCGACGTGATGACCTGGACCGAATGCCGGGGCTCGGTACGCGGCAAGACCGCCGTGTGGATCGGCGACGGCAACAACATGTGCCACTCGTGGATCAATGCCGCCCGCCAGTTCGACTTCCAGCTGCGCATCTGCTGCCCGGAGGGTTACGACCCCGACCCGGCGATCCTCGCCGCCGCCGGCGAACGCGTCACGATCCTGCGCGACCCGCAACAGGCGGTGGACGGCGCCGACCTGGTGACCACCGACGTCTGGGCCTCGATGGGCCAGGAAGAGGAACAGGCCCGGCGCGAGCAGGCCTTCCGCGGCTTTCAGGTGACCGAAGCCCTGCTCGACCGGGCCGCCGGGGATGCCCTGTTCCTGCACTGCCTGCCCGCGCACCGGGGCGAGGAGATCAGCGAGACGCTGCTCGACGATCCGCGTGCCGTGGTCTGGCAGGAAGCCGGCAACCGGCTTCACGCCCAGAAGGCGCTGCTCGAGTTCCTGCTGCTGGGTCGCGTCGAGTAAACCGCGTGCCTGGTCGGCTTACGCATTTCAACCTTGTGCTGACGATTCGCTACAGACGCGACGGGACACGCCAACCACGCTGAAAACTGCGTATCGGCCAGGGAAGGCAGCGCGCTCCGGGAAAACGGCGTGACGTCCCGGCCGGCACGCGGGGCAGCAATCCCGAAGCCAGCGGAGGAGGCGAACGATGACAGCGGAAGTCCAGGTAGTAGCACACGACGACGAATGGGGCGTCCGCCAGGGCGACACCGAGCACGGCGAGGAACAGTTCTCGAGCCCTGCCGAGGCGATCGCCCACGGGCGGGCCATGGCCGAACGCGACGCCGTCGACCTGGTGATTCACGGCCCGCATGGCACGGTGCGCGAGAAGCCCGGCCGGGAGGATACCGAGCACGGCGACTGAGCCGTCGACCCCGCCCGGCTGCGGCCGGGCGACACGTGCGGCCTGCCCCGTCGCTCCCGGGCGCCACAGGCATCGTCACATGGCCGGAGGCATAAAAAAGGACCGCCAACATGGGCGGTCCAGGTACGCAGGGAACTGAAGGGTCACGAACATTCCGGGACTGGCGGAATGTCGAAGGGGCAAAGCCCCGCAACGACGCCGGTCTCGGGCGTCGCTCATTGCAGCCCCGCCGAGGGCGGGACGCCGCAATTCGGGTGGCATCCTTGCCGGGGAGTCCTTTCCCGAAGCACCTTTCCATGCCCGAAGGCGGTGCCATCTCATCGCAACCTGAGTCACACATCGCAGTGAACGGCAAGGAAGGGAGTGAAGCGCCCGGGGGAGCGCTTGCTGCCTCGCCTTCCCGTTCACCCAATATATTGCCAAAGGCGTGCCAATAAATACTTTAAACCAATTAAATCAATAACTTGAAAAGAAACTCCGAATCCGGCGGCCGACCGGCACGGCCCTGTCGGGCAATGGAGTGTTGCCAAACGACGACTGGCGGACCGTGTACCGGCCAGACGCCCGGCCTCCCCCGAAAAACCCTTTTAAAACAGTCATCTGAAATGTCCCTCGTTGGCGACACTCCGCGGTTTCCCCTTGACGGGGGCTTCGCCCCGCGCTGTCGAACCTGACGACATTCCGCACGAGTTGGACGACACTGGGAGGACCATTGGCAACACACCCGGAGGAGAAGCCATGCCGAGAGAGGATCTGACAGGCCAGGGCGTCTACCGGCTCAGCGACGGCAAGCTGATCAAGCGCTGCAACACGCTCCATGAACTCATCCACACGGGCGAGAGCACCCCGAGCGATGATGCGACCTTTCTCGATCGCGCCGGCTTCACGCCGCTCGAGCAGATCGCGGGTGCCTACACGATCCACGTAGCCAGCCCCGACATCGAGGTGGGCAGTGCCTACCGGGAAGGCGTGGAGGGCATTCGCTACCTGATTCTGGTCACCCCTGATCCGCAGGCGCATTTCTATATCATGGTGGGTGACAGCCTGGCGGAATACCTGGAGATTCTGGAACTGCTGAAACCGCTGGCCTGGCACAAGCGGCAGGCCAGCGCCCCGGAGTGAGTCGCAGGGATCCGGGCGACTCGAGACATCCACCCCGAACAAGCAAGGAGCGCTTGTGAACTTTCATTCTCACGCCCTGATTCTGACGATCAAGATCATTGCCCGCTGCGGCTATATCGCCAAGGGCATCGTCTACCTGATTGTCGGCGGCCTGGCCAGCCTGGCCGCCGCCGACCTGGGCGGCCGCAACGCCGGCACCAAGGAAGCCATCACGCAGCTGGCCACCCAGCCCTTCGGTGGCGTGATGCTCGCCCTGCTGGGCCTCGGCCTGCTGGCCTACGCCCTGTGGCGACTCATCCAGGTACTGCTGGATACCGAGCATCTGGGACATGGGCTACGCGGGCTCGTCACGCGGGCGGGATTTTTGATCAGCGGCGGCATCTATGCCGGTCTGGCACTGTATTGCGCCAACCTGCTGCGCAACGCCGCGACCGGCAACACCTCGACCACCGACCGCACGGCGGAACTGATGAGCCATCCCGGCGGCGTGCTGCTGGTACTGGCGATCGGCATCGGCTTTGCCGGCGTGGGCATTCGCCAGATCTGGCGAGCGGTCAGGCGCTCGTATCTCAAGAACTGGCACATGATCGAGATGAGTGATGCCCAGCAACACCTGGCCGAAGCCGCCACTCGCTGGGGGCTGAGCGCCCGGGGCGTGGTCTTCCTGATCATCGGCGGCTTCCTGGTCGTCGCCGCCATCCAGACCAACCCCAGTCAGGCCCAGGGCCTGGGCGGCGCCTTGAACGTGCTGGCCCGCCAGCCCTTCGGCCCCTGGCTGCTGGGCGTGGTCGCGCTCGGCCTGGTGGCCTATGCGATCTACTGCTTCGTCAATGCGCGTTTTCGCGACGTGACCCCCTGAACGCATCGGGCCCGCAGGAAAGCGGGCCCGATGCTACGCCAGACACTGCCCTCAGCTCATCAGCATGGCGCCACCGGCGCCGGCGATGGCAGCGCCCAGACCGCGTAGCCAACGCTGGTCGTGCCGCGCAAGCCAGCTGCCCAGCAGCCTCCCGCCGGTGGTGATCGACACACTGGCGATCAAGAAGCCCGTGGCATAGAACAGCGCCGAAGCGCCCGGCGCCAGCTCGCTGCCGTGGGCATGGCCGTGCAACAGGATGAAGGCGCTCACCAGCGCCCCGCCGGCCAGCGTCGGCAGCCGTACCAGGCTGGCGGCCAGGATACCGGCCAGCAGCACGCTGGAAGCGATGCCGAATTCGACGCCCATCAGCGGCACGCCGGCCCAGGCGAGGCCGGCACCGGCCAGCATTCCGATGGCGATGAGCACAGGCATGGCCCGGCGCAACCCCGGCCCCTGGCGAACGCTCCACAGCCCGATGGCGAACATCGCCAGCAGATGATCGAGCCCGGTCAGCGGGTGCAGCAAGCCGGCCAGGAAGCTGCCCCCGTGGGTATGCCCCAGGGCGCCGGAGTGAGCAAGTGCCGCAGAACTGGCCAGCAGCGCCGCCGGGGCCAGCAGCCAGCTCAGGTGGCGCGATGAATGAACGTGCGATGACATGTCGAACTCCTTGTCGGATGAAACGGAGTCACTTGGCGGTCGTGGTTTCCGAGCCAGTGATGGCTTCCTCGGCAGGTCGGCGCTCCGGTGGCCGGCAATCCGGCGGCCGGCGCTCCGGCAGCATGCCGCGCTCGAGGATGAAGGCGATGATGGTCTCGAGCCCTACCCCATCGTGCAGGTTGGTGAACACGAACGGCCGCTCGCCGCGCATCGTGCGGGCATCGCGATCCATCACCTCCAGCGAGGCGTGGACATACTCAGCGATATCGATCTTGTTGATGATCAGCAGGTCCGACTTGGTGATGCCGGGCCCCCCCTTGCGCGGGATCTTGTCGCCGGCCGAGACGTCGATCACGTAGAGCGTGAGATCGGAGAGTTCGGGACTGAAGGTCGCCGAGAGGTTGTCGCCACCGGACTCGACCAGGACCAATTCCAGATCGGGATGGCGCGCCTGGAGGTCATCGATCGCCGCGAGGTTCATCGAGGCATCCTCGCGGATTGCGGTATGCGGACAGCCGCCAGTCTCGACACCGAGGATGCGATCTGCCGGCAGCGCCTCGTTATTGAGCAGGAAGTCGGCATCCTCGCGGGTATAGATGTCGTTGGTGACCACCGCGATATCATAATGCTCGCGCAGCGCCAGGCAGATCTGCTTGAGCAGGGCCGTCTTGCCGGAGCCCACCGGGCCGCCGACGCCGACACGCAGGCAATGGGTCATGGCGTTAACTCCTTGTGTGGAAATTTTTCAACTTCGAAACAGTCGTGAGTACTGTGTCTCGTGCAGCGCGCTGGCCAGCGCGAGTCCTGGCAACGCCGGGCCCAGCTCATCGTCTTCCAGGGTGAGCGCGGTCTCGACTGCCTCGGCGAGGCGCGGACGCAGGCGCTCGATGATCCGCTGCGCCGCAGTCTGCCCGAGCGGCAGTGCCTTGCAGGCCACAGCCAGCTGGTTCTCGAGCCAGGCCCAGGCGAAGCCCAGCAGCGTCTCCTCGACGGCCACGCCGCGCTGCTCGGCAGCAGCGGCAAACATCACCACATAGCCCGGCGTCTCGGGCAGCGGTGCCGTCCGAGGCAACAGCTCCAGGTTGCCCAGCAGACGCACCAGCGCCACCCCCAGGCGCCGCTCCTCCTCGAGCAGTTCGGCGGTTTCCCGATTGGCGGCGAACCAGGCGTTCCAGTACGCCAGCGCCTCGCCATCGCCCCGCGACCAGGCGCGTTGGGCACGCGCCAGCACCGGCAGTTCACAGCGTGTCAGGCCATCGTCGAGCACCCCGTCGATCCAGGCCTCGAGCGAGGCCTCGTCGCGGACCCAGTCGAGCTCGAAGGCACTCTCCAGCCCCTGTGACCAGGCGAAGGCACCGATCGGCAATGCGGGGCTGACCAGTTGCAGCAGGCCGACCAGCGCCAGCGGGTCGCGCGGCGCCTCAGTGGGCATGGCCATGCGACCGCTCATGGTCGTGATCTTGGGAATGGCCGTGGCCGTGGCCATGCGAATGCCCGTGAGAATGTCCCCCGAGCGTATAGGCACCGGGCTCGGGATCGAACGGCGCCTCATGATGCTCGATCTGCGCGCCCAGCCGTTGCGCCAGCTCCTCCAGCACGTGATCCGGCGCGAAGCGCACCCAGCCCTGGCGGTCGTCGCCGCCAAGCGCCAGCGTCACGTGCCGGTTGCCCAGGTGATAGGCGAGCCGCGCCAGCGGCAGGCCGGCGTCTACCCGGGCGGTGGCGACCGGTTCGGGAGCGGCGACGATCCGCACGATCTCGCCGCTCTCGGCCCGGAGCCCTTCGCCGTCGCGCAGCACCGGCCCGCGATCCAGAAACAGTCCCAGATCGCGCCCGCCATCACTGGTGGCCCGCAGGCGCCCGCGGATGCGCAGCTCATAGGTCAACGTCAGTGTGTCAATCGCCTCGCTCGCGGCGACGGGGCCCAGACGCTCGATCAGTTTCAGCATGGCGTACTCCAATCGTCGGCCACGGAGTGCGAGTCGCCTCCGTGGCTCGGTGTCAGAACAGGTGGTAGCGCTGCGCCAGCGGCAGCTCGGTGGCCGGCTCGCAGGTCAGCAGTTCGCCGTCGCAGCGCACCTCGTAGGTCTGGGGATCGACCTCGAGCTGCGGGCAGGCGTCGTTCAGCTTCATGTCGCCCTTGCGCACGCCGCGTACGTTCCGGCACGCCGAGAGCCGGCTCGCCAGGCCCAGCCGGTCCTTGAGCCCGGCGTCGATCGAGGCCTGACTGACGAAGCTCAGGCGCGTCGCGCTGGCCGCCTTGCCGAAGGCACCGAACATCGGCCGGTAGTGCACCGGCTGCGGGGTGGGGATCGAGGCGTTGGCATCGCCCATCGGCGCGGCGGCGATCATTCCGCCCTTGACGATCAGTGCTGGCTTGACGCCGAAGAAGGCCGGCGACCAGAGCACCAGGTCGGCGAGCTTGCCGACTTCCACCGAACCGACCTCATGGGCGATGCCGTGGGTGATCGCCGGGTTGATGGTGTACTTGGCGATGTAGCGCCGGGCGCGAAGATTGTCGGCGCCGCGCTCGGCGTCTTCCGGCAGCAGCCCGCGCTGGACCTTCATCTTGTGCGCGGTCTGCCACGTCCGGCAGATCACCTCGCCGACCCGGCCCATGGCCTGGGAGTCCGAGGCGATCATCGAGATCACCCCCAGGTCGTGGAGAATGTCCTCGGCGGCGATGGTCTCGCGACGGATGCGCGAGTCGGCGAAGGCCACGTCTTCCGGGATGTTCGGGTCCAGGTGATGACAGACCATCAGCATGTCGAGATGCTCGTCGATGGTATTCACCGTGTAGGGCCGCGTGGGATTGGTCGACGACGGCAGCACGTAGTCCCTGGAACAGGCGGTGATGATATCCGGCGCGTGACCGCCCCCCGCCCCTTCGGTGTGGTAGGTGTGGATGCCACGCCCCTTGAACGCCGCCAGGGTATCTTCGACGAAGCCCGACTCGTTGAGCGTGTCGGTGTGGATGGCGATCTGCACGTCGTAACGCTCGGCCACGCTCAGGCAGTTGTCGATCGACGCCGGCGTGGTGCCCCAGTCCTCGTGGAGCTTGAGCCCCATGGCGCCGGCCTCGAGCTGGGCTTCCAGCGCCTCGGGCAGGCTGGCGTTGCCCTTGCCCAGCAGACCGATGTTCATGGGCAGTTCGTCGACCGCCTGGAGCATGGCGCCGATGTGCCAGGCCCCCGGCGTGCAGGTGGTGGCGTTCGACCCCGTGGCCGGGCCGGTTCCGCCACCAAGCATGGTGGTCACGCCGCTCATCAGCGCCTCTTCCACCTGCTGGGGGCAGATGAAGTGGATGTGCGCATCGATGCCACCGGCGGTGAGGATCTTGCCCTCGCCGGCGATGATCTCGGTGCCGGGGCCGATGACGATATCGACGTCCGGCTGGGTGTCGGGGTTGCCGGCCTTGCCGATAGCGTCGATGCGCCCACCCTGAATCCCCACGTCGGCCTTGACGATGCCCCACCAATCGAGAATCAGCGCATTGGTGATCACGGTGTCCATCACCGCGTCGTCGTGGCGTTGGCTCTGGCCCATGCCGTCGCGGATCACCTTGCCGCCGCCGAACTTCACCTCGTCGCCGTAATGGGTGTGGTCGGTCTCGACCTCGATCCACAGCTCGGTGTCGCCGAGGCGGACCCGGTCTCCCACGGTCGGGCCGTACATGTCGGCATAGGCCTCCCGGGTGATTTTCATGATGTCGCTCCTTGATCCAGGCTGCCCATGCATTCCCCGCGAAAGCCGTAGACATGCCGACGACCGACGTAGGGAATCAGCGTGACCTCGCGACTTTGGCCAGGCTCGAAGCGAATCGCCGTGCCCGCGGCCACGTCGAGACGATACCCCCGCGCCTTGTCGCGATCGAAGACCAGCGCCGGGTTGGCCTCGGCGAAGTGGTAGTGCGAGCCGATCTGGACCGGCCGGTCGCCGGTATTGGCGACCTCGACGGTGATTCGCTCGCGTCCCGCGCAGAGCTCGATCTCGCCGTCCTTCAACTGATATTCACCGGGAATCATGGCGAGCTCCTTAGACAATCGGGCTATGGACGGTGACCAGTTTGGTACCATCGGGGAACGTCGCCTCGACCTGCACCTCGTCGATCATTTCCGCCACGCCGTCCATCACGTCGTCGCGGGTCAGGATCTCGCGGCCGTAGCTCATCAGCTCGGCGACGCTTCTGCCGTCGCGGGCGCCCTCGAGGATCTCGAAGCTGATCAGGGCCACGGCCTCCGGGTAGTTGAGCTTGAGACCACGATTGCGGCGGCGCTCGGCAAGCTGTGCGGCGGAAAACAGCAGCAGCTTGTCCTTGTCGCGGGGCGTCAGTTCCATGGGAAGCGTTCCTCTCGTCAATAGGCTGGCGTGATTGATTCTGGTGTGTTCTCAGGTGGCCCAGATGCGCGGCGCGTGGGCCTCGCGGCCGACGAGGCGCGGGCGCAGGCACTCCCAGGTGCGCTGGCAGAGCTCCCAGGCGGCGTTGCGGGAATCGCCGAGATAGCGCAGCAGCAGCACGTCGTTGCGCTGGGTCGCCGCCCAGCACACTGACGCGGGCAGCGCCTCGCGCAGGGCCTCGACGGCCGAGCGCGGGTCGTCGAGGCCCACCGCCCACAAGGTGGCCTGTACCGTCGCCCCGCCCTGCCCCCAGCACCCGTGAAAACGCGGATGCTGAGGGTCGAGAGGCTGTCGCTCCAGCCACAACGGCAGACCGTCACGCATCAGGCGAAAGTGCTGCTCGACCCGCCCGCTTTCGAACGGGAGCCGGCTGGCCGGACGGCCCAGGGCCATGATTTCCCACCCCAGGCAGCGGGCGTCACCGGTGAGCTCGATGGTCGTCGACTGGCTGCCGCGCGAGCCGTCGAAGGCCAGCGTCTCCTGCGGCAGCCACTCCAGCATGCCCCCCTCGGCGACCGTCAACCGGGCGTGCTGGCTCCAGCTCACGCCCTGGCTGTCGGCCCGGTAGAGCTTGGCGGCGGCCGGCGTGGTGAGTAGCGCGTGGGCATCGCGAGCGACAGCCACGTCGATGGCCAGCGCGTCCCCGCTTACCAGCCCGCCGGGCGGATGCAGCAGATAGACGTGGCTCGGCGCATTCGCCTCTCGCCCTTCCGGGTAGAAGGGGCGCTGGACCCGCAACGGGCCTTCGTGGCGCGCCCTGACCAGCCGTGTCCCGCGCTTGCCAGCGGCGAAGCCCAGTTCGAGCGAGGCCGCCCAGCGCCGCTCGGCGTCGAAGCGATGCCCCGAGTCGTGATGGGCGACAGCGCGTCCAGCCGGGATGAGATCGGGAAATAGCGTCATACGGTCAGGTGCCGTTTGATCAGGTCGTCGCCGAGTTCGTCGATGGCGCCCTGTGCCACCGGCCGGCCGCGATCGAGAATCACGAAGCGATCGGCGTACTTGCGCACGAAGGGCAGCTTCTGCTCGGCGAGCAGGACGGTCATGCCATCCTCGCGGTTGAGCCGGCGGATCACCTCGCCGATCTCGGCGACGATGTTGGGCTGGATGCCCTCGCCCGGCTCGTCGAGGATCAGCAGCCGCGGCTCGAGCACCAGGGCGCGGCCGATCGCCAGCTGCTGCTGCTGGCCGCCGGAGAGATCGCCGCCACGGCGATGGCGCATCTCCTTCAGCACCGGGAACAGCTCGTAGATGCGAGCCGGGATCACACGTTTGCCGTCGCGGCGCGCGGCCAGCCCGGTGCGCAGGTTCTCCTCCACCGTCAGCAGCGGGAAGATCTGTCGTCCCTGGGGGACGTAGCCGATGCCCAGCCGCGAGCGATCCTCGACACGCCGCCGGGTCAGCGGTATCTCCCCGTCATAGGTGAGCTCGCCGCTGGTCACCGGCACCTCGCCCATCACGCACTTGAGCAGCGTGGTCTTGCCCACGCCATTGCGGCCCATCACGCAGGTGCATTGCCCGCCGGGCACGTCGAGCGAGAGATCCCACAGGGTATGGCTCTCGCCGTAGAACTGGTTGAGGGTATCGATCGCCAGCATCACGCCTCCTCCCCGAGATAGACCTCGACGACCCGAGGGTCGCTTGCGACCTGATCCATGCTGCCCTCGGCCAGCACGCTGCCCTGATGCAGCACCGTGACCTTGCGGGCGATCGAGCGCACGAAGCCCATGTCATGCTCGACCACCACCACCGACTGCTTGCCGGCCAGGCTGGTGAGCAACTCGCCGGTACGTTCCATCTCCTGCTCGGTCATGCCCGCCACCGGCTCGTCGACCAGCAGCAGTCGCGGGCGCTGCATCAGCAGCATGCCGATTTCCAGCCACTGCTTCTGACCGTGGGAAAGGATTCCCGCCGGGCGTCGGCGTGCCGCCTCGAGGCCGATCAGCGAGAGTACCTCGTCGATGCGATCGCGGGCCTCGCCGTCGAGCCGCGCGGTGAGCGTCGACAGGACCCGCTTGTCGGCGCTCATCGCCAGCTCCAGGTTCTCGAACACGCTGAGTGCCTCGAACACCGTGGGCTTCTGGAACTTGCGGCCGATCCCCAGGGTGGCGATCTCGGGCTCGTTCAGGGTCAGCAGGTTGTGCCGGCTGCCGAACCACACCTGCCCCCGGTCGGGCCGCGTCTTGCCGGTGATGATGTCCATCATGGTGGTCTTGCCGGCGCCGTTGGGGCCGATGATGCAGCGCAGCTCGCCGTCGTCGATGGTCAGGTCGAGCGCGTTGATCGCCTTGAAGCCGTCGAAGCTGACGCTGACATCCTCGAGATAGAGGATCGGCCCGTGGCGCACGTCGACCGGCGACTCCCTGGGGATCAGGAAGTCGAAGACCCGGTCGCGGTCGGCCAGTGATTGCAGGATGCTCATGCCATCGCCTCCTTGCCCGTCGTCTCGTCATCATGGCGCGCCCCGCGCCGGCGCCACTGCATCAGGCCCGCCAGGCCACGCGGCAACAGCACCGTGCAGACCACGAACAGCCCGCCCAGGGCGAACAGCCAGGCATCGGGCATCACCCCGGTGAATACCGTCTTGGCATAGTTGACCAGAATCGCCCCGATCACCGCGCCGTAGAGCGTGGCACGGCCGCCCAGCGCCACCCAGACGACGATCTCGATGGAGAACAGCGGCGAGAACTGGCTGGGATTGATGATCCCCACCTGCGGCACGTAGAGCGCCCCGGCGACGCCGGCGAGCATCGCCGAGACGACGAACACGAACAGCTGCACGCGCTCGACCCGGTAGCCGATGAAGCGCACCCGCGCCTCGGCATCGCGGGCGGCCACGCAGACCCGCCCCAGCTTGCTGGCGACGATCGCCCGACACAGCCAGTAGCCGAGGCCCAGCGCCACGCCGGAGGCCAGGAACAGGCCCAGGCGCGTGCCGTCGGCGCTGATCGGAAAGCCCAGCAGTTCCTTGAAGTCGGTGAGGCCGTTGTTGCCGCCGAAGCCCATCTCGTTGCGGAAGAACGCCAGCATCAGCGCGAAGGTCAGCGCCTGGGTGATGATCGACAGATAGACCCCGGTGACCCGCGAGCGGAACGCCAGGAAGCCGAACACCAGCGCCAGCACCCCGGGGGCCAGCAGCACCATCAGGAAGGCGAACCCGGCCATGTCGAAGCCCTGCCAGTACCACGGCAGGTGATCCCAGTTGAGGAACACCATGAAGTCCGGCAGCACCGGGTCGCCGTAGACACCGCGGTCACCGATCTGACGCATCAGGTACATGCCCATGGCATAGCCGCCGAGGGCGAAGAAGGCGCCGTGACCGAGACTCAGGATGCCCAGATAGCCCCACACCAGGTCGACCGCCACGGCGAGCAGCGCATAGCACAGATACTTGCCGAGCAGCGCCACCGTGTAGGTCGAGACATGCAGGGGGTTGGCCACCGGCAGCGCCAGATTGAGCACGCAGACCACCGCCAGGGCCGCGATCAGCACGCCGACGAAGCATTGCGTCGAGCGCTCCGTGGCCGGCTTGAGAAACCAGTTCATGGCTCAGCCCTCCGCCGCGCGGCCCTTCTGCGGGAACAACCCGCGCGGGCGCTTCTGGATGAACAGGATGATGAACACCAGCACGATCACCTTGGCCAGCACCGCGCCGGCCCAGGGCTCGATCACCTGGTTGATCACGCCCAGCGACATGCCGGCGACCAGCGCGCCCCACAGGTTCCCCACGCCGCCGAACACCACCACCATGAAGGAGTCGATGATGTAGTTCTGGCCCAGGTTGGGGCCGACGTTGGTCAGCTGCGACAGCGCCACCCCGGCGAGCCCGGCGACCCCGGAGCCCAGCGCGAAGGTGAGGATGTCGACGCGCGTGGCGTGGATGCCCATGGCACGGGCCATGCTGCGGTTCTGGGTCACCGCGCGGACCTCCAGGCCGAGCCGGGTGCGACGCATCACCAGCACCAGCGCGGCGAACACCACCAGCGCGAAGCCCAGCACGTAGAGCCGGTTGAGGGTCAGCGACAGCGCCTCGTTGACCACCAGCGAGCCGCTCATCCACTCGGGGGTGACCACGGTGCGGTTGAGCGGCGAGATCACCGTGCGCACCAGCTGCTGCAGGATCAGGCTGACGCCGAAGGTGGCGAGCAGCGTTTCCAGCGGCCGGCCCTTGAGGAAGCGGATCACGCTGCGCTCGATGATCACGCCGACCAGCGCCGACACTAGGAAACCGGCGGGGATCGACAGGATCAGCGCCAGCCCGGGCTGGCCGGGCAGCAGCTGCTGCAGCATCCAGGTGGTGTAGGCGCCGAGCATGATCAGTTCGCCGTGAGCCATGTTGATCACGCCCATCACGCCGAAGGTGATCGCCAGGCCGATCGCCGCCAGCACCAGTACCGAGCCCAGGCTGAGGCCGAAATAGAGCGTCTCGGCGGCATGGTTGAGCTTGAGCGTCTGCTCGATGCCGGCCAGCGCCTGCTGCGCCGCCGCGGCGGCCTCGCCGTCGCCCCGGGCCACCTGACCGAGCGCGGCGCGCACGGTGGGGTTGAGGCTGCCGGAGAGCGTGTCGATGGCGGCATCGATCTGGCCGGCGTCGCCCGACTGCAGGCGGTAGAGCGCCAGCGCCTGGGCCAGCTTGGCGCGCACATCCGGGTCGGATTCGGCGTCGAGACGCTCGCTCAGTGGCTCGGCCAGGCTGTCGTCGACCTCGCCGATCAGGCGGTCGGCACTGGCCAGCCGTTCGGCCGGGTCATCGGCGTCGAGGTCGAGGATCGCCATCGCGCTGCGCAGTTGATTGCGCAGTGCGTTGTTGATGGTGATGCGGTCGATGTGGCGCCGCGAGACCTCGCCCAGCGGGGCGTCGTCGACGGCGTCGATGACGGTCCAGTCGCGGCCGCGGTTGTTCGTGACGATCACGAAGCGTCCGTCGTCCTCGAGCCGCTGCAGCTTGCCGTCGAGCAGTGCCTGCAGCCAGATGCGCGTGCGCGGGGCGTGACTGGCGACGAGGTCCTGGATGGCCCGGGACTTGGCGGTATAGGAATCGGCAGCCAGGGCACGCAGTTCGGGCGGCGCCTGCTGCGGGGATGCCGCGTCCTGGGCCTGGGCATTGCCCAGGCCCAGGACGGCGAGGCAGCCGAGCAGCACAAGCGCGGTGATGGTCCGCAAGAGGGTCATGCGGGAATCCTTCGCGTGGCGTGTCGCGGAGCCGGCGACGGCAGCGCCGTGCCGGTTCCGGAGGTTATCGGAGCCGGCCGTGACGCGCACGGCCGGCGACTCGCATGGGCTGACTGGCCGTTTACTCGGCACTGCCGCCGCAGGTCTTCTCGACCACGTTGTAGTTGCCGCACTCCAGCGGCTTGCGCCAGTCGCTGATCAAGTCACGCGAGCCGGGCAGGTAATCGGACCAGGCGTCGCCGGCCACGGTGGAGGGCGTCTGCCAGACCACCGAGAACTGGCCGTTGTCCTGGATCTCGCCGATCATCACCGGCTTGGTGATGTGGTGGTTGGGCATCATCGTCGCGTAGCCACCCGAGAGGTTGGGCACGGTGACGCCGATGATCGCGTCCTTGACCGCGTCGACGTCGGTGGAGCCGGCCTTCTTGACCGCCTGCAGCCACATGTTGAAGCCGATGTAGTGGGCTTCCATCGGATCGTTGGTGACCACGGTGTCATCGTCGTCGTTGTAGGCGATCCAGTTGTCGATGAAGTCGTAGTTGGCGTCGGTATCGACGCTCATGAAGTAGTTCCAGGCCGCCAGATGACCGACCAGCGGCGCAGTGTCGATCCCCGAAAGCTCCTGCTCACCCACCGAGAAGGCCATGACCGGAATGTCGGCGGCGTCGATGCCCTGGTTGGCCAGCTCACGATAGAACGGCACATTGGCATCGCCATTGATCGTCGAGACTACCGCGGTCTTCTTGCCCTGGCTGCCGAACTGCTTGATGTTGGAAACGATGTTCTGCCAGTTGGAGTACCCGAATGGCGTGTAGTCGACCATGATGTCGTCATCGGCGACACCGTGTTCCTTGAGATAGGTCTCGAGAATCTTGTTGGTGGTACGCGGGTAGACGTAGTCGGTGCCCTCGAGTACCCAGCGCTTCACGCCGACGTTGTTCATCAGGTAGTCGACGGCCGGGATCGCCTGCTGGTTGGGGGCGGCGCCGGTATAGAAGATGTTCTCGGAGGACTCCTCGCCCTCGTACTGCACCGGGTAGAACAGCAGGCCGTTGAGCTCCTCGACGACCGGCAGAACCGCCTTGCGCGAGGCGGAGGTCCAGTTGCCGAAGATTACGTCAACCTTGTCCTTGGCGAGCAGCTGACGGGCCTTTTCGGCGAACAGCGGCCAATCGGAGGCCGGATCGACCACCACCGGCTCGAGTTTCTTGCCGAGCAGGCCGCCCTTCTCATTCTGCTGCTGGATCAGCATCAGGAGCTCATCCTTCAGCGTCGACTCGCTGATCGCCATGGTGCCGGAGAGCGAGTGAAGGATACCGACCTTGATGGTGTCTTCCTGAGCCAGGGCAGGAACCGAAATTCCCAGGCCGAGCAGGCCGGCCGCGATCCAGCGATGGGGCTTGGTTGCGTTCACTTGAATCTCCTTGCGCTTATGATTGTTGGTCGTGTCCAGCGGCGAGCGCACTATGGCGGACGCCTTGACATCGCAATTGCAAGGAATGTGCCACTATTTCAAAAAATACTGATCACCCTTTACAAACAGTAGCTTGAATAGCGAAGAAAAGCCCTATCCCGGTATACCGCTCTCGGACCGACACCCGGCAGGCGCCACAATGAAGCAGCCTTGACGGGATCACGCACCACAACAAGGCAGGCTATATAAAAGAGAGGGAAAAATGCCCGCCGGTTGCAGCGGGCGGCGTCTCAAGCGCGTCATTCCTCCGGGTAAAAGGCGTCCTCGGGCAGCGCCATCAGCGTCTCGGCGCCCGCTCCGATCTCGTGCTCCAGCGATGTTACCCGGGGCAACAGGCGCGTCAGGAAGTAGCGCCCCACCGCCAGCTTGGCACGATAGAAGGAATCACCCGAGGGCCCCTGCTGCTGCAGGCCCTGGCGGGCCGTGGTCATCATGCGCCACCACAGCCAGGCATAAACGACATGTCCCAGCAGCGAGAGATAGCCGGTCGCCGCTGCACCCAGCTCGGAAGCATCCTCGCGGGCCCGTTCCAGCAGCCCCGCCGTGGCGCGCTCCAGTCCAGCCACGGCCTCGGTGACGCGCCGGCGTTCATCGGCCAGTTCCGGGTCGCGCTGCGCATCGAGCTCGCTGCGGACGCGCTCGACGAGTCGCGCGACCAGAGCGCCCTGATTGCGGAACAGCTTGCGTCCGACCAGATCCATCGCCTGAATGCCGTTGGTGCCTTCATAGATCATCGCGATACGCGCATCACGCACGTACTGCTCGGCGCCCCACTCCACACAGTAGCCATTGCCGCCATAGAGTTGCTGGGCCTCGACGGTGACGTCGAAGCCCCGATCGGTGAGAAAGGCCTTGGCCACCGGCGTGAGCAGAGCCACCAGGGCCTCGGCGTCTTCGCGCACGGCGGCGTCGGGATGCAGGCGCGCCCGGTCGAGCTGGCCGGCGACGAAGCCCGCGAAGGCGCGCCCGCCCTCGTTCCAGGCGCGGATGTCCAACGCCATGCGGCGCACGTCGGGGTGCACCAGGATCGGATCGGCCGGCTGGTCGGGCTCCGCCGCGCCCTGCGGCGCCCGCCCCTGGCGCCGCTGACGGGCGAAGTCCATGGCGCTCTGGCCGGCGACCTCGCCTAGCCCCAGCCCCTGCAGCCCGATCGACAGCCGCTCGTAGTTCATCATCGTGAACATCGCCGCCAGGCCCTGATGCGGCTCGCCGATCAGCACGCCCTCGGCGGCGTCGAAGTGCATCACGCAGGTCGCGCTGCCCTTGATGCCCATCTTGTGCTCGAGACCGCCACAGCTGACGCCGTTGGCTTCGCCGAGTACACCGTCCGCGCCCACCTGGCGCCTGGGCACCAGAAACAGCGAGATGCCCCGGGTGCCGGGCGGGGCATCGGGCAGCCTGGCGAGCACCAGATGCACGATATTGTCGACCATGTCGTGCTCGCCGCCGGTGATCCAGATCTTGCTGCCGGTGATCGCGTAGCACGCCTGCCCGACGGCGTCCTCCCCCGCCAGGGGCTCGGCGCGCGTGCGGATCAGGCCGAGATCGGTGCCGCAGTGGGGCTCGGTCAGGCACATGGTGCCCAGCCACTCGCCGGCGTACATGCGCGGCAGGTAGACGCGCTTGACCGGCTCGGGGGCGTGATGATCCAGCAGCAGGGTGGCACCGGTGTTGAGCGCCGGGTACAGGGCGAAACCGGTATTGGTGGCGTAGAGCATCTCCTCGAAGGCCACGGTCAACAGCTTGGGCATGCCCTGGCCGCCATGCTCGGGATTGCCGCCCAGGCCGAACCAGCCGCCCTCGGCCAGCGTGCGCCGGGCTTCCTTGAAGCCGTCGGGCGTGGTGACCCGCCCGGCCTCGAAACGACAGCCCTGGGCATCGGCGGGCTGGTTGAGCGGAAACAGCTCGGCGCGGGTCAGACGGGCCGCTTCCTCGAGGATGGCATCGGCCAGATCGGGCGTCAGCTCGCGGGTGGCGGGCATGGCGGCCCACTCGTCACCGGCCTGGAAAACCTCGTTGAGCACGAAGCGCATGTCACGCAGGGGTGCCTGATAGTAGGCCATGAACGGGACTCCAGCAGATTCAAACGGTCGCTTGAATGTAGCGCAGATCGGCCGGCGCCGTCATCTCGACCTTCGCCGGGCGGTGCATCGCGATGTTGCCTCGACGCATCGCCGAACGGCCGGTTTCACCATCTTTGTGCCGCAATTTCTCCCGAAAGGTGGTAGGCAGGGATTTATTGATTCAGGATAATTCCTGACGCTTGCGCGTTCCTGTCGAGTCGCCGCCCCTGCCGGCGAAACACGCTCGAACGACGCATGGGGAACGCAAGGGGAATGTCGAGAGCGGTATCATCCCCGACATTGCATCTCGGACTGAAAAACGGAGACAACCCGTGGCTCAAGACACCAACAGCCAGCCGGAGCCGCCACAGGAAGGCGTGCCAGCCCCTGAAGGCCCGGCCAATCTCATCGATACCGATTACGTGATCGGACAGGACAACATCACCACCAACAAGTTTGGCTTCGATGTCGACCTGCACGGCAAGGTCTTCACGATCTCGTCGCTGTTGATCCTGTTCTTCGTGATCATCACCCTCGCGCTGCCCGACCAGATGGGGCCGATCTTCAACGGTACCCGCCAGTGGCTGACCAGTCACCTGAGCTGGCTCTTCCTGCTGTCCGCCAACATCTTCGTCATCGTCTCGGTGGTGCTGATCTTCACGCCGCTGAGCAAGGTGCGCATCGGCGGAGCTCACGCCAAGCCGGATTTCAGCTACGCCGGCTGGTTCGCGATGCTGTTCGCCGCCGGCATGGGCATCGGCCTGATGTTCTATGGCGTCTCCGAGCCGATGACCCACTTCGGCACCTCGCTGGGCGGCACCACCGTCGAGAACGGCGTGCGTACCGACTGGGCGCCGCTGGGCGCCGCTGGGCGCCGCCCAGGGTGACGAGCAGGGCGCCATCGCACTGGGCATGTCCGCCACCATCTTCCACTGGGGGCTGCATCCGTGGGGCATCTATGCCGTGGTCGCCCTGGCGCTGGCCCTTTTTTCCTACAACAAGGGCCTGCCGCTGACCATGCGCTCGATCTTCTACCCGATCCTGGGTGAGCGCGTCTGGGGCTGGCCGGGCCATCTCATCGACATCCTGGCCGTGTTCGCCACCCTGTTCGGTCTGGCGACCTCACTGGGCATCGGGGCCTCCCAGGCGTCCGCGGGGCTGCACTATCTGTTCGACACGCCCAACAACAACGTGGCGATGGTCGTGCTGATCATGGGCATCACCCTGGTCGCGCTGGGGTCGGTCGTGCTGGGCGTCGACAAGGGCGTCCAGCGCCTCTCGCAGCTCAACATGGTCCTGGCCTTCCTGCTGCTGGCCTTCGTGATCTTCGTCGGCCCCACGCTGATGATCGCCACCGGCTTCTTCGAGAACCTGGGCTCCTACCTGAAGAACCTGCCGGCGCTGTCGAATCCCTTCGGCCGTGAAGACGTCAACTTCGTGCAGGGCTGGACCGCCTTCTACTGGGCCTGGTGGATCTCCTGGTCGCCGTTCGTGGGCATGTTCATCGCTCGCGTCAGCCGCGGCCGCACGGTACGCGAGTTCCTGATCGCCGTGCTGCTGGTGCCCTCGCTGGTCTCCGTGCTGTGGATGACCGCCTTCGGCACCACCGCCATTCACCAGGTCATCGCCAACGGGTTCGAGGGGGTCAAGGATGCTGCCCTGGAGCTGCAGCTGTTCGTCATGCTCGGCCAGCTGCCGCTGACCGGCATCACCTCCTTCATCGGCATCATCCTGGTCATGGTGTTCTTCATCACCTCGTCCGACTCCGGTTCGCTGGTGATCGACTCCATCACCGCCGGCGGCAAGGTCGATGCGCCCAAGCCGCAGCGCATCTTCTGGGCCCTGATCGAGGGCGCGATCGCCATCGCCCTGCTGCTGGGCGGCGGCCTGAGTGCGCTGCAGGCAGCGGTCATCTCCACCGGCCTGCCCTTCACGCTGGTCCTGCTGGCGGCGTGCTACGCCATCATCCAGGGCCTGCGCAGCGAGCCCCGGACCTGACAGCCGAGTCCTTCGCAACGACAACGGCCCGCCTTTCGGCGGGCCGTTTGCGTTTCTGCCGGGCTGAACGGATTTCCTGCCCCGGACTGAGCGGGCCGGGAACGTCCGACTAGCGCCAGAGCTCGCCCACCGGGGTCTCCAGGGTGTGATAGCGGGCCACCTGCGCCTGCAGCAGTTCCGCCGTGGCCAGGGCATCCACCAGGGCATGGTGGCCGGTGTAGGGCGGCAGATGATAGCGCTGGCGACTCTCGTGAAGCCGGATCGAGGCAGCCGGCTGGCCCAGCCAGCGACGCAACCGGGCCCACCAGGATTGACGATGGATGCGGGCTTCCAGCGACATGGTGTCGATCACCGGAAACAGCAGGCTCTCGCCGAGGCGCTCGCGAATCGCCGCGTCCAGGAAGCTGCGCTCGATGCGCCGGTAGTGGACCACCACCAGGCGTCCCGACAGGCACGCCAGCAGCTCATCGAGAATCGCGCTGAGATCGGGAGCGCCGGCCACCTCCGAGTGCGTGATATGGTGAAAGGCGACGGACTCCTCGCTCAGGTTGCGCCGGGGCGACAGCACCCAGTAGCGCCCCTCGCGGACCCGTATCCGCTCCAGGGTGAAGGGCATGACCCCGATGCTGACGATGTCGTGCCGACCGGCGTCCAGGCCGGTGGTTTCCAGATCCAAGGCCGCCAGCGGCACCCGGCCGATCGGCGTGTCGGGAGACAGCGCCTCCACGCCGGCCGAGAAGAAGTTCACCAGACGCGAATCCCGGGCTTCCCGGGCCCGCGAGGCCAGGTAGACATCCCAGTCCGGTCGCGTCTCGCGGCGCCTGAAGAGTCCGCCGGCCCTCATCCGCGGGACCGTTTCGAGGGCATGGGATAGCGGAATCCCAGGAACTTCTGGGCGTGACTGATCACTTCGAAGGCATCCTTGAGATGGTGTCGCTCGCGACTGTCGATGTTTTCCGGCTCGATATTGTTGTCGGGCTCCTCGCCCTGCTCGATATCGTGGGCCTGATGCCGAATGCGCACCATCGAGAGGAACTCGAAGGCGTAGCGCAGCCGCTCGTTGACGCCGTCGGCCAGCAGTCGCGTCTTGGCGATGTCGTCCAGCCGAGCGAAGGTGTTCTGGGCCTTCGAGCCACAGGCCAGGGCATGCACGCGCACCAGATCGGCCAGTGGCGCGGTGCCGCGCCGCTTGAGATTGATGGATTTGCGGTGCTTGCCGTCCTGTTCCATGACGAAGGTACGGAAGAAGCCCAGTGGTGGAGTGCGGCCGAGCGCATTGCGGGCCATCGCCGCGAGGAAGAAGGGCCGCTGTGGTGCGCGTTCGGCAATGAGGTCCTGCAGGGCCTCGACCAGCGGCTCCTCGCCATGTACCGCCGCCAGATCGAAGAAGATCGAACTGTGCAGCAGCCGCTCGGGATTGGGCGCATCCATCCACTCGGTGAAGTAGCGCTTCCAGACCTGCAGGGGCTGGCGCCACCGCGGGTTGGTGGCCATCACGTCGCCCTTGCAGTAGGGGTAGCCACAGGCGGCAAGGCCGTCGCTGACGAACTTGGCCAGGGCCTCGAAGTAGGCGTCGTGCTGCTCGGGGTCGAAGCGGTCGTCGAGCACCAGGGCATTGTCCTGGTCGGCGGTGATGGTCGGCTCGTCACGCGCCATCGACCCCAGCACCATGAAGCAGTAGGGTACCGGCGGCGGGCCCAGCCTGGCTTCGGCGAGCTCGATCAAGCGGTGCGCGAAGCTGCGCCCCACGGTCGCCAGTGCCCGCCCCACCATCTCCGAGTTGGCGCCGTCGGCCACCATCCGGGCAAAGGCGGTGCGCACCTCCTCGGAGAGGTGGGCGAGCTGGTCCACCTCGTTCTGGAGAAAGATGTTGTTGACCAGAAAGAGGCTGCTGTGCGTCTCGTAGCGCACGATATCGGAAAGGTGCAGGACACCGATCGGCTGACGCCGGTGCAGCACGGGCAGGTGGTGCACCTGGTTGCGCAGCATGCTCAGCATCGCCTCGTAGACCGTCTCGTCGGACTGCACCACGATCAGCTGCCGGGACATCGCATCGGTCGCCGGGGCCTGGGGCGTGACTCCCTCGGCCAGCACGCGGGTGCAGAAGTCACGATCGGTGAGAATGCCGCACAGGCGCCAGCCGTGACCATCGCGATCGATGAAGGTATACGGCGAGGCCTTTTCCGCCGGCTCGATGACCAGCACGCAGGTGGTGTTGGCATCCCGCATGCGCTGGGCCGCTTCCTGCAGAGTCACACCGGCCTCGATCATCTCGGCAGGGCGACCGAGCAGCTTGCGCACCCGGGTGGTCATCATGTCGCTGTCGTGACGCTGCTGCTCGACCGTGGCCTTGAGCCGCTGGCCGCCGGTGTCGACGAACTCGGCGAACTCGTCGTCCTGGTCGCAGACCTCCTCGAATACCTCGGCGGGAATGAAGTAGATCAGGGTGTCCTCGATGGCCCGGACCGGATAGCGCACCCGACGATTGCGCAGCAGATCCGAGTAGCCGAAGATGTCGCCCTCCCCCAGCCGATTGAACAGCCGGCCGTTGCGCAGGTACATCTCCACCGCCCCGCTGCGCACGTACCAGAGGGCCTCGATCGGCTGATCCTTGACCAGCAGCTCGGTGCCGGCCTGGAAGTAACGGATTTCGACCGACGCGGCGACCGTGTCGAGCAGATCGTCCGACAGGCTGTCGAAGGGCGCGAACTGCGCCAGGTGATCGCGGATATCCAGCTGCTCGACGTTCATGTCGGCCTCCCGTGACGTGATGGCGTCATTCTCGGAAGCCCGACCGACTCCCGTCAATCCGGAGCGCCGATGTCAGGCACTGTCGGCCTGCGCCCGGGGTGTCGGATGCTTGCCCTCGTCCCAGCCGCGACTGGCGGCACGCTGGGTCTCGAACCAGTCGAGCCGTTCCTGCAGGCCCACGACATGCCCGATCACGATCAGCGTCGGCGGCCGGATGCTGTCACCGTCGAGGCTTGCCGGCAGAACCGCCAGGGAACCGACGTGAACGCGCTGTCGCGCCGTGGTGCCCTGCTCGACCAGCGCCAGAGGCGTGTCCCCGGCAAGGCCGTGAGCCTGCAGTTCCTGCTGAATGACCTCGAGACTGCCCAGTCCCATGTAGAAGACCAGCGTCTGCCCCTCGCGGGCCAGCGCGGGCCAGTCCAGATCGCAGCTGCCGTTCTTGAGATGCCCGGTGACGAAGCGCACCGACTGGGCGTGATCCCGGTGGGTCAGGGGAATGCCGGCATAGGCCGCGCAACCCGAGGCCGCGGTGATGCCGGGCACCACCTCGAAGTCGACTCCCGCCTGGGCCAGGCTTTCCAGCTCCTCGCCGCCGCGGCCGAAGATGAAGGGGTCCCCGCCCTTGAGACGAACCACACGCCTGCCACAGCGCGCCCAGTCGACCAGGGCCCGGTTGATTCCCGACTGGGGGACGCTGTGCGAGGAGCGCGCCTTGCCGACATAAAGCCGCTGTGTGTGGGGCGGGATCAACGCGAGAATCTCGTCGCTCACCAGGCGGTCGTGCAGCACCACATCAGCTGTCTGCAACCGCTTGAGCGCCTTGATCGTCAGCAGTTCGGGATCTCCCGGTCCGGCACCGACCAGACAGACCTGCCCACGCGGGAAATCGCGCAAAGCCGCGAGGCGAGCGGGATTCGAGACAGCATCGTCGGTCGGAAACATGGCGCACCCTGTTATAACAAAAACGCAAAAAGACTCTATATCTTATACGTAAAAATAATGAACAAGGGCGCCGGGTACCAGTAACGTCTAGTTGCCAGCATATAACTCGATCGTTGGAATGCAAGACGCCTCCGGCGAATGCTCGCCGGAGGCGTCCAGTCAGGCTGCCCGACGGAGCGGGATCAGCCGGCCAGCTGCTTACGCAAACGCGGGCTGAGTAATTCGCCGATAACGGTGAGCACAACCAGCGCCGCTATCAGCCAGGGCCACTGGCTGCTCATGTCGAGCGTCATCACGCCCAGGGCGTCGATGAAGATGACCACGATGCCCAGCGGGCTGACGTAGCGGATCATGAACAGCCACAGGGCGTGCTGCGCGGGGCTCAGGCCCAGCTCGGAGCGGAAGATGTCGTTGCGGAGCACGAAGCCGGCCAGAATGGCCATGCCCAGACCGCCCAGCGGCATCATCCAGCGCGAGGTCAGGTAGTCCAGCCAGCCGAAGAAGTTCTTGCCGGCGAACGTCCAGTCCGCACCGACGTTGAACGACAGCATGGCCAGCGTGCTGACGATCCACAGCACGATGCCGGTTCCCCAGGCCGCCTTGACACGGGAGATCCCCTTGCTCTCGTTGAGCCAGGCCACGGTGGCCTCGATCATCGAGATCGCCGAAGTCAGCGCGGCCATGGTCAGCATGATGAAGAAGATGGCTTCCAGCAGGGTGCCCAGCGGCATCTGCTCGAAGGCCAGCGGCAGGCTCATGAAGATCAGCCCCGGGCCACTGGCCGGATCCAGGCCGTTGGCGAAGATCACCGGGAAGATCGCCAGACCGGCCATCAGCGCCACCAGCGTATCGCAGATCGCCACGGTGAAGGTGGTGCGGGCGATGGACTTGCCGTCAGGCAGGTAGGAACCGTAGGTCAGGATCGCACCCGACGCGAGAGACAGGGTGAAGAAGGCGTGCCCCATGGCTGCCAGCAGGCCGGCGCTGGAGAGCTTGCCGATCTCGAAGCCGAACAGAAAATCGAGCGCCTGACCGAAGCCACCGGAGAACATGGCGTAAACGATCATGATACCCAGCATGATCACCATGCCCGGCATCATCCAGCGAACGCTCTTCTCGATGCCTTCCTGGACGCCCTTGCCGACGATCAGCATGGTGACCACCGTCACCAGCGTGCTCCAGAAGCCGAGGTTCCACGGGTTGGCATTGTTGGCGCCGAAGATCGCTGCCATGCCGTCCACCGTGTCGGCGCTGAGACCGCCGGTCACGGTCTTCCACAGGTAGGAAACCGACCAGCCGGCCACCACCACGTAGAAGGAAAGAATCATGAAGCCGCAGAGCATCGCCATCCAGCCGATCAGCGACCAACCCGAGCCCTGGCCGGACTCCCGGGCCACGCGGCGAATGGCGTCGATCGGGCTGCCACGACCGCGACGACCATAGCCGATCTCGACCATCATGATGGGAATGCCGATCGCCGCGATACACAGCAGGTAGACCAGCACGAAGGCCCCGCCCCCGTATTCCCCGGTCATGTAGGGGAACTTCCAGATATTGCCTAACCCCACCGCAGAGCCGGTCGCGGCAAGCACGAACCCCCAGCGACCCATCCAGAGATTTTGCGGTTTTTCTCTTGTCGTCATAACACACACCTTGAAGGTTTTATTGTTGTGCCAAAGGCCGCCCACAGGGTTTGGCAAACAAGGCTGCGATTGTAGCGTCAACCCGTCCGCTTGCACCATCGCCGCGCTTTGTTCTGCCGTACCTTGAGCATTTTGCAGCAAAAAGCACTGCGTTTACCGAAATCGTTCATGCCGGGATGGCATCGGGCTGCGCCTCGGGCGCGGCCCGGCGGAACGCCTCGAGTTCGCGGGAGCGGGCGTCCAGCGCGACCAGTGCCGGATAGTCATCGAGCGGACAGTCGAAACGCCGCGCGTTGTAGAGTTGTGGCACCAGGCACAACTCCACCAATCCGGGCCGCTCGCCCAGCGAGAACGGGGTCGACCATTCGGTCACCCGAGCCTCGAGCGCCGCCAGCCCTTCCGCGACCCAGTGACGGTACCAGCGCAGCTTGTCCGGCTCATCGATGCCCAGTTCGTGCGTCAAATACCGCAGCACACGCAGGTTGTCGAGAGGATGAACCTCGCAGGCAATGACCTGGGCCAGGGCGCGGCTGCGAGCGCGGGCCGCCGGTTCCGGGGGCAACAGTCGAGGTCCGGGGCGAGTCTCGTCCAGATACTCGACGATCGCCATCGATTGCGTCAGGCAGGTGCCGTCGCTGTCAATGAACAGCGGCACCAGCCCCTCGGGATTGCGCCGTCGGTATTCGGGGGTGTGCTGCTCGCCCCCGGCACGCACCAGGTGCACGCTGCGGTGCTCGACCTCGACCTGCTTGAGATTGAGTGCGATCCGAACGCGATAGGCGGCGCTCGAACGCCAGTAGCCATACAGTATGGGAGGCGATTCCGACATCGCGATCTCCTCGGCCGGTCACTGAAGGGGTCGACCGTTGCCGACCCGGCATAAAGTTTCATTTGAAACCATATGCGCAACGCCCCAGTCGCTCAAGGGCCACTCGCTCGCCCTTAGTCGTAGCCGCTTCACAAAGCTGTCAACTTTTCCGTACAGCGAGGCGCCCCTGCCACGCCCGGCGAGGCGCGATTATACTCGGGGCACCATTCACGTCATGGCACATCAGGAGTCCGCGCTTGCCCTCGACCACTGCCGCCCCCCGCGCCGAACTCGATCTCAAGGTGTTTCTGCCCTACCGACTGTCCAACCTGGCCGAACGCATCAGCCAGGCGCTGTCCTCGATCTATGCCGAGCAGTATGACCTGACCATCGCGCAGTGGCGCATTCTGGCCTGGCTTCAGCAGGCCCAGCCGCTGACCGCCAAGCGCATCTGCGAACTGACGGCCATGGACAAGGCCCGAGTGTCTCGGGCGGTCTCGCAACTGCTGGCGCGTGAACTCATCGCTCGCCAGCGCGACGACGACGATCAGCGTACCCTGTGGCTGACACTGAGCGAGGCGGGGCATGACCTGCTCGACCTGGCCATTCCACGGGCCCTGGCCTGGGAGCACTCGCTGGTGGCCGCCCTGAGCGAGGCGGAGTATCGTGACTTGTTCCGGTTGCTGGACAAGATCGAGGCCGGACTCGCCTCGGAGGCGAAGCGCGACTAGCCCGCATCCACCGTCTTTTTACAAGGAGGTTTCATGGCTCACCAGTTCGCGCTCCTGGGTCTGGGCTACTTCGGCGTCACCGTCGCCCAGGAGCTGCGCCGCCAGCGCAATGACGTGCTGGGCGTCGATCATGACGAGGACCGCGTCAACGCCATGGCGGATCTGCTGAGCCACGCGGTGGTGGCCGACGTCACCAACGAGAAGGCACTGGCCGAACTTTCGCTGGGTGATTATGACGCCGTGGTGATCGACGTCGACGACAATATCGAAGCCAGCATGATCTGCACGCTGCTGGTCAAGGAGCAGGGCGCCCGGGAGATCTGGGTCAAGGCGCATTCCGATACCCACTATCGGCTGCTCAAGCACATTGGTGCCGACCATATTGTCTACCCCGAATACGACACCGGCCTACGCGTCGCGGAAAGCCTGCACTACCGCGCCATGGTCGACTTCATCCAGCTCGGCGACCGGCAGTTCATCGTCGAGCTGCAGGCGACCGACAAGCTCAGCGAGCGTTGCCCCAGCGTAGCCGACCTGGCTCTCGACGAGAGCGACCTGGCCCTTATCGCCATCAAACGCGGGACCGAAGTGATCCGGGACCCGGACGGCGACACGTCACTGCAAGGCGATGACCACCTGGTGCTGATCGGGGATCTCGACGCCCTCCGCGAACTGGGCAAGAAGCTGTGATCTTCAAGCCATGAACTACCGCCAGCGCATCGTACGTCCGCTTCGCTACCTGCCTCACGGGCGTGTGATTCGACTCTCGCCGCCGGAAATTCTGCTGTTCGGCTTCGCGCTGCTCAGTGGGTTCGGCACTTTGCTGCTGTGGCTGCCGATCTCGGCCACGGTGCCCCTGAACTGGCATGAAGCCCTGTTCACGGCGACCTCTGCCGTCACGGTAACCGGGCTGTCGGTGACCCAGACCGCCGACCTGACCCTGTTCGGCCAGTGGGTGGTCCTGTGCCTCATTCAGGTCGGCGGGCTGGGCTTCATGACCTTCGCCGCACTGACACTGGTCCTGATGGGCATGCGGCTACCCCTCTACCAGCGCAATCTGGTCAAGGAGAGCCTGAATCACACCTCGTTCAGCGAATTGATGACGCTGGTCCGCCTGGTGGTGGTCTTCGCCCTCGTCGCCGAGGCGACCGGTACGCTGCTACTGGCCCTGAGCTGGGTCCCGCGATTCGGCTGGTCCCATGGCCTGTGGGTCAGCCTGTTCCATGCCGTCTCGGCCTTCAACAACGCCGGGTTTTCGATCTGGCCGGACAGCCTCACCAGCTTCGTCGCCAGCCCGCTGGTCAATCTGGTGATCTCGGGCCTTTTCATCGTCGGCGGGCTGGGATTTGCGGTCATTGCTGAACTGCTCGAGTGGCGCCGAACTCGCCGGCTGACACTCCATGCCCGCATCGTGCTGCAGGCCACGTTCTGGCTCTCTCTGATCGGCATGCTCGCGGTACTGGCGCTGGAGTGGCGTAACCCCGCAACACTAGGTGGGCTCGACAGCATCGGCGCAAAGCTGCAGGCGGCCTGGTTTCAGGCCGTCACGCCACGCACTGCCGGCTTCAATACCCTGGATACCGGCTCGCTGACCGACCCGACGGCGCTGTTGACCATGTTGCTGATGTTCATCGGCGCCGGTTCGGGGTCCACAGCCAGTGGCATCAAGGTCACGACTTTCGTGGTACTGCTGCTGGTGGCACGGGCCTTCATTCGCGGCAATTCACAACCGGTGGCCTTCAACCGCTCGATTCCCCAGGAAACCGTCATCAAGGCCGTGGCGGTGGCACTGGCGGGTATGCTGCTGATATTTACCTGTCTTTTCCTACTGACCGTGACGGAGCCCGGAAAGTCTTTTCTCGATCTGGCCTTCGAAAGCGTTTCCGCCTTCGGCACCGTCGGTCTATCGCGGGGCGTGACCCCCGACATGAGCGCCGGCGGCCAACTGACGCTCATTGTGACCATGCTACTGGGACGCGTCGGCCCCTTGTCACTGGGATATCTCATGTCCACGCAACGCGACAAGGGGCTGCGCTACGCCCGCGGTTCCGTGCAGATTGGCTGACGCCCCAGGGGCACACGAAAATCAAGAAGAAGCCCCGCATGGCGGGGCTCTAAAGGGACTCAAGCCGGAGCTTTCGGACATGGCACTGAAAGCCCTGATCCAGACAGATCACTTCCAGCCTGCCTCACGGTGGGCTGTCTCACCATAGGAGAACCGCGCTACTGCCCGTAGGAAATGAGCGACAGCCCGACGCCCTGCATCGGCGCGCCCGATAGGCCTGTTGCAAGATGTCACTTCGACCTTGAAATCAGCAAGCGGGAAGAAAGCCGGCCACTTTTCCCGGCCCCCAAACGCAAAAACCCCGGCCTGTGGGCCGGGGTTCTGCGGTATAGATGCCTGACGATGACCTACTCTCGCATGGAGAAGCTCCACACTACCATCGGCGCTAAGCGGTTTCACTGCTGAGTTCGGCATGGGATCAGGTGGG
>NZ_JBSREH010000024.1:0-59215 GCF_055145905.1 Modicisalibacter sp. | reverse complement strand
TGGCACGCATCGCCTTTTCACTGATGAAGCATGAGACGGGATATCGCCCTCCAAGCCCCATCAAGGCTTGACGGGCAACATAGAATCTCCCACGGCCAGATTCCGGCACCGAGAGATGGCAGCTAGCGGCCTGGGGGCCGCCTCTAAGACCAACGGTGAGCGAGCGTTCGCCCCGGGCTTTGCTAATATGCTCGGACATGCCCGCAAGAGAGCCCGGCGATGCTGCAACTGACCGACGTGGCCAAGAGCTACCCGACGCCCCAGGGGCCGCTGTTCGTCCTCGACGGCATCGACCTGCGACTGGCCCCCGGCGAGAGCCTGGCGCTGATGGGCGAGTCGGGCAGCGGCAAGTCGACGCTCCTGCACCTGGCCGCGGGGCTCGACGTGCCCGACCGCGGCGAGATCCACTTCCTCGAGCAGGCGCTGTCGACGCTCGACGAGCCGGGCCGCGCCGACCTGCGCCGCCGCCACCTGGGGCTGGTGTTCCAGCAGTTTCACCTGGTGCCCAGCCTGGCGGTGATCGACAACCTGACCCTGCAGGCCCGCCTCGCCGATCGCGAGGACCCCGACTGGACCGCCCACCTGCTCGAGCGCCTGGGCCTGGCCGGGCTCGAGCAGCGCTACCCGGAGCAGCTCTCCGGCGGCCAGCAGCAGCGCCTGGCGATCGGCCGGGCGCTGGCGACGCGTCCCGACCTGCTGCTCGCCGACGAACCCACCGGCAACCTGGATGAGGCCGCCGCGGATCGCGTGCTCGCCCTGCTGCACGAGCTGATTCGCGAGAGTCGCTGCGCCCTGCTGATGGTCACCCACAGCGCACGGGTCGCCGCCCCGCTGGACCGCTGCCTGCACCTGCATTACGGCCGCCTGGAGCCCGTCGAGCCATGAACCGCCAGCCAGCCCGGCGCGTCGGCGTGGTGGGCGTGACCCTGGCCACCCTGCTGTCCCACTACCGCCGCCATCCCGGCCAGCTGGCGATGCTGCTGCTGGGGCTGTGGGTGGCCGGCGCGCTGTGGAGCAGCGTGCAGGCCATCAACGCCACCGCCCGCGACAGCTACGCCCGGGCCGAGGCGCTGTTCGAGACCCGGCTCGACCGCATCGAGCGCCGCGACGGCACGCCGCTGTCGCCGGCCACCTATGCGGCCCTGCGTCGCGACGGCATCGCGGTCTCGCCGCTGGTATCGGGCGAGCTGGCCCTGGCGGGCACCGCCGAAGGGCAGCCGCCGGCGCGTCTGCTGGGCATCGACCCGCTGACCCTGCCGGGCACCTCGCCGCTGGCCCGCCATACCGGCGATGCCGCCTCGCTGCGCGACTGGCTGCTGCCGCCGTACCGCCTGCGCGCCGCCCCGGACGTGGCCGACGCCGCCCGGCGCGATCCGCGCCTGCCGCCGGTGGAAGTGGACGCCAGCCTGCCGCCCGCCACGCTGGTCACCGACATCGGCGTCGCCCAGCGGCTGCTGGGGCTGGCGGGCCCCACCCGGCTGGTGATCGCCCCCGAGGCTCCCGCCGAGCTGCCCGACGCCCTGATGCGCATCCCGGCCCGCCAGCTGGCCTCGCCGGGCCAGCTCGCCGACAGCTTTCACCTCAATCTGACCGCCATGGGGCTGCTGGCGCTGGTGGTCGGCCTGTTCATCGTGCATGCCGCCCTGGGGCTGGCGCTGGAACAGCGTCTGGGCCTGCTGCGCACGCTGCGCGCCCTGGGCGTGCCGGGCCGCACCCTGGTCGTCGCCCTCGGTCTGGAACTGCTGACCCTGGGTCTGGTCGGCGCCGGGCTGGGCATCCTCGGCGGCGTGCTGCTGGCCCGGCTGCTGCTGCCGGATGTCGCCGCCAGCCTGGCGTCGCTCTACGACAGCCACGTCGGCACCCGCCTGGCGCTGCCCTGGCACTTCTGGCTGGGCGGCGTGGCCATCATCCTCGGTGGGCTGGCCAGCGCCGGCGCGGGCCTGCTGTGGCGGGTCGCGCGGCTCGACGTGCTGGCACTGGGCCATGCCCAGGCCTGGCGGGCCCGGCTGGGCGGCCTGCTGCGCCGGCAGGCCTGGGCCGGCGGCGCCCTGATCATGCTGGCCGCGGGGCTCGGCGGCTGGCTGTGGCTGACCGGCGACCGGCAGCTGGTCGCCGGCTTCGTGATGGTCACCGCGGCGCTGCTCGGCGTGACCCTGTGGCTGCCCGCCTGGCTGGCCGGTAGCTGGCGGCTCGCGGCCCGGCTCGGTCGGCGCCGGGCACTCTGGGCCTGGGCGCTGGCCGACCTGCAGCTGCAGCTGCCGCGCCTGCAGCTGCCGATGATGGCCCTGCTGCTGGCGCTGGCCACCAACCTGGGGGTGAGCAGCATGGTCGGCGGCTTTCGCCTGACCTTCCTCGACTGGCTCGACCAGCGCCTGCTCGCCGATCTCTACCTCCACCCCGAGGCCGAGCGCCACGACGCGCTGCAGGCCTGGCTCGCCGACCAGCCGGAGGTCGCCACGCTGCTGCCGGCGCGCCATGCCGAGGCCACGCTGCTCGACGCCGCGGCGCAGTCGGCGGCCCCGGTGGCACTGTTCGGCATCCGCCCCGCGGCGGTGCTGCGCGCGCACTGGCCGCTGCGTCTGCCCGCGGCAGAGCGTGACGCGGCCTGGCAGGCGCTGGCGGCGGGCGAGGTGTTCGTCAACGAGCAGCTGGCCAACCGCTATCGCCGCCGCCCCGGCGACACCCTCACGCTGCGCGGTGCCGACGGCCGCCGCCACCGGCTGAGCATCGCCGCGATCTATCCCGACTACGGCAACCCCCGCCCCGAGGTGGTCATGCCCGTGGCACGGCTGACCCGCGTGTTCGCCGCGCCCCCCGGCAGCCTCGGCGTGGTGCTGCGCGACGCGCCCGGGTCACGTCGCCAGCGGCTCGACGCCCTCGTCACACGGCTCGCCGCCCGCTTCGGCCCTGCCACGGCCGAATCCGCGATCGACCAGCAGGCGCTGAAGGCGGACGCGACCCGGGTCTTCGAACGCACCTTCGCCATCACCCGCGCCCTCGACGCCCTGACCCTCGGCGTGGCCGCCCTGGCCCTGCTGACCACCCTGCTGGCCCAGGCCGGGACCCGTCGCGCCCAGCTGGCGCCGCTCTGGGCGCTGGGCGTGTCGCGCCGGCGGCTGGTCGGCGTGCAGTGCCTGCAGCTCACCGGTACCGCGCTGGGCACGGCCTTGCTGGCGCTGCCCCTGGGCCTCGCCCTGGCCTGGGCGCTGGTGGCGGTGATCAACGTCGCGGCCTTCGGCTGGCGGCTGCCGCTGCACCTCTTTCCGCTGCAGCTGCTCGTCACCCTGGGGCTGGCGGTGCTGGTCGCCGGCCTGGCCGCGCTGCTGCCCGCCTGGCGCCTGTGGCGGATGCCGCCCCGCCAGCTGCTTCAGGAGTTCGCCGCGACATGAAGTACCTCAGGCTGCTGCTGGCCGGGGTGCTGGTCGCCCTGCTGGCCGTCGGCCTCTGGCGGGGCTGGCACTCGACGCCGGAACAGGACACGGCCCGCGGCTACGCCGGCCTGGGCAGCGCCGCCGAGGGCTACGCCGAGGCCCGCCCCGGCGACCGGCTCGTCTTTCCCGCCGACCACGGCGCGCACCCCGACTACCGCATCGAGTGGTGGTACCTGACCGCCAACCTCGAGGACGCCGCGGGCCGGCCGTTCGGCATCCAGTGGACGCTGTTCCGCCAGGCCCTGGCGCCGCCCGGCGCGACCGAGGCGGCCCCCGACTCGCCCTGGACGAGCCGCCAGCTGTGGATGGCCCATGCCGCGGTCTCCACGCCCGACGGGCACCGCGCCGCCGAGCGCTTCGCCCGCGACATGACCCCGGCCGAGGGCCCGGGGCCGGCGGGGGTGCGCGCCGCGCCCTTCGCCGCCTGGCTGGACGACTGGCGACTCGCCGCCCCCGACGGCACGGACAGCGGTCTCGACGCTCTCACCGTGCGCGCCGCCGGCGACGGCTTCGCCTATCGCCTGACGCTCGCGGCACACGGCCCGCGGGTCATCCACGGCGACCACGGCTTCAGCCGCAAGTCCGCCGACGGCCAGGGCTCGATCTACTACAGCCAGCCGTTCTACCGGATCGCCGGCACGCTGACGGTGGATGGCGAAGAGCACGCGGTGAGCGGCCGCGCCTGGCTGGACCGCGAATGGAGCAGCCAGCTGCTGGGGCCGGGGCAGTCGGGCTGGGACTGGTTCTCGCTGCACCTCGACGGCGGAGCCAAGCTGATGGCGTTTCGCCTGCGCGGTGCCGGCCGCTCGGGCGGCGACTACCTCTCGGGCAGCTGGATCGCCGCCGACGGCACCGTCACGCCGCTCGACGGCGACGCCCTGCGCCTGACGCCGCTGGCTCGCTCGCCGGTCGCCGGTCGTGAGCTGCCCACCGCCTGGCGCGTGCAGGTGCCCGCGCAGGCACTCGATGTGCGCGTCGCGGCGGTGCATCCCGACCAGTGGATGGCCACCACCTTCGCCTACTGGGAAGGCATGGTGCGCGTCACGGACACGCAGGACGGCACGCCGCACGGCATCGGCTACCTGGAGATGACCGGCTACTGAGCCCCGCGCTTGGCGGCGACGGGGCGGCGTGGCAGGCTAGGCGGACGGCCCCGGGGCGCCGGCGACCAGGCGCCCCTCGATTCTTGTGCAAGGAGCTCCCATGACCCTGTTCACCGAAGAACACCCCGGCGTCGAGACTCACGTGCCGCCGGAAACCGCCGGCTTCACGCTCAATCACTCCATGCTGCGGGTCAAGGATCCGCGGCGCTCGCTGGCCTTCTACAGCCGGGTCTTCGGCATGCGCGTGCTGCGCAAGCTGGACTTCGAGGAGATGCAGTTCACCCTCTACTTCCTGGCACGCCTCGAGGAGGAGGACGAGGTCCCCGAGCAGACCTGCGACCGCACCATCTGGACCTTCAACCAGCGCGGCCTGCTGGAGCTGACCCACAACTGGGGCACCGAGGACCAGGCCGACTTCGCCTACCACGACGGCAACAGCGAGCCCCAGGGCTTCGGCCACATCTGCTTCTCGGTCCCTGACCTCGGCAGCGCCGTCCAGTGGCTCGACGAGAACGGCGTCGAGTTCGTCAAGCGCCCGGAACAGGGCAAGATGAAGAACGTCGCCTTCGTCAAGGACCCGGACGGCTACTGGATCGAGATCGTCGAGCCGGCGCTGATGGGCAACGTCGGCGCCTGACCCGTCTTTACCCCGGGCCCTTCCGCGAGGGCCCGATACCCCGGATCACATGCCCATGAACCGGCTCGACGCCATGACCGCCTTCGTGCGGGTCGCCGAACTCGGCAGTTATACCCGTGCCGCCGAGGCACTGGATCTGTCGCGCACGCGTGTTTCCCGCCAGGTCATGGCGCTCGAGGAACACCTGGGGGTGCGCCTGCTGCAGCGCACCACCCGCCGATTGCATCTCACCGAGGCGGGGGAGCGCTATCTGGCACGCGCCCAGAGCATCCTGCAAAGCCTGGAGGACGCCGACGCGGAGGTCGGCAGCGGCACCACCGAGATGCGCGGTCGACTGCGCCTCAACGGCCCGATGAGCTTCGGTACCCGCTATCTGTCGCCGCTGGTGGCCCGCTTCATGGCCGAGCACCCCGCCCTGGAGGTGCGCCTCGACCTCAACGACCGGCGGGTCGACCTGCTCGAGGAGGGCTACGACCTGGCGATCCGCATCGGCAGCCTGCCCGATTCCAGCCTGGTCGCCCGACGCCTGACCCGCTGCAAGCTGCTGCTGTGCGCCGCGCCCGACTACCTGTCCCGGTACGGCACGCCGCGCCGTCTGGCGGATCTGGAGAGTCACCGTTGCCTGCGCTACCGCACCGGCGGCCGGGGCGGCGACTGGCAGTTCGGCGGCAGCGGCTTCACGGTGCGCGGCCCGCTCGAGAGCAACAACGGCGATGTGCTGACCCACGCCGCCGAGGCCGGGCTGGGGATCGCCCAGCAGCCCAGCTTCCTGATCACCGACAGCATCGCCAGCGGGCGTCTGGTGCCGATCGCGCTCGAGGAACCCACGGTCAGCCTGGATGTCCACGGCCTTTACCCCGCCCGGCGCCACCTGCCGGCCAAGGTCGACCACTTCCTGAACACCCTGGCCGAGGCCTGGGGCGACCCGCCCGGCTGGGAGCGGGAACTGGGCCTGTGATGTGGCGGAACTGTCGCTGATAGCGCAACAGTCCTTTGCCAGATCTGAAGATTATCTCCGCCGTCCATGCGAATAGAGTGAGGCCATTCACGGCAACCCTCGCTGACGGAGACCCCTCTCATGACCCGCCATACAGCCCCCTCGACCCCGCTCGACGCCCTGCAACCCGCCGCCATCACCCTGCTGCGTGTGGCGCTAGGGGCCATGACCCTGGCCCACGGCCTGCTCAAGCTGTTCGTCTTCACGGTGCCCGGCACCGTCGGCTATTTCGAGTCGCTGGGACTGCCCGGCAGCTTCGCCTACCTGGCCATCCTGGCGGAAGTGGGCGGCGGCCTGGCGCTGCTGCTGGGCCTCTACACGCGCTGGATCAGCCTGGCGCTGATTCCGCTGCTGCTCGGCGCCACCTGGGTACACGCCGGCAACGGCTGGGTGTTTTCCAGCGACGGCGGCGGCTGGGAATTCCCGGTATTCTGGACCCTTGCCCTGCTGGTGCAGGCCGGGCTCGGCGGCGGCCGCCTGATCTTACATCCGCGCTTCGCCTGACCCCGGCGCCGCCTGCGGGCGGCGCCTACCCATTCGGAGATCGCCACCATGCTACCCAGCCTCTTCCTCTCTCACGGCTCGCCGATGCTGGCGCTGACCCGCACCCCGGCCCACGATTTCCTGCGCGAACTGGGCCGCCGGCTTCGCCCCACCGCGGCGGTGGTCGTCTCGGCTCACTGGGAAAGCCGCGAACTGCAGGTCAGCACCAGCGAACAGCCCGAAACGATCCATGATTTCGGCGGCTTCCCCCGCGAACTGTTCGAGCGCCACTATCCGGCGCCGGGCGACCCGGTGCTGGCCGGACGACTGGCCCACGAACTCGGCGCCGCACCGGTGGAGCGCGGCCTGGATCACGGCGCCTGGGTGCCGCTGTCGCTGATGTTCCCCGAAGCGGACGTGCCGGTGGTATCGCTGTCGCTGCCCAGGGGCCGAGCGAATGCCGAGCTGGCCGCGCTCGGCGAGCGGCTCGGCTCCCTGCGTGACGATGACGTGCTGGTGATCGGTTCCGGCAGCCTGACCCACGACCTGCGCTCGATGGCGCCTCTCGAGGCACCGACACCGGCGTGGGTCGATGAATTCACCGACTGGGTCCACGAGCGGCTGATCGCCGGCGACCGCGAGGCCCTGCTCGACTGGCAGCACGCGCCCCAGGCACTGGCCAACCATCCCACGCCCGAGCATTTCCTGCCGCTGCTGGTGGCCATGGGCGCCGGAGGACGGGCCGAGCGGCTGCACCACAGCGTGGAATACGGCGCGCTGGCCATGGACGCCTACGCCTTCGCCTGAGCCGCCCCGTCAGACGCGCCTGCAACGAACGAGGCCGCCCGATGGGCGGCCTCGTCATGTCGGGTATCAGTCCCTTCTCGGGTACCAGTCCCTACGTCGTATCAGGCGTCCAGGTCGAAGGCCACCTTGGCCGCCGGCCAGGCAGGCTTGCCATCGGCGGTGGTCACACCGTCCAGAAACCCTTTCACCTTGGCCGGGTGAGCCTGCATCCACTCCACCGCCACCTTGTCGGCGGGCTTCTCCTCGTAGCCGTAGCCGCGGATCATCGCGCTCTGATCGTCGGCGGTGAACACCAGCTGGTCGAGCAGCCGGGTGATGTTGGGGTTGGCGTCGGCAAACGCCTGGGTCACCAGGGTCTTGACGTCACTGCGCCCGCCGTTCGGCCCCCACAGGTCCTTGGGGTCGTCCAGGTAGGTGATGTCGTACTCGATGTTCATCCAGTGCGGCGTCCAGCCGGCGAAGACGATCCACTGGTGCTCGTTCATGGCCGCCTTGGCGGCGCCCAGCATGCCCGGCGTGGAGGTCTCGGAAAGCTTCCAGTCGCCCAGCCCGTAGAGGTTCTTGTCGGCGCCGGCGTTGAGCTGATCGCTCATCCCGGTACCGGCCTCGATGGAGTACACGGTACGCCCGAAGCGCTCGGCGTTCTGCGGTGCGTTCAGATCCTCGGCGGAGGTCACGCCGGCCTCATAGACGTAGGTGGGCACCGCAAAGCCGATCCGGGCACCGTCGACGTTGTTGCCCAGGTCGACGAGGGTCTGCTTCTTCATCGCCGCCTCGTACATGCTCTGCTGGGCGGGCAGCCAGCCGGCGAGGAAGACATCGACCTCGTTCTGGTTCATCGCCTGATAGGTGATGGTAGTCCCCAGTTGCTGCTGCTTGGACGCATAGCCCAGGGTGTCGAGCAGCTGGGTAGCCAGTGCCGTCTTGACGGTGACGCCCGGCCAGGGCGGCACAGCGAAGGTCACGGGGTCGTCCGCCTGGGCGAACGCGGCGCTGCCGGCGCCGAGTGTGCCGACGGCCAGGATGGCGGAAAGCCAGTGAACGGTATGGCTGGATGACTTCATGCTTGACTCCTTAACGCATCATTATTCTTTGAAGGAATGACTATAACACATACTTATCACCTGGCCGCCAGCGCCCCCTCCGGCTAGGCTTGACCGAAAACCCATCGAGAATCCCCCGGAGTCCGCCGCATGCCGTATTGCGCCCCGTTGTCCGCGGCCACCGCCGTTTACCCCGGGGTCGCCACCTCGCCGCACCGGCGTTTCGCCGCCATGTATCTCGTTCTGCTGCTGGCCGTGCTCGGTCTCGCCGGATGCGCCGGGCCGCAGCTGCAGACGGCCGACCTCGGCGGCGGGCAGGCGGCGCCGCTGTCCATCGAACGGGCGATGATCCTTGCCAATGCCCGCCAGGCGCTGGGCACGCCTTACGTCTTCGGCGGGGCATCGCCACGGGGCGTGGACTGCTCGGGGCTGGTGCAGATGACCTACCGCGCCGCCGGCCTGCAGGTGCCGCGCACCGCCGAACAGCAGTACGAGGCGTTGCCGGCGCGCGACGTCGCCCGTCCCGGCGACCTGCTATTCTTCGGCTCAGGGGCCCGCGCCACTCACGTCGGCATCTATCTGGGCGGCGGCCGGATGATCCACGCACCGGGCCGCGGCCGCGAGGTGACCACCACGCCGCTGCAGATCGACTACTGGCAGGAGCATTTTCTCGGTGTGGCGGGGCCGGCGCCCTGAGGCCGGTTTTCATGCCGTCCGGCGCTTTTCCTGGCCCGAGGGGTTGTTTCCCCCGCCAAGGGCCCCGATGTCATAGTAGCGAGTCACGATGTTTCTCATCGGTTCCAACCAAGGAGGTTCGATATGGCACTGCATCTCGGTGATACCGCCCCGGATTTCACGCAGGAAAGTACCGAAGGCACCATTCATTTCCATGAGTGGGTCGGCGACAACTGGGTGATCCTCTTCTCGCATCCCAAGGACTTCACCCCGGTCTGCACCACCGAGCTGGGCGAGGTGTCGCGGCTCAAGCCGGAATTCGAGAAGCGCAACGCCAAGGCCATCGGCCTGTCGGTGGACCCGCTCGAGGACCACAAGGCCTGGGCCGGCGACATCCAGGAAACCCAGGGGCACGCCCTGAACTTCCCGCTGCTGGCCGATGCCGACCGCAAGGTGAGCACGCTCTATGACATGATCCACCCCAAGGCCAACGATACCCTGACGGTGCGCAGCGTGTTCATCATCGACCCGGCCAAGAAGGTGCGGCTGACCATCACCTATCCGGCCAGCACCGGCCGCAACTTCGCGGAGATCCTGCGGGTGCTCGACAGCCTGCAGCTCACCGACAACGAGAAGGTCGCCACGCCGGTCAACTGGAACAAGGGCGACGACTGCATCATCGTGCCGGCGCTGTCCAACGAGGAGGCCAAGCAGCGCTTCCCGCAGGGCTGGGACGAGAAGAAGCCCTACCTGCGCATGGTCAAGCTCGACAAGTGAGCCCTCGGTCCCGGCCGCCCGGCCGGGACCTCGTTGCTCCCGCCTCTCCCCCCTGAGCTCGTTCCTCGAGCCACCGCCCTGCCACGCTTGATCCATATCAAGACTCGCGCGTTTTATGGGGCTGAGTGACAGCAGCGAATCCTTGCCGCCCACCTGAATCACGGCAAGCAACCCTGAAAAATCAGACGGATAAATGAACCCCTTCCGCTCGCGACGGCGAATCCGCGACGATTGGGGATTACGCTGCAGCGCAGTATGCTGGACCCGGGTCCACGACGGTGCCGGGCGCGCCGCGGCCCACCCTCGTCAACCGGGGCGGCCCGAGCCGCCGAAGGAGGCGTCGCATGGCGGAAACCGTCACCTCGTTTCAGGGCATCACCGCGATCGTCGGCGACATCGTCGAGATCGACGTGGCCGCCGCCCGGCGCATGGGGCTGATGCCGCGCAACCGCGAGCTGGCGCTGATCGAGCAGGACGGCCGCCCCTTCTCGCTGGCCCAGGTGGTGCGCCTGGCCCACGACAGTGCCTCGCTGCAGGTGTTCGCCGGCACAAAGGGCCTGTCCAGCCGCGCCGGCATCCGCTTTCTCGGCGAGATGCTGCGCGCCATCTACTCCGAGAACATCTACGGCCGGGTCTTCGACGGTGCCGGCCGTCCGATCGACGGCGGCCCGAGGCTGGCCGACGATCGCCGCATCGCCATCGCCGGGCCCACCGTCAATCCCATGTCTCGGATCCTCGCCTCGCGCATGATCCGCACCGACATCCCCATGATCGACGTCTTCAACTGCCTGGTGGAGAGCCAGAAGATCCCCATCTTCTCGGTGCCCGGCGAGCCCTACAACGCCCTGCTGGCGCGCATCGGCATCCAGGCCGACGCCGACGTGGTGGTGTTCGCCGGGCTGGGGCTGATCTTCGACGACTTCCACACCTTCCGGCAGGCCTTCGAGGACGCCGGCGTGCTGTCGCGCACCGTGATGTTCGCCAACCTGGCCTCCGACCCGGTGGTCGAGCGCACCCTGATCCCCGACCTGGCGCTGGCGGTGGCCGAGCGCCTGGCGGTCGAGGAGGGCAAGCGGGTGCTGGTGCTGATGTCCGACATGACCGCCTTCGCCGACGCCCTCAAGGAGATCGGCATCGCCATGGAGCACATCCCCTCCAACCGCGGCTACATGGGCGATCTCTACTCGCAGCTGGCGCGCCGCTACGAGAAGGCCTGCGACTTCCGCGGCGCCGGCTCGGTGACCATCCTCTCGGCGACCACCATGCCGGGCAACGACGTCACCCACCCGGTGCCCGACAACACCGGCTACATCACCGAGGGGCAGTTCTACCTCCACGACGGCATGCTCGATCCGTTCGGCTCACTGTCGCGGCTCAAGCAGCACGTGATCGGCAAGCAGACCCGCGAGGATCACGGCGCGCTGATGAATGCCATGATCCGCTACTACGCCGAGGGCGTGGAGGCCGAGCAGAAGCAGGCGATGGCCTTCGAGCTGTCGGATCGCGACCGCCGCCTGATGCGCTTCGCCGCCGCCTTCCGCGAGCGCTTCATGCGCCTCGACGTGCGCCAGCCGCTGGAGGCGGCGCTGGATGCCTGCTGGGCACTGCTCGCCGAGTGCTTCACGCCCGACGAGGTGGTGATCAAGCAGTCCCTCAAGGAAACCTACTGGCCCGAGCATGCAGACACCCGCCCTCAACAAGAGCTCCCTGAGTCGTCTTGAGCGCCAGCGCACGCTCTACCGCCGCTACCTGCCGGCGCTGGAGATGAAGCAGCGCACCCTGCTGATCCAGCGCCAGCAGAGCGCCGAGCACCTGGCGACCCTGCGCGAGCGTGCCGAGCGCCAGCAGGCCGCGGTGGGCCGCGAGCTGCCGATGCTCGCCGATACCGACGTTCCGCTGGAAAGGCTGGTGCGGGTGGCCACGCTGCGCCTGGGCCGCGAGAACCGCGTCGGCGTGAGCCTGCCGACGCTGGCCGAGCTGACCCTGGAACGCACGCCCTACGACCGGCTGGTCCAGCCGCACTGGATCGACACCCTGGTCGAGCGCCTCGAGACCCGCCTGCGCCTCGAGGTCGAGACCCGCGTCGAGGCGCGTCGGCTCGCGCGCCTCGACGACGCCGTGCGCACCGTCACCCAGCGCGTCAACCTGTTCTCCAAGGTGATGATCCCGCGCGTCGAGAAGGCCATCGCCCGCATCGAGCTGTACCTCGCCGACCAGGAACGCGCCGCGGTGGTCCGTGCCAAGCTGGCCAAGCGCAAGCTCGCCGCCGGCGGGCGGGAGGCGACGCGATGAGCATCGCCCCCATGCAGCGGGTGACCCTGATCGGCCTGGCCGAGCGCAAGCGCGAGATCCTGCGCCGCCTGCAGGCGCTGGGCGTCGCCCACGTGATCATGCGCGGGGAGGCCGTCGAGGAGGACCGCCGCGAGCACCTCGAGCTGCGCGCGGCCCTCGACTACCTGCTCGACAGCCCGCTGCGTCGCCGCCTGCAGCGCCCCGCCGAGACGCCCGAGCTGGCAAAGCTGCTCGAGACCATCCACACCAACCGCCGCCGCCGCGAGGACGTCGTCGACCGCCTGACGCTGCTGCGCCGCCACCGCCGCGCCCTGGCGCCCTGGGGCGAGTTCCGCTTCCCGCCGCTCGAGGAGCTCGGCGGCCGCCGCCTGTGGCTCTACCTGGTGCCGCTCGGCCGCCGCGAGGCGATCGACGCCATCGCGCTGCCCTGGGCGATCGTCAACCGCGACCACCGCAACCTCTACCTGGTGGTGATCGCCGCCGACGAGCCGACGCCCGAGCAGGTGCCGTTCGCCCGCTCGCACACCGGTGGGCGCTCGCTGACCGATATCCGCGCCCTCGAGCAGGCCGCCCACGGCGAGCTCGAGGAGCTCGATGCCGAACGCTACGTGCTGACCCGCTGGATCGCCAGCCTCGCCGACCAGCTGGCCCGCGCCGCCGACGACGCCGAACTGGGCCGGGTGATGCGCGAGGGCGACGACGACGGGCGATTGTTCGTGCTCGACGCCTGGGTGCCGCGCCGCGCGATGACGACGCTCAAGACGCTGTGCCGCGACGGCGACGTGGCGCTGCGCGAGCGAGCGCCGCGCCCCGACGAGGAACCGCCGGTGCTGCTCGACAATCCCGAGTGGCTGGCCGGCGGCGAGGAGGCGGTGAAGTTCTTCCAGCTGCCGGGCTACCGCAGCGCCGACCCCTCGGCGATGGTCTACGTCTCGTTCGTGCTGTTCTTCGCCATCATCCTCGCCGACGCCGGCTATGCGCTGGCCTTCGGCGCCCTGGTGTGGCTGGCCCGGCGGCGCTGGAAGCGCAGCGTCATCGGCCGCCGCCTGGGCAGCATGGGCCTGGCGATGAGCGGCGGCGCACTGCTCTACGGCATCCTGCTGGGCAGCTACTTCGGCCTCGCTCCGCCGCCGGGGTCGCCGCTCGCCGCCCTGCAGTGGCTGTCGATCGACGACTTCGGCGCCATGATGACGCTGTCTATCGCCATCGGCGTGCTGCACCTGATCGCCGCCAACGCCCTGGCCGCCTGGTACGCCAAGCCGCGACGGCTGGCGCTGGGCAACCTCGGCTGGATCCTGCTGCTGGGCGGCGGCTTCGCGCTGTGGCGCGTCACCCAGGGCGCGCTGGCGACGCCGCGGCTGCCCTGGCTGGCCCTGATGGCCGGCGGCGCGCTGCTGGTACTGCTGTTCTCGCGGGCGACGCCGTTCGACGGCTGGCGCCACGCCGCCCAGCGCCTGGGCGGCGGCCTGATCTCGCTGGGCGGGCTGTCGCAGGCCTTCGGCAACGCGCTGAGCTACATGCGCCTGTTCGCCCTGGGGCTGTCGAGCGCCTCGCTGGCGGTCACCTTCAACCAGCTCGCCGTCGACGCGGGCCACGCCGCGGCCGGCGCCGGCCCGCTGCTGTTCCTGGTGGTCCTGCTGCTCGGCCACGCCCTCAACTTCGCGCTGGCGCTGATGGGCGGGGTCGTCCACGGCCTGCGCCTGAATCTCATCGAGTTCCTGCGCTGGGGCATCAAGGGCGAGGGTCGCCCCTATCAGGCATTCGCCAACAAGGAGGAATCGACGTGGATCAAGTGATACTCGTGCTCGGCTGGCTCGGCATCTACGCCCCGGTGGCGCTGGGCACCATCGGCAGCTCGATCGGCTGCACCCTGGCCGGCCAGGCCGCGGCCGGGGCGATGCTCGACGTCGAGAGCGGCTACGGCAAGTACATCGGCCTGGCGGCGATGCCCTCGACCCAGGCGATCCTGGGGATCGTCATCATGTTCTCGCTCAATCGCGGGGTGACCCTGACCAACGCCCCGGGCCTGGCGGCGATCGGGGTGCTGTCGGGCGTGGCGCTGCTGTTCAACGGCGTCTACCAGGGGCGCTCGCTGGTCAGCGCCATCGACACCGTCAAGAACAAGCCCGAGGTGTTCGGCCTGTCGCTGGCCCCGGCGGCGATCGTCGAGGGCTTCGCGGTGTTCACCTTCGTCTTCGCCCTGGTGCTGAGCGGCGCCCTGCCGCAGTGAGGAGCGCGTCATGAGCACACCGTCACAGCCCGACAGCCACGGCATCCAGGCACTGCTCGACACGCTGCGCGAGCAGGGCGTCGAGGCCGGCCAGCAGGAGGCCACCCGGCTGGTCGAGGAGGCCGAGCAGCGCGCCGCCTGGCTGGTCGACCAGGCCCGCGAGGAGGCCGCGCGACTGACCCGCGAGGCCGAGGAAGAGGCCGAGCGGCTGCGCGAGGCCGGCCGCCAGGCCCTGACCCTGGCCTATCGCGACCTGTGCCTGACCGCTCGCGACACCTTCAGCCAGCAGTTCGCCGGCGAGCTGGAGACGCTGATCCACGACACCCTCGACGACCCGGAGCTGCTCGCCCGGCTGATCCAGGAGGCGGCACGCCGCGCGCCGCTGCCCGAGGACGCCCGCGGGGAGGCACTGCTGCCCTCGCGGGTGGTGGGCATCGACGAGCTGCGCGAGAACCCCGAGGCCCTGCACGAGGGCGCCCTGCCGGCGCTGCTCGCCCGCGTCGCCCGGGCGATGCTCGAGCGCGGCATCGTTCTCAAGGGCGACGACGCCGTCGAGGCCGGGGTGCGCTTCGTGCTCGACGACGGCCACATCCATGTCGATCTCAGCGACCGGGCGATCGCCGGGCTGCTGCTGCGCCACCTCCAGCCGCGCTTCCGGGCGCTGCTCGAGGGCGTGATCGCCTGACCGGGAGCCTGCCGTGGCCGACGACGCCTACCGCTACGTCACCCTGCTGTGCGCCCTGCCGGCGCTGCGCCGCCCCTTCCACTGGGAGCGCCCGCCGATCTCGCGGGTCCGCCTCGAGCAGCGCCTGGCCATGCTCACGCCCGGCGACCGGGCTCGGATCGCGCGCATCGAGGCGCTAATCCGGCCGCCGCGGGCCGACCCGCCGCCGGACGCCGCCGCGCTGCTGTGCGACGCCGCCCGGCTGCTCGCCGAGCTCGACTCGCCGCCGCTGCGCGAGTGGCTGCACTGGTGGCTGAGCCTGAAGGTGCTCACCGCCGCCCTGCGCGCCCGTCGCGACGGCCAGGCCGACCCCGGCGTGCTCGGCGAGGCGCCGCGGGTGGGCCGTGCGCTGCGCGAGCACTGGACGCACCCGACCTTCGCCCTGGCCCACCAGCACCCCTGGCTGGAGACCCTGGCGCCGCTGATCCAGGCCGGCGACGCCGCGGCGACCGAGCAGGCCCTTCTGGAGCTGGCCTGGCAGTATCTCGACCGCCGGCGCCCCGAGCCGCCCTACGGGCTCGCGGCGGTGGTCCACTACCTGTTGCGCTGGTCGCTGGTCGAGCGCGGCTGCCAGCGCGACGAACGCCGGGCCGGCGAACGCTTCCGGGCGCTGCTCGACGCCATCCCCGATCTGGACGCATCCCTCGAGGCCGACTCATGACCGCCACCGTTCCCGACACCCCGGACGCCACCGCCCACGTGATCGCCATCAACGACGACGTGGTCACCCTGCGGCTCGACGATCCCGACGCCGGCCGCTGGGTCAAGAACGAGGTGGTCCATCTCTGCCTGCCGCCCGACCCGGGCATGGAGCGAACCCACCTCGAGGCCGAGGTGCTGCGGGTGCGTGGCGCCGAGGCCGACGCCCAGGTCTACGAGGACACCGCCGGGGTCGGCATCGGCGACCCGGTAATCCAGAGCGGCGAGCAGCTGGCGGTGACGCTCGGCCCGGGGCTGCTCGGTCAGGTCTACGACGGCCTGCAGAACCCGCTGCCGCGGCTCGAGGCGATCGGCGGACGCTTCCTGCAGCGCGGTCTCGACGTGCCGGCGCTGGACCGCCAGCAGCGCTGGTCGTTCGAGGCGACGGTACGCAGCGGCGACCGGGTGGTCGCCGGCGACGTGCTGGGCAGCGTTCAGGAAGGGCGCTTCGCCCACCGTATCTTCGTGCCCTTCGGCTGGGCGGGGCGCTTCACGGTATCCTGGGTCCAGGCCGGCAGCGTCACCCTCGACGCGGTGATCGCCCGGCTGCGCGACGACAACGGCAAGGAGCACCCGGTGACGCTGGCCCAGCGCTGGCCGGTGCGCCGACCGCTGACCGCGACCCTGCAGGCCGATGGCCGCACGCAGCGCGCCTACCCGGACACCCCGCTGACCACCTCCCTGCGCCTGATCGACACCTTCTTCCCGATCGCCAAGGGCGGCACCGCCTGCATCCCCGGGCCGTTCGGCGCCGGCAAGACGGTGCTGCAGAACCTGATCTCGCGCTACTCCGACGTCGACATCGTGATCGTCGTCGCCTGCGGCGAGCGGGCCGGCGAGGTGGTCGAGACCATCAACGAGTTCCCCCAGCTCGCCGACCCGCGCACCGGCGGCACCCTGATGGACCGCACGATCATCATCTGCAACACCTCGTCGATGCCGGTGGCCGCCCGCGAGGCATCGATCCACACCGGCATCACCCTCGGCGAGTACTACCGTCAGATGGGCTACGACGTGCTGCTGATCGCCGACTCCACCTCGCGCTGGGCGCAGGCGATGCGCGAGACCTCGGGGCGCCTCGAGGAGATCCCCGGCGAGGAGGCCTTCCCCGCCTACCTGGAGTCGTCGATCCGCCAGCTCTACGAGCGCGCCGGGGTGGTCCAGACGCCGGCCGGCGACACCGGCAGCCTGACGCTGATCGGCACCGTCTCGCCGGCCGGGGGCAACTTCGAGGAGCCGGTCACCCAGGGCACCCTCAACACCGTCAAGACCTTCCTGGGGCTGAGCTACGACCGCGCCTACCGGCGCTTCTACCCGGCGGTCGACCCGCTGATCTCCTGGTCGCGCTACCGGGATCAGCTCGACCCCTGGTTCCGCCGCGAGATGGGCAACGACTGGCGCCGCCGCGTCGAGCGCCTGCAGCAACTGCTGCGCGACGGCGACGACATCCAGCGGATGATGCAGGTCACCGGCGAGGAGGGCATCAGCGACGCGGACTTCCTGACTCACCAGCAGGCGGCGCTGGTCGATCGCGTCTACCTGCAGCAGGATGCCTTCGACCCGGTCGATGTCTCGACGCCGCTGGCGCGTCAGAAGGCGATGCTCGAGCTGCTCGACCACGTGGTGGCGATGCGCGGCCCCTTCGCCGACAAGGCAGCCATCCGCGCGACCTTCACCCGCCTGACCGACCTGTTTCACAACCTGAACGGGACCGCGTCCGACAGCGACACCTATCGCCAGTACCGCGATCGCATCGAGGCCCTGGCGAGCGGAAAGCAGGACGCCGCGGAAACACCCGCGCCAGAGCCCGACGACAGCGAACGCGACGGGACCTAACCGGCCACGACGGCGGTCATCAGGCTCACCCCGACAACGAGGAATATGGTTATTCCAAGATCATAGAGGCAGAAATTTCTTCGCGGGCGGCGAGTCGCTATAGTTTCGGGCCTGACAACAACCGCCCGGAGATCCCCCATGCGACGACTGTTCCAGTGGGTCGGCGCGCTCGCGCTGACCGCCCTGCTGCCGAGTGCCGCCCTCGCCCAGGATGACAGGACCACCCTCGAGGTCGGCTACATGCCGATCCTGCCGGTGGCCCAGCTGTTCGTGATGGAGGGCGCCGGCTGGACCGACGAGGCCGGGCTCGACCTCAAGCTGACGCGCTTCTCCAGCGGCCCGGCGATGGTCCAGGCGCTGGCCTCGGGCAAGCTCGACGTGATGAATTTCGGCATCGGTCCGGCGATGGTCGCGCGTGCCAACGGCGTGCCGCTCAAGGTGGTGGCGTCCAGCATCCAGGAGCAGATCGGCCTGATCGCCCGCGGCGACTTCGCCGACGCCTTCGACGGCAACGACGCGGCGACCGCCATCGCCCGCTTCACCGAGGAGCACGACCGCAAGCCCAAGATCGCCACCTTCCCCAGCGGCTCGGTGCCCTACACCGTGCTGCGCTACTGGCTGCAGGAACAGGTCGGCGTCGATCCCGACGCGGTCGACATCGTCACCATGGGCGCCTCGCGGGTCCAGCAGTCGCTGCTCGCCGGCGCGGTGGATGCCGCCTCGACCCTCGAGCCGATCTTGAGCGTCGTCCAGGGCCGCGACCCGGATGCCCGGGTGGTGGCCCGCGGCAGCGACATGCTGCCCAACCAGCCCGGCGCGGTGCTGGCGGTGCGCGAAGCGGCGATGAAGGACCACCCCGAGGCGATCAAGAAGCTGGTCGCCCTGCACGTGCGCGCCACCAAGCTGCTCCAGCAGCACCCGGAACAGGCCGCGCCCTATGTGCGCGACTTCGTCGGCAAGCGGCTGATCAGCGAGGACACCGTCAAGACCGCGCTGGCCTCGCCGTCGTCCAACTACCTGGCCGACCCGCACGCCATCGTCGACGCCACCCGCACCATGGCCGACTTCCAGAAGCGCATCGGCACCCTGAAGAAGCCGGTGGACGTCGACGCGCTGTTCGACACCTCGATCTATGACGCCGTGACGGCCGGGGCCGGGGAGAGCGAGACGCCATGAAGCGCCTGGCGCGCCACCGACGCACCCTGATCAGCGCCGCCAGCCTCATCGGCCTGGTGGCGCTGTGGGAACTCGCCCTGCGGCTGGGCTGGCTGCCGGGCAACCTGGTCCCGCTGCCGTCGTCGATCCCCGCCGTGCTGTGGGCCGAGATCCACGACGGCATCTGGCTCGAGGTGGTGCTGGCGAGCCTGTCGCACTACAGCGTGGGGCTGGCGATCGGCTCGGTACTGGGCATCGCGGTGGGGGTCGCCGCGGCGCTGGTGCCCACCTTCGACGCCGCCCAGAGCTGGCTGGCGCGGCTGCTGCGCCCGATCCCGCCGCTGGCCTGGATCCCCTTCGCGATCATCTGGTTCGGCGTCACCGAGACCGCCGCGGCGTTCATCATCAGCATCGGCGTGTTCTGGATCAATTACTTCACCAGCTACAGTGCGGTGCGTGCCGTCGACGACGGCTACTACGAGGTCGCCCAGGCCTTCGGCCAGGGCCGCTTCACCGCGCGGCTGGCCAAGATCAGCCTGCCGGCGGCAGCACCGGGCATCCTCGGCGGGCTGCGCGCCGGGCTCGGCCAGGGCTGGATGACGGTGGTCGCCGCCGAGCTGTTCGGCATCCCCGGCATCGGCCAGCGCATGATGGAGGCCTCGGGGCTGCTCGCCACCGACGTGGTGGTGGTCTACATGCTGACCATCGCCGCGCTCTATGCGCTGTTCGATTTCCTGTTCATGAGCATCCAGCGGAGGGCCCTGCGGTGGCAGAACTGACATCCCCGAGCCCCGCCGCCGACGCGGTGCTCTCGGCGCGCGGCGTGCGCCTGGGCTTCGCCGGCGACGTGGTGCTCGACGGCGTCGACCTGGACGTGGCCCCGCGCGAGTTCGTCGCCGTGGTCGGCGCCTCGGGCGTCGGCAAGTCGACCCTGCTGCGCGCCCTGGCCGGCCTGCTCACGCCGCAGCACGGCGAGGTGCACCTCTCCGCCGCCGGCGAGCCGGCGAGCCGCGCCTGGTCGATGGTCTTCCAGGCGCCGCGGCTGTTCCCCTGGCGGCGGGTGCGCGCCAACGTCGAACTGGGCCTCGAGGGGCTCGGCCTGTCGCGGGCCGAACGCCGCGCCCGGGCCATGGCGCCGCTGGAGCTGGTGGGCCTGGCCCCGCTGGCCGAGCGCTGGCCGCGCACCCTCTCCGGCGGCCAGCAGCAGCGCGTGGGCATCGCCCGGGCGCTGGCGGTGAAGCCGCGGGTGCTGTTCATGGACGAGCCGTTCTCGGCGCTCGACGCCCTGACCCGCCAGCGCCTGCAGGGCGAGCTCGCCGAGCTGCGCCGGCGCAGCGACGCGGCGATCGTCTTCGTCACCCACGATATCGAGGAAGCAGTGCTGCTCGCCGACCGCGTCGTGGTCCTGGCCAAGCCCGACGAGCACGCCCCGGCCGGCGTCCGCGACATCGTCACCGTCGACCTGCCGCTCGACCAGCGTCGCGGGCAGGCCGGCTTCCGTGAATACGTGCAGCGCCTGGAACAGCATATCGGCGTTGCCGCCACCCACGAGGAAACCCCGTCATGAGTACGCTTCGTGTCCTGCTCCACGCCCCCACCGCCGACGGCCTGGCCCGGGCGCGGCGCAACGCCCGCAACCTGATCAAGTCGCGCCCCGGTGCCGAGGTGCTGATCATCGCCAACGGCGGCGCCGTGGCCGCCGCCCTGGCCGAGCCCGACCCGGACAGCGACGGCTGGCTGCGCCTGTGCCGCAACACCCTGAATGCCCAGGGGCTCGACAAGCCCGCCGGGCTCGAGGAGGTCGAGGCTGCCGTGGTCACCCTGGCCGAACTGCAGGCCGACGGTTGGGCCTACATTCGCGCCTGACCCGCCGCCCGGGCCGTCAGGTACTGCTGGGCCGGGCCTTGATCGCCACCCGCCGCTCGTGAAGGGCGATGGCCAGGCCGCTGGCGATGATCACCCCGGCGCCGACGAAGACCCAAACATCCGGTACCTCGCCCCACAGCCACCAGCCCAGCAGTACCGCCCAGACCATCGCCGTGTAGTCGAAGGGTGCGGCCAGCGCGGCGGGCGCGTAGCGAAAGGCCAGGGTGATGAACGACACCGCGCCCATGCCCAGCACCCCCGAGCAGATGAACCCCAGCCAGTGGATGCCCTGCGGGGTGCGCCACACGCTCGGCAGCAGCAGGGCGCTGACCACCAGCGGCACCAGGGTGGCGTAGAAGACCATCGCCCACAGGCGCTCCTTGCCGCCGTAGCGCCGCGCGGTAATCATCATCAGCGCATAGCAGATTGCCGCCCCGATGACGATCAGCGCGCCCCACTGGAAGCCGGCCGCGCCGGGGCGCACCACGATCAGCACGCCGAGAAACCCCACCAGCGACGCCAGCGCCGGCAGGCGCTCGACCCGCTCATGAAGCAGCGGCCCGGAAAGCAGGGTGACGAACAGCGGCGCGGCGAAAGCGATCGCCGTAGTCTCGGCCAGCGGCAGCAGGGTCAGCCCGGTGACGAAGCAGAACATGGTGCCGGTGAAGATCAGCCCACGCAGCAGGTGCACGCCCGGCCGGCGCGTCTTGAGCGCCGGCCAGCCACCACGCCACCACGCCAGCAGGCCAATCAACGGCAGCGAGATCAGGGTGCGGAAGAAGATGATCTGAATCGGATCGTAGGTGCCGCCCAGCCACTTGGACACCGCGTCACCCAGCGCCAGACAGAAGACGCCGGCACACATGATCAGGATACCCAGCAGCGACGATGACATCTCGACCTCCACGACGAGCGATGGCCGCGAGTGCGTCGCGGCCATCGACAGGAAACGGACCGGCCGTTCGGCCGGCCTTCGAGCATAGCCGAACGGGCTACGCACCGCGATGGTGCAAGCGCTGCCAGGAGTTGGTAAAACGACACCCCGTCCTATCCCTCGAACCACCGGAGATGCCAGGCCGATGACCCTCGACACCACCGCGCTCAATCGCCGCATGACCCACTTCGACCAGCACGACTCGGTGTGGCTGTTCGGCTACGGGTCGTTGATCTGGAAGGCGGGGTTTCCCTACCGGGAGCGGCGCCCGGCGTCGATTCGCGGCTGGACGCGACGCTTCTGGCAGGCATCGCACGATCATCGCGGCACGCCCGAGGCGCCGGGTCGGGTGGCGACCCTGGTCGCCGAGGCAGGCGCCGTCTGCCACGGCATGGCCTACCGCATCACGCCGGACGTGTTCGCGCCGCTGGACGTGCGCGAGAAGAATGGCTATCTGCGCGTGATCACGGAATTGACGTTCGCGGATGGCGGGCAGGACACCGGCGTGGTGTATATCGCCGGCGAGGACAACGCGGCCTTTGCCGGCCCGGCGCCCGAGTCCGAGATCGCGCGGCGGATCGCCGCGTCGCACGGACCCAGCGGCGCCAACCGGGACTATCTCCTGAAGCTGGCCGAGGCACTGCGCGAGCTGGGTGTCGACGACCCCCACGTCTTCACGCTGGAGCGCGAACTGCTCGCCCTGCTGCGTGACCGGCCGGGGCGGGCCGACGGGGCCTGAGGATCAGGTCGGGATTCAGCGGGCCTCGCCGCCGTCGCTTTCCTTGCCGGCGATGCTGGTGGTCACGCCGGACGTGCCGTGGACATCCTGAAACGCGTTCGCCTCGCTTTCGGTGACGACGGTGAACGGCAGCATGGCGGAGACGACCACGGCGGCCAGCATGGAGAAAAGGCGATTGAGTACCTTCATGACACCCTCCTTCGGTGGTGTGCAGGGTGCGGCGTTTCGCCGCAACCAGACTGATAGCTTGCTACCTATCAGAGGGGCTCGTCAAGCCGGCCGCCGAATAAATCGCAACAAAACTGACACCGTTCCTTGAAGCCACGAAAAAATCAATGACTTGCAGAGACAGGCTTGCCTTGGCATGGCACTCGGATATGCTGGACACCGTCCCGTAACCTTAACGTCCGCAAGAGTCCGCCATGCCGCACAACCTGCCCATCGAGCACATCATGCAGACCGGCCTGCTTACCTGTTCCCCGGCCACGCCCCTGCACACGGCGGCCGCGCGCATGGCCGAGCGCCGCTGCAGCTCGATGCTGGTGGTCGAGGGCGAGCGGGTGGTCGGCATCTGGACCGAGCACGACAGCCTGCGGGTCGACTTCGCCGATCCCGTCTCCCTGACCCGCCCCATCGCCGCGGTGATGAACCCGTCGCTGGTCACCCTCTCGCCCGACACGCCGATCGGCGAGGCGGCGGTACGCTTCAAGAACGACGATCATCACCACGCGCTGATCGTCGATGCGGCCGACAAGCCGCTGGGCATCGTCTCGCGGACCGACGTGGTGCTGCGCCAGGGCATCGAGCCCTATCTGAAGCTGCGTGACGTGAGCGCGGCAATGCGCCCCGTCACGCAGGTGGTGGCCCACGACGCCTCGCTCGACGAGACTGCCGAGACCATGCGCCGCCAGGCAAGTGACGCGGTGATCGTGCGCTGCGGCACGGATCTGGGCATTCTCACCGAGCGCGACCTGGTGCGTTTCATCGCCCACCACCCCGGTGCCACTCCCGTCGGCGAGCTGGCCAGCCAGCCATTGCTGACGGTGCGTCGCGACGACGTGCTGATCCATGCCCGCGACCTGCTGATCGACCATCACGTGCGTCATCTCGCGGTGCTCGACGAGGCCGGGGCCGTGATCGGCCTGCTGGGCTTCGAGGACATGCTGGCCGGCGCCGAGCAGCTCTATCTCGATGACCTGCGCCAGGCCCTGGAACAGCGCGATCATGCCCTGGCCCAGTCGCGCAAGCACCTGCAGCTGGCCGAACGGGTCATCGACTCGTCGCTGGAGGGCATCATCATCACCGACGCCCGGACCCGCATCGAGTTCGTCAACCCGGCCTTCACCCACATGACCGGCTACACCCTCGAGGAGGCGGTCGGTCGCACCCCGGCCATGCTCTCCTCGGGGCGCCACGACGCCGCATTCTATCGGCAGATGTGGGAGGCCCTGCAGAGCCGGGGCTTCTGGCGAGGCGAGATCTGGAACCGGCGCAAGAGCGGCCAGCTCTATCTGGAGCTGCTGACCATCACCGCGATGCGCGACGAGCAGGGCGAGATCACCAACTTCGCGGCACTGTTCAACGACATCACCCACCTGCGCGAGAACGAGGAACGCGTGCGCCGGCTGGCCTACTACGACGCCCTGACCCAGCTCCCCAACCGGCGCCTGCTGGAGGACCGGCTCTCCCTGGCGATCCGCCACGCCCACCGCCAGGACCAGCCCCTGGCGGTGGTCTTCATCGACATCGATCACTTCAAGCAGGTCAACGACAGCCTCGGCCATGCCCTGGGCGACGAGCTGCTGGTACAGGTCGCCCGGCGTCTGTCGGCAGAGCTGCGCGAGGATGACAGCCTGGCGCGGCTGGGCGGCGACGAGTTCATCGCCCTGCTGCCCGAGGTCCGCTCGCCCGCGGAGGCCGCACGGGTGGCACGACGGCTGATCGACACCATCAGTTCGCCCTTCACGCTCGGCGGTCGCCAGTTCCGCATCGGCTGCAGCGTGGGCATCAGCCTCTACCCCACCGACGGCGACGATGCCGAGTCCCTGGTGCACCATGCCGACGCGGCGATGTACCGTGCCAAGCAGGAGGGCCGCAACACCTACCGCCTGTATCGCGCCGACATGCATGCCCAGGACAGCCAGCGGCTGGCCCTGGAAACCGCACTGCGCAACACCGCCGAGACCGGTGACGGCCTGGTGGTCCACTACCAGCCCCTGTTCGACCGCGACAGCGGTCAGATCCGCGGGGCCGAGGCGCTGGTGCGCTGGCAGCATCCGACCCTGGGGATGATCTCGCCCGGCGACTTCATTCCGCTGGCCGAGAGCTCGGGGCTGATCCTGCCCCTGGGCGAGCAGCTCATCGACGTCATCATGGGCCAGCTGCGCGCCTGGCACCAGGCGGGGCTCGACCCGGTTCCGGTGGCGATCAACCTCTCGCCCCGCCAGTTCTGGCAGAGCGGGCTGGCCGAGTGGGTCGGCCAGCGCCTCGCCCATCACGACCTGCCTGCCAGACTGGTAGGCTTCGAGCTGACCGAAAGCTGCCTGCTCGACCAGTCGCAGGCAGCGGCCGCCATACTCCGGGGCCTGCAGTCGCTGGGCTGCTTCACCGCCATCGACGACTTCGGCACCGGCTACTCGTCGCTCAGCTACCTGCAGGACCTGCCGTTCAACGAGCTCAAGGTCGACCGCACCTTCATCCGCCGCCTCAACGACGGCACCCGCAGCAGCCGCGCCATCCTCGGCGCGGTGACGGGGCTGGCCAGCGAGCTGGGCCTGACGGTGGTCGCCGAGGGCGTGGAAACCGCCGAGCAGCTCGAGCGGCTAAAGCCCTACCAAATCGACCTGATCCAGGGCTTCCTGATGGGGCGGCCGTCTCCCGCCGCCACCTTCGCCGACACCTGGCTGGCGCCGCGACGCATGACGGCGGATGACGCCAGCGATCGCTAGACCCTAGAACTCGCTCCACTCCGGCTCATCGCTGCCGGTGTCCGCTACCGTCTGACGACGCCGGGGAGCCGGGGCGTCCTGGCTCACCGGTGTCGCCCGGCGGGTCTCGTCGGCGGCCGCGCTCGGCAAGGCCCGGGCCGGCGTGCCGCCCTCCAGGCGGAAGCGCGCGATCATTTCCGCCAGGCGTTGCGACTCGCCACGCAGTGAACCGGCCGCGGCACTGGTCTCCTCCACCAGCGAGGCATTCTGCTGGGTCACCGAATCCATCTGGGTGACCGCCGCGCCGACCTGCTCGACCCCGGCCTTCTGCTCACGGGCGGACATCGCCAGCTCGTCGATCAGCTCGGCGACGCGGCGAATCGAGGCCACCACCTCGTGGATCTTTTCCCCGCTGCGACCGGCCTGGGCGGAGCCGGAGGTGATCGTCCGCGAGATCTGCTCGATCATGCCACGAATCTCCCGCGACGACTCGGCGGTGCGGGTCGCCAGGGTACGCACCTCGCTGGCCACCACGGCGAAGCCACGGCCGTGCTCGCCGGCGCGGGCCGCCTCGACCGAGGCATTGAGCGCCAGGATGTTGGTCTGGAAGGCGATCGAGTCGATGACCTCGATGATCTCGCCGATCTGCTTCGAACTCGACTCGATCTCCTGCATCAGGGCCACGGTCTGCTCGACCTCGCCGGCGCCGCTCTCGGCCTGGTCGGCGGCCGTGCTCGACAGGTTGTTGGCCTGTTCGGCGGTCTCGGTGTTCTGGCGTACCGTCGAGGCGATCTGCTCCATGCTCGAGGCGGTCTCCTGCAGTGCCGAGGCCTGCTGCTCGGTACGCGACGACAGATCCTCGCTGCCCGCGGCGATCTCCGCGGCGCCGGTGGCCACGGTGTCGCTGCTGGCCTTGAGGGTGCCGACCAGCTGCCGGAGCCCGGCCTGCATGGATGCCATCGCCGTGTAGAGCTGGCCGATCTCGTTGTCGCGCCGGCTACGGATGTCACTGGTCAGATCACCTTCGGCGATGCGTTCGCAGTGCGCCACCGCGGCGTCCAGGGGTTCCAGCAACCAGCGCTTGACGGCCACCATGACCGCCGCGAACAGCACGACCGCCAGGCCCATCAGCACCAGCCCCAGCACATTGGCCAGGCCGGCGAAGCTCGCATCCTCGGCGATCAGGGTATTGCCACGCTTCTCGGCGTAATGCACGAAGGCATCGACGGCGTCGGCGAACCGGCCGTAGTTCTCGAGGAAGGCGTCATCGTTGGCGAGCAGCGCCTGCACGTCACCGGCCTCGAGTGCCTTGAGGAAGGGGGCGCTGACCGCCTGCTGGTAGGCCTCGGTGATCGCCTTCACGTAGGACTGCCGCTCGCTGCCCGCCGGCAGGTCCACCTGCTCGAACTGGGCGAAGCGGGCCGTCGCCTGGTCGAAGGAACGCTGTGCCTTCTCGAGCCAGGCCTGCGCCTCGGCCTCGTTGCCGCGCTGCTGGAAGTTCTCGAACTTGACCAGCCGGGTCTGCCCCTGGGCCAGATTGACCTGGGTGCGGTTGAGGGTGTTGACCTGTTCGACGTTGATATCGGCCAGCTCGTGCAGGCCGCGGCTGCTCACGTCATGGGCGTAATAGCCGAGCCCGCCGATCAGGACGATCATCAGGGCCATCAGGCCGAAGGCCATGAAGAGGCCTTGCTTCACTGACAGGTTGCGCATGAGTCATGTTCTCCCTCGTCATCCCGGAGGGATGCACGAGCCGGATGAGTGGGATATGGATACACAGATACGGATACACAGAGAAGAAGAATCGGCAGGACTGCCAGGAACTTTAACAATTACTATACTAAGTACACTTCAGACTTGGACAGGGAGGGTTCATGCCCGTACCTTCGCGGCGCCGTCAGGGCGCCGGACTCCTCGGCTGGTTCGCGGTGTGCTTCGCCGCCGCCGGCATCGGCGCGGTCGCCTCGGTGAATGCCGCCACCTTCTACGCCCGTCTCGCGCAGCCAGCCTGGGCGCCGCCCGCCGCGGCCTTCGGTCCGGTGTGGACGACCCTCTATGCGCTGATGGCCATCGCCGCCTGGCTGGTGTGGCGCCAGGCCGGGTTTCGCGACGCGCGCGGCGCGCTGACGCTGTTCCTGATCCAGCTGGCGGTCAACGCCGTGTGGAGCTGGCTGTTCTTCGTCTGGCACCTGGGGGCCGCCGCCTTCGTCGGCACGCTTGCCCTGTGGGCGCTGATCGCGGCGACGCTGGTCGCCTTCTGGCGGGAGAGTCGGCCGGCGGGCGCGCTGCTGCTGCCCTACCTGGCCTGGGTCACGCTGGCCACGGCGCTGACCTGGCACGTCTGGCAGGCCAATCCGCAGCTGCTCGGCTGAACCGGGGCGGGCCGCCGGCGCGACCCGCCCGCTGTCGCCTCAGACCGTCTCGGTCAGTGCCCGCGGCGCCGGTGACGAGGACGCCGTGGATCCGACGCCCGGCAGCGCCTCGCGGGATCGGGTACTCAGCGTGAAGCCACCCACGGCCGCGGCCAGCCGCCGGGCCTGGGCGCGGAGCTCCTCGGCGGCGGTGGCGGTCTGGCCGACCATCGCCGCGTTCTGCTGGGTCGCCTGATCCAGGTCGGCCACCGCCTGGTTGACCTGGCCGATGCCCTGGCTCTGCTCGCGGGTCGCGGCGTTGATCTCGCCGAGCACGTCGGTGACCCGCTTCACGCTGTCGACGATCTCCTCCATGGTCGCCCCCGCGGCGCGGACCCGCTCGGTGCCACTGCGGGTCTTGGTCGCGGAGGCGTCGACCAGCGCCTTGATCTGGCGCGAGGCGTCGGCGCTGCGGCTGGCCAGCTGGCGCACCTCGCCGGCCACCACCGCGAAGCCGCGGCCCTGCTCGCCGGCCCGCGCCGCCTCCACCGAGGCGTTGAGCGCCAGCAGGTTGGTCTGGAAGGCGATGCCGTCCATCAGCGTGACGATCTCGGCGATCTGCCGCGACGAGGCCTCGATGTCGTCCATGGTCTGCACCACCTCGCTCATCGCCTCGCCGCCCCGCGAGGCGACGTCCGCCGCCGAGGCGGCCAGCTGATCCGCCTGGCGTGCCGAGTCGGCGGTGTGCTCGACGGTACCGGCGAGCTCTTCCATCGATGCCGAGGTTTCCTGGATGCTCGACGCCGCCGACTCGGTACGGGCCGAGAGATCCTGGCTGCCGTGGGCGATCTCGGAAGAGGCGGTGCTCACCGAGTCGCTGCTGTCGCGCACGTCGATCAGCACGTGCTCGAGCTTGTCGACGAAGCGGTTGAAGCCATCGGCGATGCGTGCCACCTCGTCGCGCCCCTGGGCCGGCAGGCGCCGGGTCAGGTCACCGCTGCCCGAGGCGATGTCCTCGAGGGCGTCACGCACTCGCTCGAGCCCGGCGAGCATGCGCTTGAGCCACAGCCCCAGCAGTACCGCCGCAGCCCCGGTGGCGATGACCAGGGTGATCAGCAGCGTTTTCAGGACAGCCTGCAGCCCGGCGGTGGCCTGGGCCTGGTCGAGCGCGACGCCCAGCCGCCAGTCGGTGCCGGCGATCGGCGTCACCGCCAGCCGCTTGGTACGGCCGCCGACGTTCACCGCCTGCCAGCCGTCCCCCGCGGCCAATCGGTCCAGCAGCGCGCCGTCGAGCGACTGACTCAGGGTGGAGAGCGGCTTGAGCGTCAGCGAGGTGTCGGGGTGGGCGATCAGGGTATCGCCGGTACTCAGGAAGGCGAAGCTGTCGGGGGTCGGCCGGATCGCCGAGACGGTGTCGACGATCTTGTCGATCATCACGTCACCGCCGATCACGCCCCACAGCGTGCCGTCGCGCTCGACCGGCGTGGCAAAGGTCACGATCGGCTTGCCGCTGCTGGCGTCGATGTAGGGCTTGGAAACGATGGTGTGGCCGGCGGCCTTGGCCGCCTTGTACCAGCCGCGCTCGCGGTGGTCGTACTTCGCCGGCGGCTGCCAGCCGTTGGACGAGACGAAGCGGCCGCCCGGGGTCCCCACGTAGGTCATCTCGAAGCCGCCGGCCTCGGCCAGCTGGACCAGCGCCGCCTGCATGGCGCCGCCGGTCACCGGCTGGCGGGCCGCCTCGATCATGGCGCGCCGGTCGGCGATCCAGGTCTCGATGGTGTCGCGGCTGCCGTCGACCAGGGTGGAGAGGTTGTCGTCGAGGGTGGTTTCGTAATGGGCGCGGATGGTGACGTAGCTCACCGCGCCGGCCGCCAGCATGGCGACGGCGATAATGGCCACACAGGCCACCTGCAGGCGTCGTTTCAGGGAGGACATCGGAAGTCTCGCTCAGGCCGGAAGTGTCGGGGTCGTTCTTGTTATCGGTCGTGGGCTGCATGGGCCCTTCCCGGCTATCGGCAGCTTCCCCGGCAACTTGAATCGAGAACCGCGCCCGACATTCCCGCACACGACACCGCCGGCCCGGAGGCCGGCGGCGGAAAGGCTGGAAGACGGCGAGCGTCAGGCGTAGGGCTTGCCCAGCGTCTCGGCAATCTGCTCCTTGGTCGCCTTGGACAGGTCCTTGTCGAGCTCCTTGACCACCAGCTTGCGCGTCGCGTCATCGAGCTTGTCGCGCAGCTGACCGAGGAAACGCGGCTCGGCGATAATCACGAAATGGTCCGCCTTGCCCTGCGAACGCGCCTGCTTGAGGTAATGGGCCACTTCCTTGGCGAAGAACATGGCGTGCTTCTCCAGGGTGGCATCGGCGTTGCCGGTCTGGCGCAGGTGGGCGCCGCCGCCGGCATCGCCCTTGCCGCCGGTGCGCAGGTCGCCGATGTGCTCGCGGCTCTCGGGATGGACCAGATCCTCGACTTCGCGCATCACGCCGGCGGCGTGGGCGAAGACCCGGGCGCGGGCCGCGTCGGTGGCGATGATGTAGGTGGTACTCATGGAGTCTCCTTGTTCCGTGATAACCGCTGGCTCAGCGTCGATGACACGCCGCTCCGATGTCCGGAACGGCGACTGAACGGGCACACCGCCCCTCCCGGGCGGCCTTCCCCTTCAGGATGGGCGATAGCGATACGCCAAGCAACGTCGATGCGCGCTTCCGGCGGCGACGGCGCCTTCACGGCGTCTCGCAGAGCATCCAGCCGCGCACCAGGGCCGCCAGCGAGCCCACCTCGAACTTGGCCATGATGTGCGCACGGTGCAGCTCGACCGTCTTGGGGCTGATGCCGAGCTTCGCGGCGATCGCCTTGCTGGTGTCGCCGTCGACGACATGCGCGAGCACCTCCCGCTCGCGGGGCGTCAGGCGCGCCAGGCGCTCGCGCATGACGCGCCGGCGATGCCGCGAGCGACGGCGCGTCAGGTGGTGCGACACCATCCGGCAGACCCGCTCGCGAAGCCGCTCGCCATCGACGGGCCGCAGCAGCACGTCCGCCGCCCCGGCGCGCATCGCCTCGAGCCCCAGTGCGGCATCGTCGCGCCCGGCCAGCAGCAGCAGCGGTGGCGCCTCGTCGTCCCGCACCGCCAGGCGCCGCTGCAGCTCGAGGCCGGTCATGGTGGGCAGGCGCAGATCGCAGACCAGGCAGGCGGCCGCGTCCATGCCGGGCTGCCAGGCGTCCAGAAAGGCGCGACCGCTGGCGTGGCGACGCACCGGCCAGGGCAGCCGGCCCGTCCAGGCCTCGGGCAGTGCCAGCGGCGCCAGGCCGCTTTCGACCAGATGAACCGCGGCGGTGGTTGGCATGACAGCTCCTCGGTGTCCCCTCCATGGCACGACGCCGATGGGCTCGGCGCCCCTACAGCCTAGACGCTCGACCTGGGGTTTTCCCCTATGGCGGGCCCGGGCGCGAGCCTCTTTACTGAAAGGCTGAATGGATTCCGATAACGATACGCGGCCGGAAACCGACGACCGGCCCGACCGTGTCTCTCTGGACGGGAGCAACCACCATGCACGACGAGGCGCAAACGGAAGCGCGCTGCACGATCCATGTCGACGGCCGGCCCCTCGAGGCCATCCCGGGCGAGCCGCTGATCGCCTGCCTGGAACGTCACCGGATCGACCTGCCCCACCTCTGCTACCACCCGCAGCTCGGCCCGCTGGAAACCTGCGACACCTGCTGGGTGCAGACCGACGACGGCCTGACCCGGGGCTGCACCCTGCAGGCCGGAGAGGGCCTGGCCATCGAGCTGGCCCCCCGGGAGGCCGATGACGCCCGCCACGAGGGCATCGACCGGGTGATCGCCCGCCACGAGCTGTACTGCTCGGTGTGCGAGAACAACAACGGCAACTGCGAGGTGCACAACACGGTGCGCGACATGCGCGTGCCCGGCCAGCGCTACCCCTACGAAGCCAAGCCCTACGCGAAGGACACCTCGCACCCCTTCTACACCTACGATCCCGACCAGTGCATCCTCTGCGGACGCTGCGTCGAGGCCTGCCAGAACCTCGAGGTCAACGAGACGCTGACCATCGACTGGGAACGCGACCACCCGCGCGTGCTGTGGGACGGCGGCGAGGTCGCCGACCAGTCGAGCTGCGTGTCCTGCGGCCAGTGCGTCACCGTCTGTCCATGCAACGCGCTGATGGAGAACGACATGCTCGGTCGGGCCGGGCCGCTGACGGCGATGCCGTGGGACATCAAGCGCCCGCTCACCAACGCCATCAAGGGCCTCGAGCCGACCACCGGCTTCGGGCCGATCTTCACGCTCTCGGAGCTCGACAGCACCCAGCGCCACGCCGACATCCAGCGCACCAAGACGGTATGCACCTACTGCGGGGTGGGCTGCTCGTTCGAGATGTGGACCCGGGGCCGCGAGATCCTCAAGATCCAGCCCACCGAGCACGGCCCGGCCAACGGCGTGAAGACCTGCATCAAGGGCAAGTTCGGCTGGGACTTCGTCAACAGCGAGAAGCGCCTGACCCGGCCGCTGATCCGCGAGGGCGATCACTTCCGCGAGGCCAGCTGGGACGAGGCGCTCGACCTGGTGGCGCGTCGGCTCGGCGAGGTCCGCGACGCCCACGGCCCCGACGCCCTGGCCTTCGTCGCCTCGAGCAAGTGCACCAACGAGGAATCCTACCTGACCCAGAAGCTGGCCCGGGCGGTGATCGGCACCAACAACGTCGACAACTGCTCGCGCTACTGCCAGAACCCGGCCACCACCGGGCTGTTCCGTACCGTGGGCTACGGCGGCGACTCGGGCAGCATCCAGGATCTGGAGATGGCCGACCTGATCCTGATGGTCGGCACCAACACCGCCGAGAACCACCCGGTGATCGCCTCGTCGCTCAAGCGCGCCCAGAAGCACCACGGCCAGCAGCACATCGTCGCCGACGTGCGCCGTCACGAGATGGCCGAGCGCGCCGACCTGTTCCTGCAGCCGCGCAACAGCACCGACCTGGTGTGGCTGTGCGCGGTGACCCGCTACCTGATCGACAACGGCTACGCCGATCGCGACTTCATCGACGCCCACGTCCACGGCTTCGAGGAATACCGCCGCTCGCTGGCGCCGTTCACCGTGGCCTACGCCGCCGAGATCACCCGCCTCAGCGAGGCAGCGATCATCGAAGCCGCCGAGCGCATCGGCCGCGCCGAGCGGGTCTGCGGCGTGTGGGCGATGGGCGTGACCCAGCACACCTACGGCTCCGACACCAGCACGGCGATCTCCAACCTGCTGCTGGTCACCGGCAACTACGGCCGCCCCGGCACCGGCGGCTACCCGATGCGCGGCCACAACAACGTCCAGGGCGCCAGCGACTTCGGCTCGCTGTGCAACATCTTTCCCGGCTACCAGTCGGTCGAGGACGCCGAGGCCCGCGAGCACTGGCGCCGCGGCTGGGGCGTCGACTGGCTGCCGGAGAAGGCCGGCTTCAACAACCACTCGATGATCAACGCGGTCAGCGAGGGCAAGCTCCGGGCGATGTACATCATCGGCGAGGAGAGCGCGCTGGTCGACGCCAACGCCAACCACGTGCGCGAGAACTTCGGCCGGCTGGACTTCATGGTGGTGCAGGACATCTTCTTCTCGCGTACCGCCGAGTACGCCGACGTGGTGCTGCCGGCGGCGCCGAGCGTCGAGAAGGAGGGTACCTTCGTCAACACCGAGCGGCGTATCCAGCGCCTCTACCAGGTCATGGAACCGCTCGGCGACGCGCGCCCCGACTGGGCGATCCTCGCCGACCTGGGGCGGCGCCTGGGACACCCCTGGCACTACGCCCACCCGTCCGAGATCATGGACGAGGTGGCCGCCCTCAGCCCGCTGTTCGCCGGGGTCAGCTACGAACGACTGGAAGGCTGGAAGTCGCTGCAGTGGCCGGTGGCCGCCGACGGCACCGACACCCCGCGCCTTTACGAGGACCTCGAGTTCCACTTCGACGACGGCATGGCGCGCCTTCATCCGCTCGTGTGGCGCGACTCCCCCGAGCGCATCGACGACGAGTACGACCTGCATCTCAACAATGGCCGCGTCCTCGAGCATTTCCACGAGGGCAACCTGACCGGCGCGGGGCGCATCAATGACAAGCTCGCGGAAGTCTTCGTCGAGGTCAGCCCCGAACTGGCCCGCGAGCGCGGCGTCGAGACCGGCAGCCGGGTACGGCTGACCTCGCGGCGCGGCGAGATCGAGCTGCGCGTGCTGGTCACCGAGCGCGTCGTCGGTCACGGCCTGTACGTGCCGCTGCACACCCGCGAAGGCAACGTCAACCGCCTGACCGGCGATCACGCCGACGTCGCCGTGGAAACGCCGGCCTACAAGGAGATCGCCGTGAAGATGGACGTGCTCCAGGTCGACGGCCCCTCGCCGCTGCCGCGCAACAATCACCGCAACGGCCGGCGCATCCCGATCCACGACATCGGCGTCGAGCGCAAGTGGGCGCGCAGCGACTACCACCGCCCGCCCCAGGCATCCACCGACCCGGAGCGATTCTGATGGCCCAGGCAATCAAGTCCGACCGCGTCCCCGCCGGCGCCCTCGGCGGCAAGACGGCGCCCGACGCCCACGACGAACTCGCGCGGCTGATCGACAACCTGCACCGCCGCCAGATCTTCCGCCTGCTCAACGACGCCCTCGAGTCGCTGCCGGAAACCTCGCGGCTGATCGCGGGGGAACTCGAAAGCGAGGGCGGCGTGCGTGGCGGCGCCAACCTCTTCGTGCTGCTGCGCACCCTCGGCCGGGTGCCGCCGGAGGACCTGCAGCGCTGGCTCGACGCCGCCGCCCGGGGCATCAGCGCCGCCTCCCGCGAGGAAGCCCGCGAGGCCTATCCGGCGCCCGGCGTGCTGGGCGTCAAGGACCTGCTCCACGACGAGGCGCTGTGGCACTCGCTGAGTCCGCTGCTGGAGGGGCTCAAGGCCTTCACCGGCGAGCTGCAGGCGGCGGCGGATTCGTCGCCGGGCCCCGCGGAGGGCTCGCGTCCCGACCCCGAGGAGGGCGCCGACCTGCCGCCCCGGCGCGCCGGCAGCGGACGCGACCCGCAGGAACAGGAGGAATCGCCGCACCGGGAGTGAATCGTCGTCGCCCATCGTGGGATTTCGCGCCGACACGGCCGCGGTGTTAGTATCAACTAACCGGCAGGGACTGCCGGACCGCGACCGCGTCGCCCGTCCCGGCGCCCCGGGGCGCCCTGCAAGACGCGATGACCAAGGAGAGAGATCCACGATGCGCGACTTCCTGCTGCTGCGCCGCCCCCTGCCGCGACGCACCCTGGTGCTCTGTCATGTCACGGCCCAGCTGGCCCTGCTCGTCACCGCGCTGGGCTGGCTGGCGCTCCACGCCCCGGCCCTGAGCCGGGACGGCTGGGTGGCGGGCTGGCCGAGCTGGGTGATGGCCGTCAGCCTCTGGCTGCTGGCCAGCGTCGGTGTGCGCCTGCTCGCCGAACTGCTGATGCTGCCGCACCGCCTGAGCGACCCGCACGGCCCCGGTGCGGTGATGACCCGGGCGATCGACCGCCGCCCGGCGGTTCACGACCCCGAGCAGCGCTGGGTCAACGCCGTCTCGCCGGTCGCCCCGGCCGAGGCGGTGGGCGAGCCCCGCGTCACCCGCCGCGAGCCCTCGCTCAAAACACGCCTGCACGGCGCCGACGATGACTCGCCCAGGGCGGCCGGAGGCTGAGACGCTCGCAGCGGCGCTTCTCCCCGCCGACATGGACGACGTGAGCAAACCCCCTTAGGCTAGAAAGCTTTCTGCCAGCCGACGGAACACCTCGCGCCGCACCGGCCCCGTCGGGCGGCGCCGCCCTGCCCGCCAGGGTGGCGCCACGCAACACGATGGGGAAGCTGCGCCAATGTCGTCGGTCGTCAATGTCATCCTGCCCATCTTCGGGCTGATCCTGGTGGGCTACGTGTGCCGCCGCACCGAACGGCTGGGCGAGACCGCCGCCTCGGAGCTCAACCGCTTCGTCGTCTGGCTGTGCCTGCCGGCACTGCTGTTTCGCGCCACGGCCACGGCGACCTGGGCGGAGGTCTGGCACCCCGAGTTCATCGCCGTGGTCGCCATCGGCACACTGGCCATCTTCGCCCTGACCCTCGTCTACCGGCGGCGCGCGACACGCCATCTGGTGGATGCCAGCATCGACGCCCTGGGCGCCGCCTACGCCAACACCGGTTACGTGGGCATCCCGCTGAGCCTGCTGGTGCTGGGCGACCCCGGCCTGGAGCCGGCGCTGATCGCCACGCTGTTCGTGGCCTGCGTGCTGTTCGGCCTGGCCGTGGTGTGCATCGAGGTGGGGCTGCAGAGCGAACGCTCCGCGGCCCGCGCCGGCCTCAAGGTGGGCAGGGCGCTGGCCCGCAACCCGCTGGTGGTCTCGCCGATCCTCGGCGCCCTGTGGGCGATCGGTGGCCTGTCGCTGCCCCACGCCGCCGACACCTTCCTGCGTCTGCTCGGCGACGCCACCACCCCCGCTGCGCTGGTCTCGCTGGGGCTGTTCCTGGCCCGCCGCCAGCCCGGCACGGCCCAGGGCACCCTGGGGCTGGTCGGCCTCAAGCTGGTCGCCCACCCGCTGATCACCTGGGTGCTGGCCTACCACGTCTTCGCCCTGCCGCCGCTCTGGGCGCAGTCGGCGCTGCTGATGAGCGCCCTGCCCACCGGCACGGGGCCGTTCATGCTGGCGGAGTTCTACCAGCGCGAGGCCGCGGTGGTCTCGCGCACCATCCTGCTGACGACGCTCGGCTCGCTGCTCACGCTGTCGCTGTGCCTGTATCTGCTGCAGGGGTGAGGGGTGAGGAAAGGTCTCAGGACCGGCCTCGGGACACGGGCCGCCAGCGCCAGGCCAGCAAGCCGCCACAGGCGAGCAGCACACCCAGGGTGTTGGCGAGGATATCCAGCGGGTCGCCGCCGGCCCGGCCGGGCACGCCGAGCTGGGCCAGTTCGATGAGCACGCCATAGAGAACGGCGGCGGTGCCGGCGACCGGCAATCGCCAGCCGGCCAGGCCCAGCGCCCCGGCCAGCCCGGCGTAGGCCGCCAGGTGGTTGAGCTTGTCCCACGGCAGGTCCGGGGGCAGCGCATCGGCCGGGACCAGGCTGCCCCAGGCGATGGCCGCGGCGACGCTCAGCGCGGCCAGCCCCCAGACGGTGCGCCTCGCCACGCCGTCAGTCCTGCGGATGATAGGCGGGGCTCAGCTCGTGGAGTGCCTCGAGGAAGTCGCTGACCCGCTGCGGGTCGGTGTGCTGGCTGATGCCGTGCCCCAGGTTGAAGACATGCCCGGCACCGAGGCCGTAGCTGTCGAGGATGCGCGCCACCTCGGCGCGGATCGCCGCCGGCCGGGCGAACAGCACGCTGGGGTCGAGATTGCCCTGCAGGGCGACCCGGTGGCCGACCCGGGAACGGGCGTCGGACAGCTCGGTGGTCCAGTCGAGCCCCAGGCCGTCGGCGCCGGTCGAGGCGATGTGCTCGAGCCACTGCCCGCCGTTCTTGGTGAACAGGATCACCGGCACGCGGCGCCCGTCGTGCTCGCGAATCAGCCCGGCGACGATCTGCTCCATGTAACGCAGCGAGAATTCCAGGTAGGCCGGGGTCGACAGGGCGCCGCCCCAGGTGTCGAAGATCTGCACCACCTGGGCACCGGCCCGGATCTGGGCGTTGAGGTAGTCGGTCACGGCGTGGGCCAGCAGGTCGAGCAGCTGGTGCATGGCTTCCGGGTTGCCGTAGAGCATGCCCTTGACGTGGCGGAAGTCCTTGCTCGAGCCGCCCTCGACCATGTAGGTGGCGAGCGTCCAGGGGCTGCCCGAGAAGCCGATCAGCGGTACCCGGCCGTTGAGCTCGCGGCGGATCGTGCTCACCGCGTTCATGACGTAGTCCAGGTCGCGCTCGGCGTCGGGCAGGCGCAGCGCCTCGACCTCGGCCTGGCTGCGCACCGGCTTTCTGAACTTGGGCCCCTCGCCGGTCTCGAAGTACAGCCCCAGCCCCATGGCGTCGGGGATGGTCAGGATGTCGGAGAACAGGATCGCGGCATCCAGCGGGTAGCGCTCGAGCGGCTGCAGCGTCACCTCGCAGGCCCGCGCGGTGTCCCGGCACAGGTCCATGAAGCTGCCCGCCTCGCCGCGCACCCGGCGATATTCGGGCAGGTAGCGCCCGGCCTGACGCATCATCCACACCGGGGTGCAGTCCACCGGCTGGCGGGCCAGGGCGCGCAATAGGCGATCGTTCTTGAGTTCCATGGGGCTCTCGCTGCTGGCGGATTTGGCTCATTGTAACGGATGCGCGCCGCAGGGCGAGCCATGCGGCCCTGTGCCCCACCGCACCGGATGAGCTCGCCCGGCGATCCTGCTATCATGGGCGTCTTCATCGGCCGGGCGCTGGTGCCCCGCCGGTCCGCAGTCGAGGGTTACCGTGACGATTCGCTTCATCGCCGCCTCCAGGCTCCCCACCCCCTGGGCCACCTTTACCATGCACGGCTTCGAGGACGAGGCTACCGGCAAGGATCACGTCGCCCTGACGCTCGGCGATGTGGCGACCGGCGAGCCCGTGCTGGGCCGCGTGCACTCGGAATGCCTGACCGGGGACGCCCTGTTCTCAATGCGCTGCGACTGCGGCTATCAGCTTCAGGAGGCGCTCAAGCGCATCGCCGCCGAGGGCCGCGGCGTGCTGCTCTACCTGCGCCAGGAAGGCCGCGGCATCGGCCTGCTCAACAAGATCCGCGCCTACCATCTGCAGGATCAGGGCTATGATACGGTGGAGGCCAACGAACATCTGGGCTTCGGCGCCGACCTGCGCCGCTACGATCTCTGCGTGCCCATGCTCGAGCATCTGGGCGTGTCCTCGCTCAAGCTGATGACCAACAATCCGCGCAAGGTCGACGCCCTGACCCGGGACGGCGTGACCGTGAGCGAACGCCTGGCGCTGACCACGGGTCGCAACCCGCACAACGAGCACTACCTGTCGACCAAGGCCGGCAAGCTCGGCCACCTGATGGCCCTGGACGACTTCACGCCGGCCGACGACGTGGACATCGAACGCAAGCCGTAGGGGCTCGCCCGCGCCCCCGGCCGAACCGCGGGAGGTGCTGATGAACACTCCGGAAACCACCTACACCCGCCTCGAGGAGTGGCTGCACAGTCTCAGCCACGGTCTCGGTGCGGCACTGAGCCTCGCCGGCATGGTAGTGCTGATCGTGCTGGCCAGCCTGGCGGCGCACGTCGACCCCTGGAAGATCGTCGGCGTGAGCCTGTACGGCACGACCCTGGTCGGCCTCTACACCGTCTCGACGCTCTACCACGGCTTTCGCCACCCGCGCCTCAAGCGGGCCTTCAAGATCGCCGACCACTGCGCCATCTACGCGCTGATCGCCGGCACCTACACGCCCTTTTTGCTGGTCAACCTGCGCGGCCCGCTGGGCTGGACGCTGCTGGCGGTGATCTGGACGCTGGCCGCGGGCGGCATCGCCCTGAAGCTGCTCTGGCCGCAGCGCTTCGGCGGCTGGCGGGTCGCCGTCTACCTGCTGATGGGCTGGCTGATCGTGGTGGCCTCCGGCGAGATGGGTGCCTCGCTGTCCGACACCAGCCTCGGCCTGCTGGTGGCCGGCGGCATCACCTACACGGTGGGCGTGCTGTTCTACGCGGTGCGCGCCATCCCCTTCCACCACGCCATCTGGCACCTGTTCGTGCTGGGCGGCAGCGCCTGCCACTACTTCGCGGTCTACACCGCGGTGCTCGGCCCCTCCGGCTGAGCATCGGTCAGGGCGCCAGGCGGCACGCCCCCGAGTCCGTCTCGCCCAGCACGTCCTCGGGGTTGCGCAGCGGGCAGCACGCCAGCGACAGGCAGCCGCAGCCGATGCAGCCATCCAGCTGGTCGCGCAGCCTGACCAGGGCGTCGATGCGCGCCTGCAGCGCGTCGCGCCACCCGGCCGACAGATGGTGCCAGTCCTCGGCGGTGGGCGTGCGCCCGGTGGGCAGCGTGTTCAGGGCCGCACCGATCTCGGCCAGCGGCACCCCGGTACGCTGGGCGATCCTGATGACCGCCACCCGACGCAGCACATCGCGCGAATAGCGCCGCTGGTTGGCGGCGTTGCGCCAGGCGTGAATCAGCCCCTTTTCCTCGTAGAAATGCAGCGTGGACACCGCCACCCCGCTGCGCGCCGCCACGTCCCCGACCGACAGCGCCTGCTTGTGCGGATCGACCCGTCGTGCCATGGCCTTGACCTCAAGTTAACTTGAGCTTCTAGAGTGCGTCATGACCCTGTTACCGTCAAAGGAGCCACGTCATGACCGCACCGCCGCTCTCCCTGGCCCTGCTCCCGGGCAGCACCTGTCACCGGCGCTTCTCGCGTCGCGTCGCCGACTGGGCACAGCGTCGGCTGGCCGGGCACGCCGACCTGGTCGCCGAGTTCGTCCTCCCGGCGCCGTGGGAGGCCGACGCCAACCGCCGGCTGCACCGGACCGATGCCTTCCTGGTCATCCTGCCGGATCAGCCGGTGACCGGCACCGCCGACCTGGCAGCGCTGTTCGCCACTCCCGCCGAGGCCTGGCATGCCCGGCCGGTGGGCTTTCTCACCTACGGCGGCAGGAACGGCGGCCGCGCGGCCATCGAGCGGCTGCGCCCGTGGCTCGTCGACCGTCAGGCGATTCCGCTGGGCGAGAACGTGGATTTCATCGATGCCTGGGAGCGGCTGGGGGCACGCGGCAAGCTCTATGCGCCGCTGGGCGAGGATCGGCGGCTGGCGCGGCTGCTCCCCCGTTTGCAATGGTGGGCCCGGGCCCTGCGCGATGCCCGGCAAGACGGCCCCGGCGCTCTCTCCGCCGGGTCCGCGTTCGCGGCGGGCCCGCTCAGGGAGGGCGCGTCCGGGAAGGCGTGATCAGGCCGCTTCGGCGCGGGCCTGCTTGATCAGGTCATAGGCGTGGGTGATCTCGCGGGTGCGCTTCTCGGCCATCTCGCGCATGCTTTCGGGCAGGCCCTTGGCGGCCAGCTTGTCGGGATGGTTCTCGCTCATCAGCTTGCGATAGGCACGCTTGATCTCGCTGTCGCTGGCCCCGGGCTCGACGCCCAGCACCCGGTAGGCGTCCTCCAGCGCCTGCGCGGAGGGCGCCCCGCCCTGCCCCGCGTCGCCGGCGGTCGCGCCGCGCAGCATGGCCTCGATCTGGGCGACCTCGCTCTCGCTGCAGCCCAGCCCGCGGGCCACGCGCACCAGCATCTCGTGCTCGGCGGGATCGAGCCGCCCGTCGGCGGCGATCGCGGCGAGCTGGATCTGCAGGAACACCTGACGCAGGGCACTCTGCTGGCCGACGATCGGGCGCAGCCGCGCCAGCTCGGCGTCCAGGTCGAAGTCCGCCGCCTTGCCGCGGTTGAAGTCGGCCCGCGCGCGGGCGCGCTGGCCCTCGTCGAGCCGCAGCTGATCCCAGATGCGCCGCGAGGCTTCCAGCTCGTCCTCCGAGACACGGCCGTCGGCCTTGCACAGGCAGCCCATCACCGTGAAGGTCGATTCGAGAAACTGCGTCCGGGCCCCGGCCAGACGCCCCAGCGCACTGCGTCGCCAGCGCCGCGCGATCCAGTAGCCGATCCCCCCGCCGATCAGCAGCCCCAGGGGGCCGCCGATCCACAGGCCCAGCAACGCACCGATCAGTATTACGGTCAGCATGCGATCCTCGTGTCAGTCGTCGGAAGGTCGGGCCGCGAGACGCCGGCGAATCGCCGCCTCGATGCCGTCGGCGTCGAGCCCGCAGTCGGCGAGCAGCTCGGCCGGCTTGCCATGCTCGATGAAGGCGTCGGGCAGCCCCAGGTTGAGTACCGCCACCGGCTCGCCGGCCTCGGCCAGCAGCTCGTTCACTCCGCTGCCGGCGCCGCCGGCCACGGCGTTCTCCTCCAGGGTGACGAGCAGCCGGTGCCCGCGCGCCGCGGCCAGCACCGCCTCGCGGTCGAGCGGCTTGACCGTGCGCATGTTGAGGTGCGTGGCGTCGAGCCGCTCGGCGACCTCGCCGGCGGGGCCGTTGAGGCTGCCGAAGGCCAGCAGCGCGATGTCGCCGGCGCCCTCGCGGCGCCACTCGGCCCGGCCGATGGGCAGCGGCTCGAGGTGCTCGGGAATCGGCGTGCCCGGCCCCTTGCCGCGCGGATAGCGCACCGCCGCCGGCCCGGGATGGTGATAGGCGGCGCTGAGCATGGCCCGGCACTCGGCCTCGTCGGCCGGCGCCATGACCACCAGCTCCGGCACGCAGCGCAGGTAGGAGAGATCCAGCGCGCCATGGTGGGTCGGGCCGTCCTCGCCGACCAGGCCGGCGCGGTCGATGGCGAAGGTGACGTCGAGCTTCTGCACCGCCACATCGTGGATCAGCTGATCGTAACCGCGCTGCAGGAAGGTCGAGTAGATCGCCACCACCGGCTTCATGGCCTCGCAGGCCATGCCCGCGGCGAGCGTCACGGCGTGCTGCTCGGCGATCGCCACGTCGTAGTAGCGCCCGGGGTATTCCTGCGAGAAGCGCACCAGATCGGAGCCCTCGCGCATCGCCGGGGTGATGCCGATCAGCCGCTCGTCGGCGGCGGCCATGTCGCACAGCCAGTCGCCGAACACGTTGCAATACTTGCGCGGCTGGGCCCGGGGGGCCACCGGCGGCTGGCCGGCGGGGGCGAGCGGCTCCACCTTGGGCGCCGGCTCGGGGGCGGCCTTCTCGAGCTTGGTGATGGCGTGATAGCCGATCGGGTCGGCCTCCGCCGGCCGGAAGCCCTTGCCCTTGCAAGTCTTGATGTGCAGGAACTGCGGGCCGTCGAGGTCGCGCAGGTTGCCCAGCGTGTGCACCAGGGCGTTCAGGTCGTGGCCGTCGATGGGGCCGATGTAGTTGAAGCCCATCTCCTCGAACAGCGTCGCCGGGCTGACCATGCCCTTCATGTGCTCCTCGGTGCGCCGCGCCAGCTCCAGCGCGCCGGGCAGGCGCGAGAGCACCTTCTTGCCGCCCTCGCGGACGTTGATGTAGGTCTTGCTGGCGAAGATCTGCGCCAGGTAGCTGGCCATGCCGCCGACGTTCTCGGAGATCGACATCTCGTTGTCGTTGAGCACCACCAGCAGGTTGGCATCGACGTGCCCGGCGTGGGCCAGCGCCTCGAAGGCCATGCCCGCCGACAGCGCGCCGTCGCCGATCACCGCGCACACGCGGCGCTTCTCGCCTTTCGTGCGGGCGGCCAGCGCCATGCCCAGGGCGGCGCTGATCGAGGTGCTGGAATGGCCGACGCCGAAGGTGTCGTATTCCGACTCGTCGCGCTTGGGGAACGCCGCCAGGCCGTGCAGCTGGCGGATGGTCGCCATCCGCTCGCGCCGTCCGGTGAGGATCTTGTGCGGATAGGCCTGGTGGCCCACGTCCCAGACCAGCCGGTCGTGGGGCGTCTCCAGGCTGTGGTGGAGCGCGAGGGTCAGCTCGACCACGCCCAGCCCGGCGCCGAAGTGGCCGCCGGTGCAGCCCACGCTGTAGAGCAGGAAGGCCCGCAGCTCGTCGGCGAGCTGGGCCAGCTGCGACGGGCGCAGCGCACGCAGGTCGGCGGGCGTGTCGATGGTGTCGAGCAGCGGCGTGGCCGGGCGCTCGACCGGAATCTCGTCGAACAGCTTCATGGGCTTGTCTTCTGTCGGTTGAGGCACGGCTCGATGGGCAGGCTCGCGCCACGCCCGGGCGCCTTCGGCAAGGGCGGGCGACACGGGTCGCGGCGGTTCGGCCGGGGAGTCATCGATACCATGCTGGCTCAGTAGTCGCGCTCGATCATGTAACGGGCCAGGTCCGCCAGCGGCTCGCCGGCCTCGCCGAGCGGCGCCAGTGCCGCCAGCGCCTCGTCGCGCAGGGCATCGGCACGGGCGCGGGCGCCGTCGAGACCCAGCAGCGCCGGATAGGTCGGCTTGTCGCGGGCGGCGTCGGCGCCCGCGGCCTTGCCGAGGGTGCCGGTGTCGCCGACCACATCGAGGATGTCGTCCTGGATCTGGAAGGCCAGGCCGACCGCCGCCGCGTAGCGGTCCAGCGCCGCCAGCCGCGGGTCCGCCTCGGGCACCGCCACGAGCCCGCCCATGCGCACCGCGGCGCGAATCAGCGCACCGGTCTTGTAGCGGTGCATGGTCGCCAGCGCCTCGGCATCCAGCCGGTGACCGACGGCGTAGAGGTCCAGCGCCTGGCCGCCGGCCATGCCGCCACGGCCGGCGGCCCGGGCCAGGGTGCCCACCAGCGCCGCCGTGCGGGGATGCGCGGCCTCGGCGAGCACCTCGAAGGCCAGCGTCTGCAGGGCGTCGCCGGCGAGGATCGCGCTGGCCTCGTCGAACGCCTTGTGCACGGTGGGCTGGCCGCGCCGCAGGTCGTCGTCGTCCATCGCCGGCAGGTCATCGTGGACCAGCGAGTAGGCGTGGACCAGCTCGATGGCCAGCGCCGCCGGGTCCAGGGCGTCCAGGTCGGCCCCCAGGGCGCGCCCGGTGGCATAGACCAGGATCGCGCGCAGGCGCTTGCCGTTGCCGATCACGCCGTGGCGCATCGCCGCGTCGAGCCGCTCGGCGGGGGCGGCGCGGTCCGCGAACAGCGCCTCCAGGCGCGCGTTGATGCGCTCGCGGTCGGCACTCAGGTGCTGCGTCCCGTCCCGTGCGTCAGCGAGCATGGCCGTCCTCCGGCGGAGTATCGGCGGCGAAGGGCGCATCCGCGAGACTGGCGTCGGGCTGTTCCACTAGGGCACGGACCTGCAGTTCGGCGGCGTCGAGACGCTGCTGGGCCTCGCGCGTCAGGCGCACGCCCTGCTCGAACGCGGCCAGCGACGCCTCCAGCGACAGCTCGCCGGCTTCCAGCCGGGCCACCAGCTGCTCGAGCCGGTCGAGGGTGCCGGCAAAGTCGTCGGGGGTTGCCTCGTCAGCGCCGGGCGCTGCGCTTTCCTGGTCTGCCATGGCGCGTCTCGCTCATCGACACGGGCCGCCCGGCAGGCGGCGCCGCAGTATCAGGGTCTGGGCGCACAGTATACACGCTCATCCCCGGGGTGCGTCTGCCCCGGGCGCCGGCGCCACTTCGATTTCGCTCATGCCGGACACGCAGCGTTTTCATCCCGCCGACAGGCCGGTGTGGTACCATGTGTGCCCTGTTGCGCTGTCCCATGCCTGGCTCGGCCCTCACCTTTCGTACCCGCCACGGGCCGTTGCCGCTCGAAACGCCGCCAACAGACTCCACATTCCCGACGCCAATTCGCGTCGTCAGTCGACGAAAGGGTTGAATCGACAATGGCCAAGACGTCCCTGGACAAGAGCAAGATCAAGATCCTGCTGCTCGAGGGCATTCACCAGTCCGCGGTGGATAACTTCCTGAACGCCGGTTACACCAACATCGAGCACCTCTCCACCTCGCTGGACGAAGAGACGCTGATCGAGAAGATCCGCGACGTGCACTTCATCGGCATTCGCTCGCGGACGCAGCTCAACGAGCGGGTCTTCGCCGCCGCCGAGAAGCTCACCGCGGTGGGCTGCTTCTGCATCGGCACCAACCAGGTCGACCTGAACGCCGCACTGGCCCGCGGCATCCCGGTGTTCAACGCCCCCTACTCCAACACCCGCTCGGTGGCCGAGCTGGTGCTGGCCGAGACCATCATGCTGCTGCGCGGCATTCCCGAGAAGAGCACGCGCGCTCACGAGGGCGGCTGGCTGAAGTCGGCGAAGAATTCCCACGAGGCCCGCGGCAAGACCCTGGGCATCATCGGCTACGGCAGCATCGGCGCCCAGCTCTCGGTGCTCGCCGAGTCGGTGGGCCTGGACGTCATCTACTACGACGTCGTCACCAAGCTGGCCATGGGCAACGCCCGACAGGTGGGCAGCATGGAAGAGCTGCTGGCCCGTGCCGACGTGGTCACCCTGCACGTGCCGGACGTGCCCTCGACCCGCTGGATGATCACCAAGGAACAGTTCGCGCTGATGAAGCCGGGCAGCATCTTCATCAACGCCTCGCGCGGCTCCACCGTGGTCATCGAGGACCTGGCCGAGGCGCTCAAGGCCGGCAAGCTGCTGGGCGCGGCAGTCGACGTCTTCCCCAGCGAGCCGAAGAGCAACGACGAGGAGTTCGTCTCGCCGCTGCGCGGGCTGGCCAACGTGATCCTCACCCCGCACATCGGTGGTTCCACCCTCGAGGCCCAGGAGAACATCGGCGTCGAGGTTTCCGAGAAGCTGATCACCTACTCCGACAACGGCACCACCATCACCTCGGTCAACTTCCCCGAGGTGGCGCTGCCGGCCCACCCGGACAAGCATCGCCTGCTGCACATCCACGAGAACGTGCCGGGCGTGATGTCCGAGATCAACCGCGTGCTCTCGGAGAACGATATCAACATCTCCGGCCAGTTCCTGCAGACCAACGAGAAGGTCGGCTACGTGGTGATCGACGTCGACAAGGCCTATGGCGCCAAGGCCCTCGAAGCACTCAAGCAGGTCGACCATACCCTGCGCACCCGCGTGCTCTACTCCGAGACCAACTACCAGGACTGAGCCCGCCCTCGAGATCGGCCCTGCCACGCCCCCGGCCCTGCCGGGGGCGTTTTTGCATCAGTCGTCAGAATTCGACGCCCACCCCGGCATACACCGTGCGCCCCGGCGCCGGATCATAGTAGCGCTCGTGGCTGGCGTTGATGATCACGTTGGCGTAGTGCTCGCGATCGAACAGGTTGCGCACCCCGGCATAGGCCTCGAGCACGGTGTCGCCGCCCAGACGCCAGCCGTCGCCGGCGCGCAGGTTGACCAGCCAGACGGCGTCGATCGTCTCGTCGTTGGCGTCGTCGGCGGCCATCGAGCCGATGTAGCGGGTCTCCAGGGTGGCGAAGCGCCGGTCGAGCCCCTGCCATGACAATCGGTTGACCCAGGTCCGCTCCGGCACGCCGGGAATGCGGTTGCCATCGAAGTCCTGCCCGTCGACGCGGTAGTCGTCGAATGCGTAGCTCGCCAGGGTCAGGGCGCTGTCGACACGCCAGCTCGGGGTGAACTGCCAGCCCAGCTGGGTCTCGATGCCCTCGCGGGTGCTCTTGCCGGCATTGCGATAGTAGCTCTTGCCAGCGGCATTCTCGTAGGCCACCAGGGAATCCCTGACCCGGGTCGAGAACACGGCGAGGTCATAATCCAGCCCGTTGTCGAAGGTGCCGCGCAGCCCGAGTTCGCGGTTCCACGCCGCCTGCGGCTCGATGTCCGGGTTGAAGCCGCCGCCGTCGGGGTTGGCGAACTCCGAGAAGGTCGGCGTCTCGTAGGCGGTACCGGTCGCCAGGTAGAACTGGTGGTCGGGCAGGTACTGGAAACTCAGCCCCGCACTGCCGCTCCACTGACCGAAGGTCCGGTCGCCGCTGTCGTCGCCGTCATCGAGCCGGTGATCGTCGATGTCGAAACGCACCCGGTCGTAGCGCGTGCCCAGCGAGAGCGTCCAGCGCTCGGTGAGCTCCAGGTCGCCCTGGGCGAAGACGCCCATGGAGGTCGCCTGCTGGGTCTCGTCCTGGGAGCGACGCACGTGCTCGCCATCGATCAGCACGTCGTCGCTGTGACGGTCGTCCACCTGACGCGCCACGTCGACGCCGGTCATGTAGCGCAGGGGCAGCCCGGCGAGCGTCAGCGACTGGCGATACTCGGCGCTGCCGCCGTAGTAGTCGCGATCGTAGGCGATGTAGTTCTGCACGTCCGTGATGTCACGGTCGCCCCCGGCGAAGGCCAGTTGCTGCTGATAGTCGCGATGCAGGTAGAAGCCCTTGAGGGTGAGCGCCCCGGGCCCGGCGGACAGGTCTTCGTACTGCAGGCCGATGACCTGCTGGTCGACCTCCTGCCCCGAGTCGATATCGACCGGCGAGTAGTCGTAGTACCCCCGCGTATCCATGGCGGCCCGACGGTCTTCCTCCACGGATTCGAGCGTCTTGCCGCCGGGATCCTCGGCAAACGGGCTGTCGAGCAGGTTGAGGACGGCGGTGATCTTGCGGTCATCGCCCAGCTCGCGGCTCAGCTTGGCGTTGAGCAGATACTTGCGGGCGGCGCTGTGCTCGCGATAGCCGTCGTAGTCCATCGCCGAGGCACTGACGTGATGCGACCAAGGTCCCTCGGTGCCGCCGTTCTGCACCGACAGCTTGCGATAGCCGTCGCTGCCCGCCTCGACGCGGATCGCGCTACCCGGATCGCTCTCGCCGCTGGCGGTGGTGACGTCGATCACCCCGCCGGCGGCATTGCCGTAGGGCACCGCCGCCGGACCGCGGATCACCTCGATGGTCTCGGCGCTGTCGAGGTCGATGGCATCGAGCTGGGCCTGGCCGTCCGGCAGGGTGTAGGGGATACCATCGACGACCACGGTGATGCCGCGCACGCCCCAGGGGGTACGCGCGCCGAAGCCGCGGATCGACACGCGCTCGCCCTGGGCGAAATTGTAGCGGTTCTGCAGGTACAGGCCCGGGACGCCGGCCAGCGACTCATCGAGGCGCACGCGCTGCTGGCCCCGGGCGATCGCCTCGCGGTCGATCACCGACACGGCGGCGGGCGTGGCGTAGAGCTCGCGCGTCAGACGCGGGGCGGTGACGGTGATGACATCCGTGTCAGGCTGGGCGGCAGAACGGCTTTCCACGGCCACCGCGACGCATGGCGCGAGGCCCAGGCCGCAGGCGCTCAGCCCGAGCGCGCGGATGAAGGGGCGATGAGGCATGACGATTCCCTGTCAGAGGATGTTTACAAAGTCGGCGAGCGAGGCCGGCGCTGCCCGGCGCGGTCGCGCCCAGCCTAGCGCGCCGGCCCCGCCGCCTCCAGTCGGGCGCCACGGGTGTGGCGCAAAAGCGCTATCGGCACCGGCACCGATTGGCTCATTATCGGCGAGAAGGTCGGCAGCCAGCCGGACAAGGCCCGCAGGCTCAACGAGAACAGGAGAGCGACCGCCGAAGCGCTCTTCAAGGACGCGTCTCGCGCGCGGGTATCGTGACAATCGGCGTGGTCGGGGTGCAGCCCCGATCCGCTTTCGCAACGGAGGGCGCAGACATGCTCACCATTGAGGTTCGTGACGGCCAGGCCAGGGTGGTGGTCGACCCCAGGCTCGGCATGGACCGCGAGACCCTGAGCTTTCTATCGGCCACTGCCGACGTGCACGGGCACCTGCTGCCGGACGGTTATCACTCGCTGGACACCCTTGCCGATGTGATCGACAAGGACAATGAGGAGGATTCCCCGGTCCGGGCGGCTGTTGCGGACCAGCTCCGTCAACTCGCCGGGCTGTATACGCCCGGACTGAAGGCCGACCCCGCGTTTGTCGTCCATGAAGAAAATACCGAGGGGCGCGACTTCGTGGTGGGCGACATCCACGGCCAGTACGACGCCCTGCAGGACGCGCTGCGAGCCGTGGACTTCGATCGTCAGCGGGACCGGCTGTTCTGTGTCGGCGACCTGATCGACAGGGGCGCTCGCTCGTTCGATTGCCTGTCACTGGTATTCGAGCCGTTCTGCCACTGCGTGCTTGGCAACCACGAATGGCTGGCGCTGACGGCGCTCGGCGACCAGGGGACTCGGCATGACTGGGATCTCTGGCAGACGAACGGGGGCGGCTGGATTCATGGCGAGGATGCCCGCGAGGTGAAAACCCTGCTGGAGGAGGCTGCCCGTTACCTGCCGCTCGGTCGGGAGGTGGTGGTCGATGGCAAGCGCATCGGCATCTGTCATGCCGAGCCACCCCGGAACTGGAACGGGTTGCGGGAAAGCCCCGAATCGCTCCTGGAGCCAACCATCTGGAGTCGGTCCCGCATCAAGGAGGGCGACATCACGCCGATTGGTGGTATTGATGCCGTTGTGGTGGGGCACACCCCCGTCCCCGAGCCCCGCTGGCTGGGCAACGTCTTCTACGCCGATACGGGGGCTTTCCTCCGCGACGGCAAGCTGACCCTGGTGAACCTCGCGGATCTGGCGGCTCGAGTCTGATCGACACCCCGGGCCGGGCAACCGGCCCCCTGCAGCGACAAGGAGGCAAGACCACAATGATGAGCTGGAGTCCCCCGGTGATATGGGTCCTGATCGCTCTGCTGCTGGGGCTATCCGAACTGCTGACAGGCGGTGTCGTCATGCTGGCGCTGGGGGCCGCGGCACTGCTCACGGCCGTCGTGGCGGCCCTGGATGCCTCGTACAGCATGCAGCTACTGGCGATGGGCATTTTCTCGGGCGTGCTGGCGCCACTCGCCGTCTGGAAACTCCAGCCGCACTTTTCCCCCAGGGGGATGAAGTACGGCAACACCGGCAGTGGCCAGGAATCCGGCCAGCGGTTCAAGACCCTGACACGCGATTTCGACCGGGCCACTGTCATCAAGATCAAGGGCGATCTCTATCGGCTGCGGGTGGCCGGCAGCGGGGAAATGGCCCTGCCGGACGGCACGCCCGTCATCCTCGATCATTTCGAGGGAGCCACCGCCATCGTGCACCTGGAAAACCACCCAGAAGAAGGAGCCTCCCATGGCTGATGCGCTGCTGTTTTCTCCGGCCACCGTGCTGGCGCTGATCATTGTCCTGATCGGCATTCTCATCATCGTCAAGGGGCTGGTCATTGTGCGCCAGTCGGAAGTGATGGTCATCGAGCGGCTGGGCTCGTTTCACCGTGTCATCGAGAGCGGAATCAACGTCATTATCCCGTTCATCGAGCAGCCACGCGCCATCACGATGATTCGCTATGAAAAGCGGGGCGACGAATACACCGCCGTCAGCCGGCAAGAAACGCGCATCGATCGCCGGGAGACCGTGATGGACTTCCCGGGTCAGCCAGTGGTGACGACGGATAATGTCACGGTCAGGATCAATGGCGCCCTCTACTACCAGATTATCGACCCGAAGAATGCGGTCTATGAGGTCGAGAACGTCGTGCAGGCGGTAGAGGTCCTGGCCAAGACAACACTGCGTAGCGTCGTCGGCAAGATGGAGCTCGACAAGTTGTTCGAGAGCCGGTCGGAGGTGAACGACCAGATCCAGTCCGCGATGGAGGAACCGGCTTCAAAGTGGGGAGTAAAGATCACTCGTGTCGAGGTTCAGGACATCAGCATGCCCGAAGAAGTCGAGGAAGCCATGCGGCTCCAGATGGCGGCCGAGCGCAAGCGTCGCGCGACCGTCACCGAGGCCGAGGGCAACAAGCAGGCGGCGATTGCTCGGGCGGAAGGGGAGCGCCAGTCAGCGATCCTGAACGCGGAAGGCGACAAGGAGTCGGCCATCCTGCGTGCCGAGGGGGAACGCGAATCCATCAAGCTGGTGCTGGAGGCTCTCGGAGAGGGAGAAGACCACAAGCGCACGGTGGTCAGCTACCTGCTCGGCCAGTCCTACATCAAGACCCTTCCCGACATGGCGGCCCAGGGGGAGCGGGTATTTGTGCCCTACGAGTCGTCGGCCCTGATCGGCTCGATGGGCATGTTCCGCGGGCTGACCGGCACGCCCGAAGATGCCGTATCTCGCCACCTCGCCGAGCAGGGTGGGAATACCGCCATGCGGGCCGGTGTCGTAGGTGGAGCGGCCGCCAGTCCTGGTCAGTCCCAGTAGGGCGGATCGCCGGCCTCCGGCTCCATGTAGCTGTAACGCAGGTGGCGATGTGCCGCGAGGTCTTCCGAGCGCCGGGGCGTGCCGAACGGCTGGTCCACTGGGAGCGCGCCCCCCATGCCCGCTTCTGCCACCCGCGGGAGGAGCATCTGCTGCCGCTGCACGTCTGCCACGACCTGGCGGGCCGGCCCACCGAGCCCCCGATCGTCGCCACGAGCCTGCGCAAGAAGGCGGGCATGTTCCACTGGCAGCTCGCCCGCTGAGCAGGCCGCGGGTTCAGAAGCGGGTTTCCATGACCTCCTGCACCGCGAGGTGGCCGTCGACGCGCAATACCCGGCGCCACTTGTCGAAGGTCAAGCAGGGGTGCGAGGCGCCGAAGGCCACGATGTCGCCTACGCGCACGTCATCCCCTCCCCCAGCCTCCGCCGGCAGCGCCAGGAAGGCGTGCTGATCCATCAGCCGGGTCACCCGCCAGCCCGTCACGTCCAGCGGCCGATCGGCACGCCCGCCCTCGCGGAAGCGACGCAGCGGCACCGGCAGGGTATCGGCGCCGATATCGCGCTTGCCGAGCGCGGCGATCGCCAGGCCCGGCTCGGGCATCGACTGGATCTGGGCGAAGACCTCCAGCGCCGGGCGCAGGCCCTCGTGCAGGGCCGGGTGGCGCGCCAGCACGCCCTGCTGGGCCTCGCGATAGATGCCGTGGTCATGGACCACGTAGCAGCCGGGGCGCAGGACCGGCGTGAGGCGCGCCGTGATCCCGGACGCCTCGAAGACCTCGGCCACCAGGTCGTACCAGGCCGACCCCGCCGCGGTGATGATCGGTGTGTCGACCGGGAAGTGCCCCGCCCGATCGAGCCGCCGCGCCGCCTCGACCAGCCGCGCGGCATAGTCGCGCACCGCCGAGACCGGATCGGCCGCCTGCACCACGCCCTCGTAGCCCTCCAGGCCGATCAGGCGCAGCGCCGGCTCGGCCGCGATCCGGCGCGCCAGTGCCTCGACCTGTTCCACGCTGCGACAGCCGGTGCGCCCGCCGGGCACGCCCAGCTCGATCAGCACGTCGAGGGTCTGCCCCCGGTCGGCGAAGAAGGTCCCCAGCTCGCGGACGTTGTCCGCGCCGTCCACCACGCAGCAGAACTCGGCACCGGCGGCCAGCAGGTCGGCGACGATCGCCATGTTGGCCCGGCCGACGAGCTGGTTGGCCATCAGCAGGCGCGTCACCCCGGCGGTGAAGGCCGCCCGGCACTGCGGCGCGGTGGCCAGGGTGATGCCCCAGGCGCCGACATCGAGCTGGCGCCTGAACAGCGCCGGCGCCATGGTGGTCTTGCCGTGGGGCGCGAGATACGCGCCGTGGGACTCGGCGAAGCGCTGCATCCACGCCAGGTTGTGGGCCAGCGCCGGCTCGTGGATCACCGCCGCCGGCAGACTCACGTCCGCCAGCAGGTCGCTTCCGGTCTCGGGCAGGCCCTTGTCCCCGGGCGACGCGCCTCCGGATACCGTTCCCGCATTCGCTGTTTCCGTCATCGCTGTTTCCCTCGATCGGCTGTCGTGATGCTTCGCGACATTCTGCCATCCCGGCCGACTTGCCGCCGCCCTTGAGGAAGGAGTACTCTTTGCATTCGATAACGAATCTCATTCTTTATCGAGAATGCGTCCTTTCACCTCGTCTCATCAGGACTCCGCCATGCTCGTTCCCTTTCTCATCATGCTGCGCGAAGGGCTCGAAGCCGCCCTGATCGTTGGCATCATCGCCGGCTACCTCAAGCAGACCGGCCGCGGCGCCTGGATGCCCGCCGTCTGGATCGGCATCTTCCTGGCCACGGCGCTGGCCCTGCTCGTCGGCGCCGGCCTGCAGTTCGCCAGCGCCGAGTTTCCACAGCGCGAGCAGGAGCTGTTTGAAGCCTTCGTCGGCCTGGTCGCCGTGGGCGTGCTGACCTGGATGGTCTTCTGGATGCGTCGCGCCGCCCGGGGCATGCGCCAGGCACTGACCGGCGCTCTCGACGACGCCTTCGCCAGCGGCCGGGGCCACACCCTGGCGCTGATCGGCATGGTGTTTCTCGCCGTCGCCCGCGAGGGGCTGGAATCGGTGTTCTTCCTGCTCGCGGTGTTCCAGCAGAGCGCCGGCAGCGCCGCCCCGCTGGGCGCCCTGCTGGGCATCCTCGCCTCGGTGGCGGTGGGCCTGGCCATCTACCGCGGCAGCCTGCAGCTCAACCTGGCGCACTTCTTCCGCCTGACCGGGCTGTTCATCCTGCTGGTGGCCGCCGGCCTGCTTGCCGGCGCCGTGCGCGCCCTGCACGAGGCCGGGCTGTGGAACCACGCCCAGCAGGTGCTCTTCGATCTCGGCGGCAGCCTGCCGCTGGATTCGCCGCTGGGCGCGGTGTTCTCGGGCGTGTTCGGCTACCAGCCCGCCCCCACGCTCAGCGAGGCCGTGGTCTACGTGGGCTACCTGCTGATTACCCTGCTGATCTTCTTCCGTCCTGCCCCGGCGCGGGTCGTCACCCCGCAGGCCGATGCCCGCTGACCGGAGAGCCGCCATGAGCCAATCCCCTGCCCCGTCACCGCGCCTGCTCAAGCTGGGCGTCCTGGCCGCCACCGTGGCGATGCTGGCCGCGCTGGGGCTGTTCGCCCTGACGCTGGACGCCCGCGACCGCACCGACGCCGGCACCCGGCTGGTCGTCACCGCCGAGGGCTGCCGGCCCGAGACACTCAACGTGCCCGCCGGTGACACCACCTTCACCATCGTCAACGCCTCCGACCGTGCCATCGAGTGGGAGATTCTCGACGGGGTGATGGTGCTCGAGGAGCGCGAGAACATCGCCCCCGGCCTTCACCAGCCGCTGACCGCCCGCCTTGCCCCCGGCGACTACACCATGACCTGCGGCCTGCTGAGCAACCCTCGCGGCACGCTGCACGTCACCGCCAACGACGAGGCGGCGCCGGTGGCCCGCCTGGCGCGCCAGGACTTCATCGGTGCCCTGGCCGAGTACAAGGTCTATCTCACCCTGCAGGGCCGCCGGCTGACCGACGCCGCCGACACCCTGCACCAGGCCATCGCCGCCGGGGATCTCGGCTCGGCCCGAGCCGCCTACCGCCGGGCGCGGCTGATCGACCAGCGCCTGGCGATGGCCACCGGGCTGTTCAGCGACCTGGACCAGCGCCTCAACGCCCGCGCCAGCGACTTCGCCCGCCGCGAGAACGACCCGCAATTCGTCGGCTTCCAGCGTCTGGCCCACAGCCTGTTCACGGCGGGCAGCACCGAGGGGCTGGCACCGGTCGCCGCGCAGCTGGGCGAAGACGCCCGGACGCTGACGACGCGCCTGCGCCAGGCGTCGATCCCCCCGGCCCGGCTGGCCGACGGCAGCGCCCGGGCACTGCAGGTCTGGCTCGACCACAGCGGCGACCCGGGCGCCGATCAATCGGCACTCGATGCCCGCGAGCGACTCGACCTGCGCGGCCTGACCCAGGGCGCCGACAAGATCGTCGCGCTGCTCGATCCGTTGCTCAAGCGTCGCGCCCCGCCACTGCGGCAACGCCTGCACGACGCGCTCGACACACTCGAGAAGGCCCTGCCCGATAGCACCACGGCCGGCGACGGCGCCGACCGCGACGCCCTGGTGGCAGACACCCGGGCGCTGGCAGACACCCTTCAGGAACTCAATCCCGCGCTGGCCCTGAACGGCTGACGCGTCATCGTTTGCACTATCACGGTTTCCGCCATGAGTGACCAACCCGACAACACCTCACGCTGCCCGTTCACGCTGGACCGCCGCCGCTTCCTGCAGGGGCTCGGCGCGGCCGGCGTCGGGGTCGCCGCCGGCGGCCTGGGACGGCCGGCCCGGGCCGCCGATGATCATGCCGTCACCGGTGCCCCGGTCAGCACCACCACGGCGCAGGCCTACCCCTTCCACGGCCGCCACCAGCAGGGCATTCTCACCCCGCGACCGGCGGCCGGCATGGTGGTCGCCTGCGACGTACTGGCCCGCAACCGCACCGGGCTCGAACGCCTGCTGCGCACCCTCACCGAGCGCATCGCCTTCCTGACCGAAGGCGGTACCTACCCCGAGCGCGACCCCGCCTACCCGCCGGCGGACTCCGGCATCCTCGGGCCGACCATCGCCCCGGACGGGTTGACCGTCACCGTCTCGCTCGGCGCCTCGCTGTTCGATACGCGCTTCGGCCTGGCCGACGCCCGGCCGCGTCACCTGCAGCGCATGACCGGCTTCCCCAACGATGCCCTGGAGCCGGAGCGCTGCCACGGCGACCTGTCGCTGCAGATCTGCGCCAACACCCACGACACCACCCTTCACGCCCTGCGCGATCTCATCAAGCACACCCCGGGGCTGCTGATGGTGCGCTGGAAGCAGGAGGGCACGGTCCCGGTGGTGCCACCCCGCGATAACGGCCCGACGCCCAGCGCGCGCAACTACCTGGGCTTTCGCGACGGCACCGCCAACCCGGACACCGACGACGCGACGCTGATGGACGCGCTGATCTGGACCGGCGACGACCCCGAGGAGCCGGCCTGGACCCGGGGCGGCAGCTATCAGGTGGTGCGCATCATCCGCAACTACGTGGAGCGCTGGGATCGCACCCCGCTGGCCGAGCAGGAAGCCGTGTTCGGCCGCCACAAGGCCAGCGGCGCGCCGCTGGACGGCGCGCAGGAACACGACACGCCCGACTACGCCGCCGATCCCGAGGGCAGGATCACCCCGCTCGACGCCCACATCCGCCTGGCCAACCCCCGCACGCCAGGCTTCGAGAAACATCGCATCCTGCGCCGGCCGTTCAACTACTCCAACGGCGTCGAGGCCAACGGCCAGTTCGACATGGGCCTCTTGTTCATCGTCTACCAGGCGGATCTGCAGGCGGGCTTCATCACCGTGCAGAACCGCCTCAACGGCGAGCCGCTGGAGGAGTACATCCAGCCGGTCGGCGGCGGCTACTTCTTCACCCTGCCGGGCGTCGTCGACGCAACCGACTACCTGGGTCGCGCGCTGCTCGAGGCGACCGCGACCTGATGCCGATCCACCACCCCACCCCCGATCAAGGAGTCATTGCATGTCATCCCGTTCGTTGCTGATTGCCGCTGCCGCCTTCGGCCTCATGGCCCTGCAGGGCCCCGCCCGGGCAGATGTCGAGCCCGAGGCGCTGGTCGAGCCGGTCGCCGAGTACAAGCTCTACGTGCTCGATAACCTCGACGCCTTCGTCGGCCACACCCGCGACTTCACCCGGGCCATCGAGGCCGGCGAGCTGGAGCGCGCCCAGTCGCTGTACGCGCCGACCCGCGTCTACTACGAGCGCATCGAGCCGGTCGCCGAGCTGTTCGCCGACCTCGATGCCAGCATCGACGCCCGCGAGGACGACTACGAGAAGGGCGTCGACGACCCCGACTTCACCGGTTTCCACCGCCTCGAGTACGGCCTGTTCAAGCAGCAGACCACCGACGGGCTGGCCCCCTATGCCAGGCGTTTGATGAGCGACGTCAAGGATCTGGAATCCCGCGTACAGGGCCTGACCTTTCCGCCGGCCAAGGTGGTCGGCGGCGCCGCGGCACTGATGGAGGAGGTGGCCGCGACCAAGGTCAGCGGCGAGGAGGATCGCTACAGCCACACCGACCTGTGGGACTTCCAGGGCAACGTGGACGGCTCGCAGAAGATCTTCGCGCTGTTCAAGCCGCTGATCGCCGAGGAGGACCCGGCGTTCGTCGAACGCGTCGAGGACAACTTCGCCGCCGTCGAGGCGACGCTCGCCCACTACCGGCTGGCGGCGAACGACCCCGAGGCGGGCTTCGTCAGCTACGAGAAGGTCAGTGACAAGGACCGCCGCGCCCTGGTCGGCCCGGTGACCGTGCTGGCCGAGGATCTCTCGACCCTGCGCGGCAAGCTGGGGCTGTAGGGCGGCCGGACAGGCCGTATAAGGTTGGGAGGGAGCCGGCGGCGCCGGCGCCTGAACTCAGACTCAGGCCGAGGCGCCGCCCCGCAGCAGTGCCACGGCCTGACGGATCGCCTCGCGGGCGGGCGCGGCGTCGCCCTGCGCCTTGGTCAGAGTCGCCGCGCCCTGCTGCAGGGCCATGACGAAGGCCGCCAGGGATGCGGGCGGCGCCGTGGCGGCGATCTCACCGCGCGCCTGCAGGTCAGCGATGACCGGCGTCAGCGCCGCCTCGACCCCGACGAAACAGGTCTTCACGGCCTCGCGATAGCCGTCCTCGCTCTCGTGAAGGCCGGCGACGATGGTCCCCGCGGGGCAGCCGCGCCGGCAGTGCAGCGCCTCCAGCTCCTCGATGAAGCCGAGTAGCCAGCGCTCCAGGTCCGCCAGGGTGACGATCTCGCCGCGCAGCGGCGCCATGGACGCCTCGAGGCGTGCCTCGAAATCGCCCAGCACCGCCGCGACCAGCGCATCCTTGTTGCGAAAGTGCTGGTAGAACTGGCTCTTGCCGGCACCGGCCCGGCGCAGGATGGCGTCTAGGCCGGTGCCGTCGACGCCGCGCGCGTGAAACAGCTCGGCGGCAGCATCGACGATGCGGCGTCGGGTATGTTCGCCCTTACGCCGGAGCGGCGGTTTCCCGGGTGTCGCTGTGGGTTGCGGAGACTCCATTGCGTTCTCGCCATTGCGCTTCGTTGGCCAGGCTGGCGTGCGGGGCCAGCATAGCAAAATCCATCGCCGTCAGCGGCAGGCCCTCGCGCACGCGCCGCGGCCAGTCCCGGTTGGCCAGCGCCAGCTTGCCGACCGCCACCAGATCCGCCTCGCCGGCGGTCAGTACCGCTTCCGCCAGCGCCGGATCGCCCAGATTACCGTTGGCGATGACCGGCACGCCGACACGCTCCCGCGCCAGGGCCGCCAGGCTCTTCTCGGTGCCCTCGAAGGCGGGTGCCCGTGCGTCGATGTCGGACAGGTGCACGTAGTCCAGAGCCTCCTCGGCCACGCCCCGCAGCAGGGCATCGGCCTCGTCCAGACCGGCCCAGCGATAGTCCGGATCGGTCACCTTCACCTGGGAAAGACGGATACCGACCAGGAAATCCTCGCCGACCGCGTCGCGCACCGCCCGGATGACCGCCCGGGGCAGGGCCAGGCGCCCTTCGATGCTGCCACCCCAGCGGTCGCTGCGCCGGTTGAAGCCGGTGGAGAGGAACTGGTCGAGCAGATAGCCGTTGGCGGCGTGCAGCTCGACCCCGTCGAAGCCGGCCTCGCGGGCGCGCCGGGCGGCATCGGCGAAGCCGGCGATGACCGCCTCGATGTCCGCTTCGCTCATCTCCCGCGGCACAGGGTAGGGGCCCTGGCCACCATAGAAGCCGAGCTGCTCGCCCTTCGGCGCCACGGCGGACGGGCCGGCGGTATCGTCACGGAAACGGTTGCCCTGAGTCTGGGCGCCGCCGTGCATCAGCTGGGCGATGAACACCCCGCCCTGCTCGTGCACCGCCTCCACCACCGGCCGCCAGCTGTCGCGCTGGGCGTCGTTGGCCAGGCCCGGCTGACCGAGGTATCCCTGACTGTACGCCTCGTCGGTATAGATGCCCTCGGTGATCAGCGTGGCGAAGCCGCCCGCGGCGAAATCGCGGTAGTAGTCACGCATCGCCGCCGTGGCGTGCCCTTCGGCGGTGCCGCTGACCCGCGTCATCGGTGCCAGCACGGCGCGGTTGGCCAGCTCGCGCCCCTTGAGGCGCACCGGGCTGAACAGCTGCGAATGGGTCGATGTGGTCATGGATTCGCTGACTCCCTGGCAGTCGGCTGCCTGAAAATGAACTGATCGGTACATTCTAGGCAGCCACCCGTGCCCTCGCAACACCCGATTCCGGAACGCCGGGCCGCCGGAACGCCGGAACGCCGGAACGCCGGGTCGCGGCATCACGGCGCCATGACCCGCACCTTGACCGTGTTGGTCCCGCCGTGGGCGTTCATGTGGTCGCCGCGGGTGAGGATGACGTGATCGCCGCTGTCGGCGATGCCGCGCTCGCGCAGCAGGTTCAGGGCCCGGGCGTCGAGGTCCTCGGCGGGGATGTCG
>NZ_JBSREH010000023.1:0-59982 GCF_055145905.1 Modicisalibacter sp. | reverse complement strand
TCAAGCGTTACATTGTTCGTGAGGTTTACCGTCTCCTCCGGCATGGCCCCAAATTAACAAAATACACGACTTGACACATATAGGAGCATCAACGCGTGCGCCGAGAGCTTCTTCCATAGCCTGAAGATCGAGGCGATCCATGGCGAGCGCTTCGAGACCCGGGCTGCCATGCGGCGGCAAGTGTTCGAATACATCGAGCTGGACTACAATCGGCAGCGCCGGCACAGTGCGATTGGGATGATCAGCCCTGAGGCCTTCGAGGCCCGAATGATCTCTTAGATCGGTGTCCACGTTTGCTGGGTAAGATCAAACGTCCGCTTCTGGCCGAAAGCGGCCCTCCTCCTCGCTTAGGTAAGAGAGCCCATCAACACCCCAATCCACTCACCCGCATCACTCGTCTCTGCGCCGCGTCCATCAGCTGGCCGCGGCCGGTTTCCACCAGCGTCAGCCAGTGGCGGGCGCGGGTGATGCCGGTGTAGACCAGCTCCCGGGTGAGGATGGGGTTCGGCGCGTCGGGCAGCACCAGGGCGGCGTGGGTGAACTCCGAGCCCTGGGACTTGTGCACCGTCATCGCGAACACCGTCTCCACCGCTTGCAGGCGCGAGGGCAGCACCCACTTGATGCGATCGGTGCCATCAGTGGCGGGGAAGGCCACCCGCAGCAGGCGACGGTTGGTGTCTCCAGTCGCGGCGCCCGGACGCGGCATATCCAGAGTGATACCGATATCGCCGTTCATCAGCCCCAGGCCGTAGTCGTTCTTCGTCACCAGCACCGGGCGGCCGGGGTACCAGCGCTGTCGGCCGTCCTGGCTGTCGATCAGCTTCTCCCGCTCCAGGGCCCGGCGCACCCGCTCGTTCAGGCCTTCCACGCCCCAGGGGCCGCGGCGCAGCGCGCACAGCAGCTGAAAGTCGCCGTGGGCTTCCAGCACCGCGCGGGCCCAGTCATCGAACTGTTCCTGAGGAGCGTCGTCTTTCGGGCGCTCCTTTGCTACCACGCTCAGGAAGTGCCGATAGCCCACCGGGGGTGGCAGCGTTTCGCCGCGATGCAGGCGGCCCTGGCCGTTATCGGGAAAGCGCTCGGGGCAGCCGGTCACGGCCAGGCGGGCCAGGCCGCGTTCGTCGTCGGCGCGCAGTTTCTGGTGCGAGAGGTCCGCGAAGTCCTCGTTCAGCGCTTTCGTGATCGCACTGCGCTTGGCGGCGGGCTGATCTTCCAGGTTGACTGCCGCGGCGAGCTGGCCGATGCCGCTGTCGGCGGTGAAGCGGTGGCTGACGCGCAGCATGGCGATGGCCTGGTCGAGGGGCTGGCCGTCGGCGTCCAGTTTGTCCGCGGGCGGTGTCTGGCCGGTGGCCTCAGCCAGCCACTCGGCGGTGGCCGGGGTGTAGTGGCCGCCCTCGGCCCGGGCGCACAGGTCGCCGAGCACGGAGCCGGCCTCCACCGAGGCGAGCTGGTCCTTGTCGCCGAGCAGCACCAGCCGCGCCCGGGGCGGCAGCGCCTCGAGCATCGCGGCCATCATGCCCACGTCCACCATCGAGGCCTCGTCCACCACCAGCACGTCCAGCGGCAGCGGATTGTGGCGGTCGTGGCGGAAGCGGCGGGTGTCCGGCCGCGAGCCGAGCAGGCGGTGCAGGGTGCTGACCTCCGTGGGCACCGCCCGCTTGAGGGCCTCGGCGGGATTTTCGCGCAGCAAGCTGCGCTCCCACGAGGCGTCTTCGCCTTGTTCCGGGGCGTCGTCAGCGGCTTGCCACAGGTCGGTCAGTGTCTTGAAGGGCAGCTCACTGACCTGCTTGGCGATGGATTCGTTGAGCCGCGCGGCGGCCTTGCCGGTGGGCGCGGCCAGGCGGATGCGCAGGGCTTGTCCGCCATCATCCTTTTCTTCACCCAGAGCCAGCGCCTGGAGCAGGGCGAGCAGGCGCACCACGGTGGTGGTCTTGCCGGTGCCGGGGCCGCCGGTGATCACCGCGAAGCGCGAGCGGCCGGCCAGGGCGCAGGCGGCCTTCTGCCAGTCGATGGCGTCGGCTTGCTGTGGCTTGTGAAAGAGGGCGTCGAGGATCGGGCGCAGGCGGGCCGCGTCCGGGGCGTCGTCGCTGTCCGTGCCACCGAGCCGGGCGACGATCCGGCTGTGGATATCCTGCTCGTGCTGCCAGTAGCGGCGCAGGTAGAGCCTAGGGCGTGCGGCGGTGCCGGCGAGCACCAGCGGGGTGCTGCCGGGGCCGTCGGCCACCAGCTCGGGCTGATCGAGCGCGGCGCGCCAGGTATCCAGTTCGAGCGTGGCCATCACCCGGCTCGGCATCGGCGGCGGGTCGTCCAGGCTGTCGCCCTCCGGCGGCAGCGAGAGCGCCAGGTCCGGGGTTGCCAGCGTCTGGGCCAGATCCAGGCACACGTGGCCACGGCCGAGCTGGTGGCTGGCCAGCGCCGCCGCGAGCAGCAGCAGGGGCGAAGCCTCACTGTCCGTGTGCCCCTTACGCGCCTCGCGATGCAGGAAGGCGGCGAAGGCGCGATCCAGCGAGCGCAGCCAGCCACGATCCACCCAGCGGTCGAGCAGGGCGAACAGAGCCGCGTGATCGGCCAGCGCATGGTCGGGCGCTTGAGCCAGCGCGTGTTCGGGCGTGGCGGCGTGGTTCGGGGTATCCGGGGTCATGCGGCGGCCTCCTCGGCGGCGCGGAACAGGGCATCGAGCGCGAGGATCAGCTCGCTCGGCGGGCGTTCGGCGTGCACGCCGCGGGAGGGCGCGCGGGTGCCGCGCAGGAAGACGTAGAGCGCCCCGCCCAGGTGGCGCTCGATGTCGTAGTCCGGCAGCCGCGCCTCGAGCAGCCGGTGCAGGGCCAGCAGATAGAGGCAGTACTGCACGTCGTAACGCTTGTCGAGCACGGCCTCCGCCATTGCCGCCTCGGTATAGGCGGCATCACTCGCGCCCAGGTGGTTGGACTTCCAGTCGAGCACGTGGAAGCGCCCCTCGTGCTCCACCACCAGATCGATGAAGCCCTTGAGCATGCCGTTGAGGGTGTCGGGCTCGAGCGCCGGCCGCGGCCGTCCGCCGAGTGTGTGAGCGCTCACGAGGGCGTCCAGCCGGCGGGTGTTCACCTTATGCGCGGCGAACCAGAATTCCAGCTCGACCCGATAGTCGGTGGCGCCGTCCAGGGCGTCGAGGCGCAGCGGTGCGGCCTCGCCATCACCCGGCATCGGCAGCGGCGTGGTCAGGAGATCCGGCAGCCATTGTTCGAGCGCGGGTATCTGGCCCTCCCAGCCGCGGCGGTTGGCGCGCCGGGCCAGGGTGTCGGCGCGCAGCTCGGCGTCCTCGGCCACCTTGGCGAAGCCTTCCTCGCCGGCCCATTCCAGCAGGCCGTGCAAAAACGTCCCCGCCGAGGGCCCGCGGGGGAAGCGGTGAAGCGAGCCCTCGCTCACCGTGGCGGCGGCGGCATCGAAGGGCTCGTGGAGCACCTCCATGGCGGCGGCTTCAATGGCGGTAGCGGGTTCGGGCGACGGTTCGGCCTCGGCGGCGGTGTCGTCCGTGCCGACGTCATCCGGCGTGGCGCCGGTGCGCAGCGCCGAGTAGCTGGCGATCCACCAGTGCTCGCGGATCGCCCGGGTGGGCGCGCGGGCCTCACCCAGCGGTGTGTCGTCGCTGGCGAGCTGGACCGGCGTGGCATCGGCCTCGGGGGCGTCCTGCACCGTCACGCGATCAACGCGCTTGTCAGCCAGCGCCTCGAGCGCCGGGCGCAGGGTGTCGGGCGAGAGCGCCTCGCCACCGGAGAGCAGATGGCCGACGGCGCTGCGCTCCAGGGCGTCCAGCGGCGCCAGGCCGAGCCAGGTGGCGTGGCGGGCGCGGGTCAGGGCGACGTAGAGCTTGCGCAGGTCCTCCCCCAGGCGCTCGTGGTCGGCGCGGGCCAGCGTGGCCTCGTCGGCGGAGAGCGTCAGGCGCAGCTGGCCGTCATCGTCGTGCCAGCGCAGCGGCAGGTCGCCCTGCTTCACCGGGCGGAAGGCGGCGATGAAGGGCAGGAACACCAGCGGATATTCCAGGCCCTTGGACTTGTGGATGGTGACCACCTGCACCAGGTCGGCGTCGCTCTCCAGGCGCAGGCGGTGGGTGTCGGACTGGGCCTGGGGATGGGCGCGGGATTCGGCCAGGAAGCGCAGCAGGGCGTGCTCGCCGTCGATCTCGGCGCTGGCTTCCTGCAGCAGCTCGCCGAGGTGCAGCAGGTCCGTCAGCCGTCGCTCGCCCTCGGGCACGGCCAGCAGCCGGCCGGGCACCGCGAAGTCGGCCAGCAGCCGGTGCAGCATGGGCAGCACGCCGCGGCGCTGCCACTGGCGGTGGTAGTCGCGGAACTGCATCACCCGCGCCTCCCAGGCCAGCTCGTCCTGCTGCGGGCCGCCGTTCAGGGCGTCGAGCTCGGCGAGGCTCAGGCCCAGGCTCGGCGTGGCCAGGGCGGCGCGCAGGCAGCGCTCGTCGTCCGGCGCGGCGCAGGCCGCCAGCCACACCTCCAGCTCGGCGGCGGCCTCGGTCTCGAACACGCCCTCCTTGTCGGAGAGGTAGACGCTGCGGATGCCGCGGGCCAGCAGGGCGTTGCGGATGGCGCGGGCCTCGCCGGCGTTGTTGACCAGCACGGCGAGGTCCGACGGCGCCAGCGGGCGCAATTCTCCGTCTTCCTGGAAACCGGTCTGCCCGGCCTGGCCCTCGCGCAGGAGGCTCGCCATCTCGGTGGCGCAGCGTGCGGCCAGCTCGGCCAGGTAGGCGCCCTTGCCGAGCGTCTCGTCGGTGGCCAGGTGCCAGAGCGTCAGCGCCGGTTGGGCGGCGCCGCGGCGCACGAGGGCGTCCTTGCGGCCGTTGGCGTCGACTGGGGCGAAGGGGACCGGATTGTCGTCCCCGCGACGGAACAGGAAGGCGCCGGACTCGCTCTGCTCGGCGTGGGCGAACACCCGGTTCACGGCCTCGACCATGGGCGTGGCGGAGCGGAAGTTGGTGCCCAGCGTGACGTGGCGGCCGGCGGTGTCGCGCCGTGCCTGGAGGTAGGTGTGGATATCGGCGCCGCGGAAGGCGTAGATCGCCTGCTTGGGGTCGCCGATCAGCATTACTGCGCTGTCATCCCGGTTCTTCTCCAGCTCGTAGACGCGGTCGAACAGCCGGTACTGCACCGGGTCGGTGTCCTGGAACTCGTCGACCAGCGCCACCGGGAACTGCTCGCGGATGCGCGCGGCCAGGGTCTCGCCGGCCTCGCCCGCGAAGGCGGCGTCCAGCCGGTGCAGCAGGTCGTCGGGGCCGAGCTCGGCGCGGCGGCGCTGCACGGTCTCGCGGCGGGCGGCCATCCAGTGCACGGCGTGGGCGAGCAGGTCGGCGAACGGGTCGGGCAACTCGGCGAGCTTCCCCGGCAGCTCGGCCAGGGCCTCCAGCGCCGGCAGGTTGGGTACCGGGTCTTCCTTCCAGATCTCGGCGATGCCGTCCGGCGTCAGGCGCTTCCAGGCGGCGTCGGTCAGCGCCGGCTTGGCTAGCTCTGGATCGTTGGCCCAATCGCGCAGGGCGTCGAGCCAGTTGGCGCGGCTCCTGGCATTGAGCTTGCGGGCGTCGAAGGCCTTGCGCGCGTTCGCCTGCTCGAGCAGGTCGTCCAGCTCGTCGAGCCAGGCCGGCCAGGGCGCCTTGAGCTCGGCCAGCGCCACGGCGCGCTGCTCGCGGTAGTTCGAGAGCGCCTCGAAGGGAGGCGGCGCCACGGGCAGGGCGGCGGCGTGGGTGCGCAGCCGGGCGGCGGTGTCGTTGAGGGCGTCCGGCGTGGTCCAGTAGCGGGCGACGATTTCCAGCGCCTCGGGGGCGAGGTCGTAGTAGAAGCTGCGCCAGTAGTCTCGGGCGATCTCCAGGTCCATCTCGGACTGGTCCAGCGACATCTCCAGGGCGAACAGGCTGCCGCTGTCGAAGGCGTGTTCGCGCAGCATGCGGTGGCACCAGGAGTGGATGGTGGAGACCGCGGCCTCGTCCATCCACTCGGCGGCCAGGCGGAGGCGGCGGGCGCAACTCGGCCAGCTCTCGCGCGGGTAGCTGTCGCGCAGGGCGAGCAGCGGGTCGCCGCCCGGCGGATCGCCGCTGGGCGTCTCATCGTCAGGTGTCGGATTATCCACCGCCGGTTCGGCGAAGAGATCCCCAGTTTGGTGCTGTGACGGGTCTGATCCGGCGGCAGATCCCGAAGTGTCGGACCATCGCGGAGGCGCTGTGGAACCGTCCTTGGGCGCTACATTCGACATCCCTGTCGAATGACCTCCGCTTTGACCTGCCCCCGGCGCCCCGTCTTCGTCGATGGGCTGAAAGGCGTCGGCGGCCTCCACCAGCCGGGCGCGGATGCGGTCGCGCAGCTCCTGGGTGGCGGCGTTGGTGAAGGTGACGACAAGGATCTCCGGCGGCGTCAGTGGCCGCGGGAAGCTGGCCGTGTCGTCATGCCCTTCGTGTGAGCCGCGCGGGCCGAGCACCAGCCGCAGGTAGAGCAGGGCGATGGTGAAGGTCTTGCCGGTACCGGCGCTGGCCTCGATCAGCCGGCTGCCGGTGAGCGGCAGGGCGACCGGGTCGAGGCGCGGCGTCGCGGTGATCTGATTGTCTTCCGTCATCGTCATGCCTTGCCTCCCTGGCTTTTGCCCCCGTTCTTCTTGGCCTTCACCGCATCGTGCAGCGGCGCGTAGAGTGCCGGGGTCAGCTCGGTGAAGCGCCGGCCAGCGGCCTCGTGCCGCACCAGGCCTTCGAGGTCTCGCCACTGGCGGGCGAGGTACGGATCGCGGTCGCGCTCGCCGGGCGTGTAGTCGCTGCCCTCGAACACCTGAACGGCGGCCTTCCAGGCCTTGAGGTCTGCCTCCTCGGCCTGCTCTGCGTTTCCGAAGACGCGGGCCAGGGCGCTGGGGTCGCCACCCTTCTCGTGCCAGGCGAAGGCGGTGTCGCGGGCCAGCGGCAGCGGCGCGGTCATGCCGTCCCGCCAGGCTCGGGCGATGGCTTCCAGATGCGTGCGTGCGGTCTCGGCGTCCAGCGGCGCCAGGGTGCCGCCGCCGGCGCGGGAGAGCAGCACCGTGGTCATGGGGCCGAGGGCGAGCTGGCCGGCCAGATGGGCGACCCAGGGGGCCAGCCAGTGCTTCCAATGGTATTTGCCCTTGTTGACCAGGCTGCTGGTCATCAGCACCAGCCGGCAGCGCTCGCCGGCGGCGTTCTCGCGCAGGCCGTCCAGCCAGTCCTCGATGTGAATCGGCTCGTCATTCGTGGCGAGCGTCAGCGACACGGCGGCCGGCGTCTCCCGGGCGTGGGGCCAGGCCTCGAGCTGGTCGGCGTAGTCGCCGAGTACCTTGTCCAGCGGCTCGACCAGCTGCTCGCGCATCAGCTCGGCGAAGCCGCCCATGGCCAGGCGCCCCTCGCGCTCCAAGCGCTCCAGGGTGTCGTGGATGGCTGGCGTCGGCGGTTCGGCGGCGTCCACGGCGCGACGCCCGGCCTCGATCAGCGCCTGCTGGAGCTGCCAGTGGTCCAGGCCGTCCAGGGCGAAGGGCTCGTGGTCGGGGCTCTCCAGCGCCTCGCGCTCGAGATGGACGCCGAGCCGGGTGGTGAAGAAGGCCTTCACCGGGTCCTTGAGGAAGCCGGACAGGCGTGACAGCGGCAGTGCCGTTTCCAGCGTGATCGGCGATAGCTCGCCGTCCGCGACGCCGCGTGGCGCGTTCTCGACGGCATGCACCGCCCGCCATTCATGGGCGTAGGTGAACAGCCGGGCGTTATCCGAGAAGTAGCTTCTGCTGAACGGCTGCAGCGGGTGCTCGGTGGTCAGGGCGTCGACCAGGGCCTGCCCGGCGTCCTCATCCTCCGCCGCGTCGGCCAGCCGCCAGCCGGCGGCGAGATGGTCACGCAACTGGCCGAGCAGCACCGAGGGCGGGCGCGGCGCGTTGTCGTGGATGCTGCGGCCGACCCAGCTCACCATCAGGCTGTCGCGGGCCGAGAGCAGCGCCTCGAGGAACAGGTAGCGGTCGTCCTCGCGGCGCGAGCGATCGCCGGGGCGGTAGTCCTGGCCCATCAGGTCGATGTCCAGCGGACGCTGGACCCGCGGGTAGTCGCCGTCGTTCATGCCCAGCAGGCAGACGTGGCGGAACGGGATGGCGCGCATCGGCATCAGGGTGGCGACGTTCACCGCGCCGGCCAGGAAGCGCTGGGAGAGATTGGCCTCGTCGAGCTGGCCGAGCCAGTGCTCGCGCACCACCGAGAGCGGCAGCGCCTCGGTCAGGCCGGCGTCCTCGGCGGTCTCCTGCCAGTCCTCCAGCAGTTCGCCCAGGCGGTTGAGGGTGGCGAGGTCGGCCTCGTCCTCGGCGGCGAAGCAGGCGCCCAGCAGCTCGCGCAGGCGGCGGCACCAGGTCGGTACGTCGGCGGGCTCGCTGAGCGCGCGCCACTGGGCCTCGAGGGCGTCGAGCAGGTCCATCAGCGGGCCGGCCAGCGCCGCCTCCAGGCCGCCGATGTCACCAAAGGGCTCGATGTCGTGCCAGGGGCCGTCGGCCGTGTCACCGACGGCGTAGCCCAGCAGCAGCCGGCGCAGGCCGAAGGCCCAGGTGTTGGCGGTGAGCCCGCCGGGCAGGTCCAGGCGGGCGCGCTGCTCGGCGTCGAGCCCCCAGCGGATGCCGGCGCCCTCGATCCAGCGCCGCAGCACCGGCAGGGTGTCGGCGTCCAGCCCGAAGCGCCCGCGCAGGGCGGGCACTTCCAGCAGGTCGAGCAGGTCGCTGACCGTGAGGCGCGATTCCGGCAGGTGCAGCAGCGCCTCGAGCGCCACCAGCAGCGGCTGGCGGTGGCGGCTGGTCTGGTCGGAGAGCGTGAAGGGAATGTGGCGCGGGTCGTCCGGCGGCAGGCGGCCGAACACCGCCTGGACGGCGGCGGCGTAGGTGTCGATGTCGGGCACCATCACCAGCACGTCCCGCGGGCGCAGCGTGGGGTCGGCGTCGAAGGCGGCCAGCAGCTGGTCGTGGAGGATCTCCACCTCGCGCAGCGCGCTGTGGGCGACGTGGAAGCGCAGGCTGCGGTCCTGGGCCGGGTCCACCGCCGGCCAGGTCTCGCGGGTCTCCTGGGGCGGACGCAGCTCGAGGATGTCGTCCTGCAATTGCTGCAGCAGCCCCGGGGCCTCGCCGTCGGCGGGCGAGTCGAACAGGTCGATGCGCAGCGCCTCGGCGTCGAACAGCGCCCGGTAGGCGTCCTGGTCGTCGAACTCGTCGAGCAGGAGCAGGTAGTCGCGGCCCTGCTTGCCCCAGGCGGCCAGCAGCGGCTGGGCGTGCAGATGCAGCTTCGTGTCGTCGAGCTCCAGCGGCATGCCGGGGCGGTGGCGCTGGCGCCGGCGGGCGGCCCGCAGCAGGTCCTTGTGCTCGATGATGTCGGCCCAGAAGTGGCGGCAGGGATTGTGCACGCAGAGCAGCACCTGGGTGACCTTCGACACCGCCGCCAGGGCCTCCAGCGTCTGGCGCGGCAGCGAGGAGATGCCGAACACCACCACCCGGCGCGGCAGGCTGGCCGGTCTCGTTTCGGGCGTCAGCTCGCGGCAGGCCGCGAGGAAGCGGGTGTGCACCCAGGCGCGGCTGGTGGCCAGGCCGTGCTCGCCGATATCGTCGCGCAGCCACCGCCACAGTGCCGGCTGCCAGCGCTGGTCCTCGGAAAGCGGCCGGGCCTGGCCGCGGGCATCGATCAACACGTCGCGGCCCTCGGCCCAGGCGGACAGCCAGTCGGCGCGATAGACCTGGTACTGGTCGAACAGGTCGGCGAGACGCTCGGCGAGCTGGTGGCGCTTGCGGCAGTCCTCGTCGTCGGCCAGGAAGCGGGCCAGCGGCGCGAAGGTCTCGTCATCGAGCAATTCGGGCAGCAGGCGCATCAGCCGCCAGATCAGCCGCGGCTTGTCCAGCGGCGAGGCCGGCGGCACGGCGTCCGAGCCCAGCACGGCCCGATAGGCCTGCCACAGGTAGCGCGCCGGCAGGGTGACGTCCATCGCCGCGGCGATGCCGGCGCCCGCGGGCGGATCGGCGGCCAGCGCCAGCTTCAGCCACTGGCTGATGCCGTTGCTCTGCACCAGGATCACCTCGTCCTCGAGCGGCGAGAGCGGGTGGTTGCGCAGCCACTCCACCGCCAGGTCGCGCAGCGCCTCCAGGCGGTTGCCGTGAATCACCATGAAGCCGGGTTGCAGTGAGGAGGGCGAGTGGGCGGGCATGGCGATCCTGCGTGACTGGATAAATGAGCAGGGGGTATGGTGCCCCAGCGAGCGGCGGGAGCAAAGGGGAAAGGACAACCACGTCGATCAACGCCGTTGCGTCAAAACGCGCAGCAGATCCTTGGGCTCGATGCCCAGCGTCGCGAAGGTCTTCGCCCCCTCGCCGACGATGTTGTCCTTTTCCAGCAGGATCACCTGGTCGCGGGTCAGCGGCGGATTGGGCAGTATCGAGAGCAGTGTGCTCAGGGCGCGCCAGAGGGCGAAAGGCACCGGCACCAACGGTGGGTGCCGGCCCGCGGCGTCCAGCGCGGCCTGGACCAGCTCGCGATAGCGGTGAACGCCATGCCCGCCCAGCTCGACGGTGGCGCCGGTCATGCCCCGTTCCAGGAGACGTGCCACGCCCTCGGCCACATCGTCGACATGCACCGGCTGCAGGCGCGTATCGCCGTGACCGAACAACGGCACCACCGGCAGCCGGGCGAGCATGCGCAGGCTGCTTGCGAAGGCGTCGTCGGGGCCGAACAGTACGCTGGGGCGTATCACCACCGCGTCGGGATGGGCCTGGCGGACGGCATTTTCCCCCGCGGCCCGGGCGCGCACGTAGGCCGAGTCGGAATCGACGTCGACACCAAGGCCCGAGACGTGAACGAGTCGGATGTCGGCGTCGGCAGTCTGTCGGGCGATTCGGGTGGCGGCCTCGACGTGGATGTCCTCGAAGGTCAGGCCGCCGCGCTCGATATAGAGGCTGACGGCGTTGACCGCGGCGTCGGCGCCTTCCAGCGCCGCGGCCACGTCATCGGCGTTGCGGACGTCGGCGCGGCGGAAGACGACTGTGCCTGACGCATCCTCGGGCACGGCGACCTCGCCTGCATGGCGGGCGGCGACGATCACCTCGCTGCCCGCGTGGGCGAGGCGTTCGACGAGGCGCCGGCCGAGGAAGCCGGTGCCGCCGAACACGGTGACTCGCGGGTGCGTCATCGTCTGGCCTCCCTGTTGCGGATCACTCTCCCGGGTTGTGCGTCTTCCCGTAGGGTAGTCGGCAGCGGTCGAGCCACCCCGTGACCCGATCGCGGCCGAACAACTGGCTACCCAGCCGGTAGAGCAGGTAGAGGAAGCCCAGCGGGAAGAGCATCGTCTGGGTGATGAAGATCATCGTCAGGTCGATGACCTTGTCGGTGATCGCGTTGAAGCCGTCGACCACGCTCTCCACCGGATTGCCCACCAGGTTGCCGAAACTGTCCTTGAGCCGGTCTCACCAGTTCTCGGCGTCGTCCCGGCCGCTGATCTGTTCATCGGCGATGGCCGCCAGCCGGGTCTGGGTGGTTTCCAGCTGCTGCATGGTGGCGGTTCTGGGGTCGTCGAGAAAGGCCTGGCCGGCGAGGCCGCTGGCCAGTGCTACCACGAGCACGGCAAAGCGCAGGAACAGCGCCGCCATGGCCAGCTTGAGCGCAGCCGACTGGCCGATGCGCGTCTTCAGCGCCACCAGGCCGGCGGCGAGCAGGCAGGCGCCGGTGGCCAGCGCCTTGATCAGGGCGCTGCCGGAAATCGTCAGCAGCAGCTTCTGCAGTGCCAGCGAGCCGGTGGCGGCGAACATCACCCACGAGAAGCGCTCGATCATGTCGTTGGCCGGGTCGAGTGCCTCACCCGGGGCGATCTGGAACACCTGCAGGTCGACGGTGGAGGATTGCAGCACCGAGATGGTGGCATTCAGGCCCTTGGCGATGGCGAAGGCGGCGAAGGCCTGGTCCAGCGACTGGTCGAGCGTGGCCCGGGCGAACTGCTGGGGCGCCGGGAGCCAGGGCAGCAGGGCGGCGAGCAGCAGCCCGGCGACGACGACGTGGCGTGGCGTCATGGCGTTGCGTGGCGTCATGAAAAGTCCCGCGATGAACGGAGGATGCCGGCATTCTCGACGATAGCCGAGCGTCTGTCAGGTTCGGGCGTGCATCGCGGGAAACGTGCGTTTAGCGGTAGGTTTCCTTGTAGCGCTCGCGTAGTTGGTTCTTCTGCACCTTGCCCATGGTGTTGCGCGGCAGCTCGTCGATGAAGAACACCCGCTTGGGCTGCTTGTACTTGGCCAGTCGGCCGGCGAGCGAGGCCAGCACCTCGGCTTCCTCCAGCGCGGCGCCGGGCTGGCGCACCACCACCGCGGTGACGCCCTCGCCGAAGTCGGGATGCGGCACGCCGATCACCGCCGACTCGACCACGGTGTCGAGCTCGTCGATGATCTGCTCGACCTCCTTGGGGTAGACGTTGTAGCCGCCGGAGATCACCAGATCCTTGTCGCGGCCGACGATCTGCACGTAGCCGTGCTCCTCGATGCGCGCCAGGTCGCCGGTGACGAAGAAGCCGTCGTCGAGCAGTTCCTCGCGGGTCTTCTCGGGCATCCGCCAGTAGCCGATGAAGACGTTGGGGCCGCGCACCTCGAGCATGCCGATGTCGCCATCAGGCAGCGGCTGGTGGGACTCGCCGTCGGTGATGCGGATCTCCACCCCCGGCAGCGGACGCCCCACGGTGCCGGCGATGCGCTCGCCATCGTAGGGGTTGGAAGTGTTCATGTTGGTCTCGGTCATGCCGTAGCGCTCGAGGATGGCATGCCCGGTGCGCTGTTCGAACTCGCGGTGGGTCTCGGCGGTCAGCGGGGCCGAGCCGGAGGTGAACAGGCGCATGTTGGCGGTCAGCTCGCGGGTCAGGCGCTCATCCTGCAGCAGCCGGGTGTAGAAGGTCGGCACGCCCATCATGGTGGTGCCCCGGGGCAGCTCGTCGATGATCGTGTCGACATCGAAGCGTGGCAGGAACAGCAGGCTGGCGCCGGCCATCAGGCAGACGTTGCAGGCCACGAACAGGCCGTGGGTGTGGAAGATCGGCAGGGCGTGGATCAGCCGGTCCGCCTCGGTGAAGCGCCAGGCCTCGACCAGCGAGGCGGCGTTGGAGCCGAGGTTGCGGTGGGTGAGCATGGCGCCCTTGGAGCGGCCGGTGGTCCCCGAGGTGTAGAGGATCGCCGCCAGGTCATTGTCGTCGCGGGGCTCGATGGCGTCGAAGGGGGTGGCCTTCTCGAAGGTCTCCATCAGCGTGCCGTCGCGGCCGGTGCCCAGCGAGGCGACCTGCGGGCAGCCGGTCTCCCCGGCGACGCGACGCGCGTTGTCGAGATCGGAGGGGCGGCAGACGAACAGTGCCGGCTCGGCGTCGCCCAGGAAGTAGCGGATCTCCTCGGGGGTGTAGCCGGTGTTGAGCGGCAGGTAGACGCCACCCATGCGCAGGCAGGCCAGATACAGCAGCAGCGTCTCCGGGCTCTTGTCGACCTGCACGGCGACCCGGTCGCCGGGTGCGACACCCAGCTCGCGAAGGGCGCCGGCCAGCCGGGCGGTCGTGTCGAGCGCCTCGCGGTAAGTGTAGCCGTGGCCCTCGCGGGTGGTGACGAAGTCGGCGTCCCCGCGGGCCTGCATGCGCTCGGCGAAGGTGGCGAAGAGATTGTGGTTCATTTTTCGTTGTCTCCCTTGAGCAGTTTGCGGGCACGCCGGTTGAGGTCACGCACGGCGGAGGAGCAGGCGATCGTGCCGTCGGTGGTGTATTGCTCGTGATTGCGTTCGATGTCGTCGATGACGTAGAGGTAATTGACCATCAGTCCGGCGGCCTGCTGGAGCCCCTTGTTCGAGGTGTCGCCCAGCCAGTTGATGCGGTGCAGTTCGGCGCCGTTGCCGAGGTGGAAGCGGGCCACCGGGTTGAGCGGCAGGCCGTGACGGTTCTTCTCGCGGACCAGATAGTGGGCGGCCAGCGGGCGGATGACGTCGCGCAGGGCCGCGGCGCGCTCCGGGTCGGTGTGCCAGTGATCGTCGTCGAGCTGGGCCAGGGTCTCGCGAGTCTCGTCGTCGAGCGGCGAGGCCTCGCCGCGCTGGGTGCTGTCCAGCCACTGGCGAAAGCCGGGGACCGGTGAGAGCGTGACGAAGTTGCGCAGGTTGGGCAGCTCCTGCTTGAGCTCCTGCACCACCTGCTTGATCAGGAAGTTGCCGAAGGAGATGCCGCGCAGCCCGGTCTGGCAGTTGCTGATGCCGAAGAAGGCGGCGGTGTCGGCGCCTTCGGGCTCGCCGATGTCGTGGTGGTTGCTGTCGAGGATCGGCTGGATCTGGTCCGGCAGCCCCTTGTGCAGGGCGACCTCGACGAAGATCAGCGGCTCGTCGCCGATCGCCGGGTGGAAGAAGGCGAAGCAGCGCCGGTCACGGGCGTCGAGGCGCCGGCGCAGGTCGTTCCAGTCGTGGATCTCGTGGACCGCCTCGTAGCGGATGATGCGCTCGAGGATCGCCGCCGGAGTGTTCCAGTCGATGCGCCGGAGCATCAGGAAGCCGCGGTTGAACCAGGAGCTGAACAGGTGCTTGAAGTCGGCGTCCAGGGCGTTCAGCGGCGAGGCCTTGTCGAGCCGGGCGAGCAGGTCCTCGCGCATGCGCACCAGCTCGTGGGTGCCGCCGCTGGTCAGGTTGAGGCGGCGCAGCAGCTCCTGGCGGCTGGGTTCACAGGTGTCGAACAGGGCTTGCAGGTCGCGCTCGTCGCGGGATTCCCGGTAGGCGGCATAGGCCTGGTCGACGCGCTCGGGGTCGGCCGAGAAATCGTGGGTCAGACGCTCGAAGAAGCGCACCTTCTCGTCGGCGTCGAGGCGGGCGTAGAGCTCCAGGGCACGACTCGCCAGGGTGATGCTGGAGGCTTCGCCGTCGCTGTCGAGCAGGGCCCGGCAGGCGGCGAGCACATGCGAGTGGTCGACGGGCGTGGTGTTGCCGCTGCGCCGCCGGCGCAGGGCGTCGCGCCGGGTGATGGTACTGAACATGTCCTGCAGAAAGCTGGTGTTCATGGTCGCTCGTCCTCCGGGGCGGTTCTCAGCCAAGAATCAGGTCGGGAAGCCAGGTGGCGATCCCGGGGAAGAAGCACAGCAGCACGATGCCCAGCACCATGCACAGGGCGTAGGGCAGGCTGCCCAGCAGGATGTCCTTGAGGGCGATGTCCGGGGCGATGCCCTTGATGATGAACAGGTTCAATCCCACCGGCGGGGTGATCAGGCCGATCTCCAGGTTGATGGTGAGAATCACCGCGAACCAGTAGGGGTCGAAGTTGGCCGAGAGGATGATCGGCATCAGGATCGGGGCAGTCATCACGATCACCGCCACCGGCGGCAGGAAGAAGCCGGCCACCAGCAAAAACAGGTTGATCACGCCCATCAGCACCCAGCGGTTGACCTCCAGGTCGGCGATGCCGCCGGCGACGGTCTGGGTGATGTACAGCGAGGAGAGTGCATAGGCGAAGATCTCCGCCGCGGCGATGATCAGCATGATCATCACGCTCTCGCGCAGGGCGTCGCGCAGGATGACCTTCAGGGGCTTCGCCTGCCACATGCGGTAGACGACGATGGCCAGGGCCAGGCACAGGAAGGCGCCGGCGCCGGCGGCTTCGGAGGGCGTGGCCAGGCCGCCGTAGAGGGCGAACAGGATGCCCGAGACCACGATCAGGAAGGGCACCACGCGCACCAGCGCCTTGAGGTTGCCCTCGACGTTCTGCTTGACGGCGCTAGCGGCCTCGGCGACCGGATTCTGATAGCCGCCGGCCAGCTTGCAGGCGATCAGTGTCCAGGCCATGAACAGACCGGCGAGCATCAGCCCGGGCATGGCGCCGGCGATGAACAGGCGACCGATCGAGGTCTCGGTGGCGATGCCGTAGACGATCATGGTCACCGAGGGCGGAATGAGGATGCCCAGGGTGCCGCCGGCGGCGATGCAGCCGGCGGCGACGCCGTCCGGGTAGCCGCGCTTGCGCATCTCGGGGATCCCCAGCTTGCCGATGGCCGCGCTGGTGGCCGGCGAGGAGCCGGAGAGTGCGGCGAAGATCGAGCAGGCGCCGATGTTGGAGATCGCCAAGCCGCCGGGCACGCGCCCCAGCCACAGGTCCAGCGAGCGGTACAGGTCGCGGCCGGTGGGGGAGGAGGCGACCGCCGCGCCCATGAGGATGAACATGGGAATGGCCACGAAGCCGAACGAGGCGATGCTGCTGTAGAAAGTCTCGCCGAAGTAGGTGAGCTCGCTCATGCCGCTGCCCAGCACCAGGGCGGCCAGCGAGACGCCGCCGAGCGCGAAGGCGATGGGGGTGCCGATGGCCATCAGGGCGAACAGGGCAACGATCACCAGAATGCCGCTAGTCACTGGATCCATTGTCGGAATCTCCACGCAGAATGTTCGCCACGTATTGCAGCGCAAGCAGGGTGCTGCCGATGGCAAGGGGCAGCAGTGAAGGCCATACCGGCGGGTTCCAGACCGTGCCGGTGGTCCAGCCCATCGAATAGGCCTCGATGAAGTAGTGCCAGGCGCCGTAGGTCAGCGCCGTGCAGAAGGCCAGGCCGATCAGCGAGGCGATGAACTGCATGATCTTGCGGGCGCGGCCGCCCAGGGCGTCGGGCAGCACCGTGACCGCGACGTGGCCGCCGGTCATCAGCACGTAGGGGGCGCCCAGCAGCATGGCGCCGGTGATGGCGAAGATGGTGAATTCGGTCTGCCAGGTGGTGTTGTGGCCGAGTACCGCGCGCACGAAGATCATGTGGCAGACCACCAGCACGCCGGTGACCAGCAGGGCGCCGGCCAGCACGGCGGTGACCGACGAGAGGGTGTCCATCAGCCGAATGTAGCCGCCGACGAGCCCGCGATGCGGCCGAGCCGCACGGGTGTGTTCCGTTTCCATAGCGCACCCCGGCGTGGATGAGGAGGCTGCCTCGGGCGAGGCAGCCGGGTCGGTGATGGCGCGGCCGGGGGCCGCGCGCTGGATCGAGACGGTCATGGCGCGATCGCCTCAGTCGACGGCCAGGGCGGCGTCGATCAGGGCCTGACCATTGGGCACCTTCTCGGCGAAGGTCTTGTAGGAACTCTTCTTGGCGACGTCCAGCCAGGCCTGGTAGTCCTCGGGCGACATGGTCACGACCTTGACGCCGTTTTCCTTGTAGACATCGACCAGTTTCTTATCCAGCTCGGCGGCCTGGTCGGCGAAGTAGGATTCTGCCTTCTCGCCGGCTTCCGCCAGGGCCTTCTGCTGGGCGTCGGTGAGTTTCTCCCAGCTCTGCTCGGAAACCAGAATCGGCTCGTACATGAACCACAGGGCGTTCTTGCCCGGTGCGGTCAGACAGGTCGACTGCTCGTAGATGCGGTAGGACACCAGCGACCCCGAGGAGGTGTTGGCGCCGTCGAGCACGCCGGTCTGCATGGCGGTGTAGATTTCCGAGGAGGGCATCGAGGTGATCGAGGCACCGGCGGTGGCCAGCATTTCGTCGAAGGCCGGCCCGGCGGCGCGCATCGCCTGCCCCTTCACGGTGTCCGGCGAGGTGATGCAGCGCATGTCGGACACGAAGCCGCCGGCCAGCCAGGCATCCGAGATCACGCGGGCGCCGGCATCGTTGATGACCTTCTTGATCATGCCCATGAACTTGGAGTCATTGAGCCGCTGGGCGCGCTCGTGGCTGCGCACCAGGCCGGGCATCAGCGTGGCGGAGAATTCCGGATGGCGGCCGCTGGCGTAGTCGAGCGGCAGGGCGGTCATGTCCAGGCGCCCGCGGACCAGTGCTGGCCACTGCTCCTTGGCGCCGAACAGCGATTCGGCCGGGTAGACCTGGACCTTGAGGTCGACGTCGGCCTTGGCCACCTCGTCGGCGATCATCTGCACCATCTTGTCGCGGACGTCCCCCTTGGGGAACTGGTGCGAGGCGCGCAGCACCGTTTCCGCCGAGGCGACGCCGCTCATGGCGACACTGAGCCCGAGAGAGGCGAGAGCTAGCTTGAGGGAGGTTTTCATGGCGTCTCCGTTACGTTTGTTTTTGTGTAATATTTATCAGCGAGGCTGATGTATACTTTAATAGGTCTTGAGGATACTCAGTGTCAAACTAGGGTCATTAGACCTTGGTGGCAATGCTCGGCGGACCCGGCATGCGCGGCAGAAGGGGGCGAACGTGAACGGCGACAAGCGATCGAATGCCCAGCGGCTGAAGGAGTCGTTGGAGAACGACATCATCAACGGGCGTCGGGCCCCCGGGGAGCGGCTCGATCCCGAGGCGCTGGGCAAGGAATATCAGGTGTCGCGGACGCCGGTGCGCGAGGCGATCCAGCAACTGGTGGCCAGCGGACTGGTGACGGTGACGCCCAAGAAGGGCACCTTCGTCGCCAAGGTGGGCATCGAGCAGTTGATCGAGATGTTCGAGGTGATGGCCGAGCTGGAGGGCATGTGCGGGCGGCTGGCGGCGCGGCGCATCACCCCGGCCGAGCTCGCGGTGCTGCACGAGGCGATCGAGCGCTGCGAGGCGGCCGCCCGCACCGGGGACTCCGACGAGTACTACTACGAGAACGAGGCCTTTCACCACGGCATCTACGCGGCCAGCCACAATGGCTTTCTGGCCCGCGAGGCGCACCAGCTCAAGCAGCGTCTCAAGCCCTACCGGCGCCTGCAGCTGCAGGTCCGCCACCGGCTGGCGACCTCGCTGGCCGAGCATCGCGAGATCGTCGCCGCCATCGAGGCCGGGGATGCCGAGCTGGCCGAGCGCAAGCTGCGCGAGCACGTGCTGATCCAGGGCGAGCGCTTCAGCGACTTCGTGGCCAGTGTCAGGGCGCTGGAGGCCGGTTGAGGGTGTCCTGCCCCGGATCCACGTTGTCTTGGCGATGGCCCGCACCGATATAGTTGACCCGTTCACTATGGTTTATGGTGAAGGCAGCACTGGGTTTGTACGAAAAGTCGGCGAGCGAAGGCAAGACAAGGCAAAAATCGGCGAAAAAGCGGAGTTTACGGGGTGTAAATGAGCATTTTGAGCCAATTTTTAACGCCGTATTGCCGAGTGCAGGCAGTTTTCGTGCAAAGCCTAGCCAGTCATCGACGGGAGTCCCCATGTTTTCCCCCTTCACGCTGCGTTATGCGCGCCTGCCGGCGCATTTCTTCGCGCGCTTCGACCCCGTGCCGGTCGAGGCACCGCACCTGATCGCCTTCAACCGGCCGCTGGCCGAGGAACTGGGTTTCGATCTCGCGGCCTTCGACGAGCGCCAGGCGACCGAGTGGTTCTCCGGCAATGTCGTGCCGCCCGGTGCCGAGCCGCTGGCCCAGGCCTACGCCGGCCACCAGTTCGGCAACTTCGTGCCCAGTCTGGGCGATGGCCGTGCGGTGTTGCTTGGCGAGGTGACCGACCGTCACGGCCGGCTGCGCGACGTGCAGCTCAAGGGCGCCGGGCGCACGCCGTTCTCCCGCGGTGGCGACGGTCGGGCGCCGCTGGGTCCGGTGCTGCGCGAGTATCTGGTCAGCGAGGCGATGCACGCGCTGGGTGTTCCCACCACCCGGTCGCTGGCCGCGGTGGCCAGCGGCGAACGGGTCCTGCGCCGTGTCCCCGAACCCGGCGGCGTGCTGACCCGCGTGGCCGACAGTCACCTGCGGGTAGGCACCTTCCAGTACTTCGCCGCCCGGGGCGACATCGATGCCCTGCGCACCCTGGCCGACGAGGCGATCGCCAGACACTATCCCCATCTGGACGAAGAACCGCCCGAGACGCGCTATCTGGCCCTCTTCGAGGCCGTCCTGCAGCGCCAGGCGGCCCTGGTGGCGCGCTGGATGGGCGTCGGCTTCATTCATGGCGTGATGAACACCGACAATACCTCGGTCGCCGGCGAGACCATCGACTACGGACCCTGCGCCTTCATGGAGGCCTACGATCCGCGCACCGTGTTCAGCTCCATCGACGAGCGCGGGCGCTATGCCTACGGCAACCAGCCGGGGGTCGTGCAGTGGAATCTGGCGCGTTTCGCCGAGACCCTGCTGCCATTGATCGACGACGATCGCCAGCGCGGCATCGAGCGCGCGACCCGGGTTCTCGAGACCTACCCCGGCCAGTACGACGCCGAATGGCTGGCAGTGATGCGTGCCAAGCTGGGCCTGGCGCGCGAGGAGGAGGGGGATTTCGAGCTTGCCGAGTCGCTGCTCGAGGCGCTGCATGCCGGGCGTGCCGACTTCACCCTGAGCTTCCGCCAGCTGGCCGACGTCGCCGAATCCGCCGAGGCTCGCCCGGCCTTGTTCGAACTGACCGAACGTCGCGAGCCCCTCGAGGCCTGGCTGGCGCGCTGGCAGGCCCGGCTGGCAAGCGAGGACGCCGACGGGGCCGCCGTCGCCTCGCGCATGCGCGCGGTCAATCCGTTCTACATCCCCCGCAATCATCGGGTCGAGGAGGCGCTGGCCGCCGCCTACGAAGGCGATTTCGCCCCCTTCGAGACCCTGCGCGAGGTCCTGGCCCGGCCCTTCGAGGCGCAGCCCGGTCGCGAAGCGTACACGCTGCCGGCCCAGCCGAGCGAGCGGGTGTTCCGTACCTTCTGCGGCACCTGAGAGGGCGCCTACAAAATGTCTGTGCTCGGCAATACGGCGTTGAAATTGACCTCAAAATGCTCATTTACCACCTTGTAAACTGCGCGTTTTCGGTCAATTTCGCCTGGTCTTGCCTTCGCTCGACTGTTTTGTACCCGCCCTCTCGATCTGCCTATTGTCCGGCGAATCGTCGTGTGCCTAATCTTGAGGGGATAACCCGCCGCGTCTGTCCGGGCCAACCCGCGGCACCGCGCAAAGAACAATCACAACCGGCGAGCCGGCCGATGCCGCGCTCGCTCCGTCAGGAGCCGCCACCATGTCCGTTCGTGAAATCGCGTTGTATATCGATGGTCAGCCCGTGCCCTCGCAGTCCGGCGAGTGGCGCGAGGTGCTCAATCCGGCGACCCAGGAGGTGGTCGCCCGGGTGCCGTTCGCCACGCTCGAGGAGGTCGATCGCGCGGTGGCCAGCGCACGGGACGCCTTCACCACCTGGCGCAAGGTGCCGCTGGCCCGGCGCATGCGCATCATGCTCGCCTTCCAGGCACTGATCCGCGAGCACACCGCCGAGCTGGCCGCGCTGATCACCGAGGAACACGGCAAGACGCTGCCCGATGCCAAGGGCGAGGTGGGGCGCGGACTGGAAGTGGTCGAGCACGCCTGTTCGATCACCAGCCTGCAGCTCGGCGAGATCGCCGAGAACGTCGCCAGCGATGTCAACGTCTATTCGCTGCACCAGCCGCTGGGCGTGGGCGCCGGCATCACCGCCTTCAACTTCCCGATCATGCTGCCGTGCTTCATGTTCCCGCTGGCCATCGCCACCGGCAACACCTTCGTGCTCAAGCCCTCCGAGCAGGATCCCTCGTCGACCATGCGCCTGGTCGAACTGGCCCACGAGGCCGGCGTGCCGGCCGGGGTGCTCAACGTGGTGCACGGCGGGCCCGAGGTCGCCAACCGGCTCTGCGACCACCCGGACATCAAGGCGCTGTCGTTCATCGGCTCGACCCGGGTCGGCACCCACATCTACGAGCGGGCCGGGGCCGCCGGCAAGCGTGTGCAGTCGATGATGGGTGCCAAGAACCATTGCGTGGTGATGCCCGACGCCAACCGCAGCCAGGCGATCAACAACGTGCTGGGCTCGGCCTTCGGCGCCGCCGGCCAGCGCTGCATGGCCAATTCGGTGCTGGTGCTGGTCGGCGAGGCGCGCGACTGGCTCGACGAGATCGTCGAGCGCGCCGGACAGCTCAAGGTGGGGCCCGGTACCCAGGAGGACGCCGATCTGGGGCCGCTGGTCTCGCCGGCGGCCCGCGACCGGGTGCTGGGGCTGATCGACCAGGGCGTGGCCGAGGGCGCGACGCTGCGTCTCGACGGGCGCGGCCTGACGGTCGAGGGCTATCCCGACGGCAACTTCGTCGGCCCGACCATCTTCAGCGACGTCTCCGCCGAGATGACCATCTACCGCGAGGAGGTCTTCGGGCCGGTGCTGTGCGTGGTCGGCGTCGAGACCCTCGACGACGCCATCGCCTTCATCAACGCCAACCCCAACGGCAACGGCACGGCGATCTTCACCAACTCCGGCTGGGTGGCGCGGCGCTTCGAGGCCGACATCGACGTCGGCCAGGTGGGCATCAACGTGCCGATCCCGGTGCCGGTGGCCTACTTCAGCTTTACCGGCTCGCGGGCCTCCAAGCTCGGCGACCTGGGGCCCAACGGCAAGCAGGCGATCCAGTTCTGGACCCAGACCAAGACGGTCACCGCGCGCTGGTTCGAGCCGGAGAACGTCTCGAGCGGCGTCAACAGCACGATATCGATGGGCTGATCACCCTCGCTCGGTGACAATACGGCCCCGCCTCGAGAGAGGCGGGGCCGATGTCGAATCAGCGCCGCGCGGGGGCGATCCCGCAGCGCTCGAGCAGCTGGATCATCGGCTCCAGCTGGCTCTCGTGCAGGACCAGCAGGGTTGCGACGTCCGGATCCGCGTCCCGCGGCAGGATGACCGCGAACTCCCCCTCCTCGAGATGGAACTCGTGAATCTCGCGTTCGCCCTGCGGGGTGAGGCAGTACGTCGAGCGGTAGTCATCGTCCTCGCCGTAGGTCAGGCGGTTGTAGACCTTGAACAGGGTGTACAGGGTCAGACCCTGCGCGAAGGCCGGCCAGCGGGCGGGGCTGTGCCGCGTGGCGTCGTCGATCGGCTGGCCGGCGGCCTCGGCGCGGCGGATGGCGTCTTCCAGGGGCTCAGCCAGCAGCGAAGCGCTGTCGCAGGGCGACGGTCGGCCTTCGGCCCGGGCCGAGGTGTAGGCGGCGAGTACCTGGCGCATGTCGTCCAGGCTGGTCAGGGCATGATCGCTGTGCTGCAGGTGGCGCGGGTCGAAGTCGCCGTTTTCCCAGCCATGCACGACGCGAAGCCGCAGGCTGTCCGCCTCCAGGGCCGGGGCCAGCAGGGCCTGCAGGGCACGCGGCAGGTGGCTCCAGCGGTCCGGAATGTCATTGCCGAAGGCCTGGTAGGGATCGTCGAAGAGGCGGTGCAGGCGGCCCGGCACATGTTCCTGGGCTTCGTGGTATGGCATGGGGATCTCGGATCTGATCGTTGTCTGGTGTTCTGGTAGAGTGAGATCGCTTCACGACCCCGAGGCGGCGCGTTGCCGTCGGCAGGGGTCGAATGCAGGACGGATACTCGCTCCTATCGACCGATATCCGCAAAACTTTAATCATCCCGACATTCAACGTCGCCAGGGGAGCCCCGCTCGATCGGGGCTGAGAGTGTGCCGGCCGCGGCGCAGACCCTGGAACCTGATCCGGTCAATACCGGCGGAGGAAGTGCGACATGTATCTTGCCACCCTGGCCGTGCTGGGCGCGGCCCTGTTGCTGTTTGCCATTCTGGGCCTGCGCGCCGGACGCGCCGACTCGCCCCTCGATGATTACGTGACGGCGCGCAACTCGCAGCGCGGCACCACGCTGGGGCTATCCTTCCTGGCGTCCGGCATGGGCGCCTGGATTCTCTTCGCGCCGCCGGAAGTCGGGGCCTTCGTCGGTCCGGTGGCGCTGGCCGGCTATGCCATCGGCTCGGCGCTGCCGTTCATCGTGCTGGCGCTGTGCGGGCCGGCGATTCGTCGTCGGCTGCCGGCGGGGCGCAGCATCGGCGAGTTTGCCGCCGAGCGCTTCGGCACCGGCATGCGCCGCTATGTGGCCCTGCTCTCGGTGCTGTACATGGCCTGTTTTCTGGCCGCCGAGCTGAGTGCCATCGGCGGTATCACCGCACTGCTCTCGCCGCTGGCGGGCAGCGTGGCGATCGTGGCCGTGGCGCTGACCACGCTGGCCTACACCGCCTGGGGCGGGCTGCGGGCCAGCCTGGTCACCGACCGCTGGCAGGCCCTGCTGCTGGGCGTGTTGCTGGTGCTGGTGACAGGCGCGGTCCTGGGTGACCTGCCCGCGTTGCCGGCCGATGCCGCCATGCCGAGTGTGCCGCCCGGCGAGGCGCTGAATGTGGCCGTGACTCTGGTCATCGCGGTGACGGCGGCCAATCTCTTCCACCAGGGCTACTGGCAGCGGGTCTGGGCGGCCCGTGATGGCGCCGCGCTGGGACGTGGCGCGGTGCTGGGCGGCGTCACCACCGTGCTGGTCGTGGCGGTGGTCGGCGGGCTGGGTATCCTGGCGGCGATGAGCGGCGCTGATCTCGGCCAGCCGCCGATGCCCTTTTTCGCGCTGCTCGATGCAGCGCCGGCCTGGTTGACCCTGCTGGTGCTGGTACTGGCGGTGACGCTGGTGGCCTCCAGCGTCGACACTCTGCAGAACGGTATCGCCTCGCTGCTGGTCGGCGAGGGCGAGGCGCTGAGCCGCCACGGCGTCTCGCTGACGGCGGCGCGCTGGATCACCCTGGCGCTGATGGTGCCGGCGGTGCTGGTGGCCCTGCAGGGCTATTCGGTGCTGCGGCTGTTTTTGATCGCCGATCTGCTGTGTGCCACGGCGGTGGTGCCGGTGCTGATGGGGCTGTGGCCACGGATGAGCGCGCCGGCCGCTGCTGCCGGCGCGGTGGCCGGTCTGGTCGGTGCCATCCTGCCGGACTGGATCGCCCGGGGCAGTCTGGGCGATGCACTGCTGGCGGCAAGCTTTCCGGGCGGCGAAACCACGCTCGCACCGTTTGCCGGCGCCCTGGCGATTTCCAGTGCGGTGGCGCTGCTGGTGGCACTGGTGCGCCCGCACTCCGCCTGGCAGGCGGGCTGAGCAGACCGAGGTGGGCAAGAGGTCGAAGTTAGCATTATCGTTCGGGCTGATCCGTCGACAGGTCTGCGAGGGGGCGCTGTGAACCCTTCCATGGGCGCTACCGACGCCATCTGACCGCCATGGATGGCGGGAATGCCGAAATTGAAGGGAACTCTTTTCGGCCCTGACGTCGGACCCCCTCTTTGACCTGTCCCCGACATCCCTTGCCAGACCCAGCGGCGATTGCCCTGCCAAGGGGCGCGGTATTTGCGTCCTCTCCGGTCCGCTCCCAGACTGAGGCGCTATGTTGAAATGACATCGTGCAGCCGTGGAGAGGACCGATGAGCGATCAGAGCAACACCCCGGACCCGCGTCGCCGTTACTCCGGCCCGGTCGTCGACGGGCCGGGCAAGGCCGCCAGCCGCGCCATGCTGCGGGCGGTGGGTTTTTCCGACGAGGACTTCACCCGCCCGCAGGTGGGCGTCGCCTCGACCTGGAGCCAGGTGACGCCGTGCAACAGCCATATCGGCGATCTTGCCGACGCGGCGCGTGACGGCGCCGATGCGGCCGGTGGCAAGGGCGTGATCTTCAATACCATTACCATCTCGGACGGTATCGCCAACGGCACCGAGGGCATGAAGTACTCGCTGGTCTCGCGCGAGATCATCGCCGACTCGATCGAGGCGGTGGCGGGTTGCGAGGGCTTCGACGGTGTAGTGGCGATCGGCGGCTGCGACAAGAACATGCCGGGCTGCATGATCGGCCTGGCGCGCCTCGACCGGCCCGGCGTGTTCGTCTATGGCGGCACCATTCTGCCGGGCGAGAACCATACCGACATCGTCTCGGTGTTCGAGGCGATGGGCGCGCATTCCCGCGGCGACATCGACCGCATCGAGCTCAAGCAGATCGAGGAGACGGCGATTCCCGGGCCGGGATCCTGCGGCGGCATGTACACCGCCAATACCATGGCCTCGGCGATCGAGGCGCTGGGCATGAGCCTGCCGGGCAGTTCGGCGCAGAACGCCGTGTCACAGACCAAGCGCGACGACAGCCGTGCCGCCGGGGCGGCGGTGCTCGAGCTGCTCGAGCGCGACATTCGTCCCAGCGACATCATGACCCGCGAGGCCTTCGAGAACGCCATCACCGTGGTCATCGCCCTGGGCGGCTCGACCAATGCGGTGTTGCATCTGGTCGCCATGGCCAGCGCGATTGGTGTCGAGGTGTCGCTCGATGACTTCACGCGCCTCGGTCGGCGCGTTCCGGTGCTCGCCGACCTGCGGCCGAGTGGCCACTACATGATGAGCGAGCTGGTGGCGATCGGTGGCATCCAGCCGCTGATGAAGATGCTGCTCGATGCCGGCCTGCTGCATGGCGACTGCCTGACCGTGACCGGGCACACGCTGGCCGAGAACCTGGCCGACGTCGCGCCCTATCCCGGCGATCAGCGAATCATTCAGCCGCTCGATGCCCCGGTCAAGGCACAGAGCCACCTGCGCATCCTGCGTGGCAACCTGGCTCCGGAGGGGGCGGTGGCCAAGATCACCGGCAAGGAAGGCACGCGTTTTACCGGCCGTGCGCGGGTGTTCGGTTCCGAGGAGGAGGCCCAGGCGCGTATCAACGACGGCACCGTGGTCGCCGGCGACGTGGTGGTGATCCGCTACGAGGGACCGCGCGGCGGACCGGGGATGCGCGAGATGCTCACCCCGACCTCGGCGATCATGGGCCGGGGCCTGGGCGATGCGGTGGCGCTGATCACCGACGGGCGCTTCTCCGGCGGCAGCCACGGCTTCGTGGTCGGCCACGTCACGCCCGAGGCGTTCAACGGCGGGCCGATTGCGCTGGTCGAGGACGGCGACGAGATCACCATCGATGCCGAGGCTGACACCATCGATGTCGCCCTGAGTTCCGAGGAGCTCGAGCGGCGTCGCGCCGCCTGGCACCAGCCGGCACCGCGCTATCGCCGCGGCGTGCTGGCCAAGTACGCGCGCACGGTGAGTTCGGCCTCGCTGGGGGCGGTGACCGACCTGCCCGAGTGACGTGTGCCCGGCTCGGCCGTCGTGAGGGATACACACGGGCGGCCGGGCCGGCGAGGAGCTGGCTGCTACACGAGAGGCGTTTGACGTCTAGGGTGGCGTGGGCTGCAGGGGGTCGTCGATGTCCTCGGCGACGGCCGGCATGCTGTCGCGGATGGCCTTGAGCTCCTCGGCGGAGAAGTGCTCCAGGCGACCGGCCAGCAGGTCGCTGATGCGCTGGCTGGGAACACCAGCGCGTCGGGCGATTTCCCGATTGCCGAGTTCGGAGAGGGCGATGCGGCGGGTGACGACACGCATCAGTCGGGTGCGGCGTTCCATGTCTCTGACATCGAAGTCGCGCTGTCGAGTGGCTGACTGTGCCGGTCTGACACAGTCGCTACGTCTTCGTACCGCGTCCATGGGGCTCCGTTATCTGACGATTGGACGACATCAGGATGCGCAATTTTTTCGCGTTAGGCCAGAGGGGCGAGCGACTTTTCGCTTGACCGGCGTCAACGCCAATCAACGCCAGGTCGACGCTTCCCCGCGTCTCATTCCGGTGCCGGGGTCGGACGGACCAGGATCTCGTTGACATCGACATGCTCCGGCTGGCTCACCGCGTACATCACGGCATTGGCGATGTCGCGATCCTTGAGGGCCGTCTCGGGCGGCTGGTCGAAGAACGGCGTGTCGACCATGCCGGGCTCGATCAGCGTGACGCGGATGCCGCTGCCGCGCAGTTCCTCGCGCAGGTTGTAGCCGATGCCGGTCACGGCCCACTTGCTGGCGCTGTACATCGAGCCGGGGATGGTGGTCCGGCCGGCGGCGGAGCCGGTGAGCAGGATATGTCCCTGGCTGCGCCGCAGGGCCGGCAGGGCGGCCTGGATCGTCAGCCCCACGCCGTAGACGTTGGTCATCAGCATGTCGCGCCACACGCGGTGGTCGGCGCTGCTGAAGCCGCCGGGAGAGCCGCCCATGCCGGCGTTGGCGAAGACCACGTCGATGCGCCCGAAGCGCTCGAGGGTCTGGTCGATCATGGCCTGCTGCGCGTCCATGTCGGTAACGTCGCAGGTCAGGGCCAGGGCCTTTTCCGGGCCGAACTCCTGGACCAGGGACTCGAGCCTGTCCGTCGAGCGGGCGGCCAGCGCCAGCTGGTAGCCCTGGTGATGGGCGGCTCGGGCGGTGGCGGCGCCGATGCCGCTGGAGGCGCCGGTGATCAGGAATACGCGATCGTTCATCGTCATCTCCTCGCTCCGGTGATTGCCTGCTGTCGGTGAGCGGCGCGCGGGCACGTCCTTGCGTGCCCGCGCGACAGAGGCCGGTTACAGCACTCGATCGGTGCGCAGCACGCTGGCCTCGCTGTCGTCGAGGGTGTCCTCCTCGCCGTAGCGCGAGGCGCCGGAGCGCAGCGTGGTGCGCAGGTTGAGGTGGGCGGCCTCGGTCTCGGCGGGCAGCAGGTGCTCGACACCGGCCTTCTCGTCGATCAGCTCCTTCTCGGTGGTCTCGATGCGCTTGCGGGCGGCCTCGTCGATCGGCAGGCCCTGGACGATCTCGTAGCGCCCGTAGCGGCAGCGTACCGGGAAGGAGAAGACGATGCCCTTGGTCACGCCGTAGCTGCCGTCGGACACCACGCACATGCTGACGAAGTCGTCATCGGGGGTGCCGAAGTACCAGTCGCGCATGTGATCGATGGCCCCCTGGGCGGCCGAGGCGGCGCTCGACTGGCCGCGGGCGGCGATGATCTCGGCGCCGCGCTTCTGGACCCGCGGGATGTACTCTTCGTCCACCCACTTGGGGTCCAGCTCCGGCCACACGGGCTCACCCATGGCCGTGGCGTGATGCAGGTCCGGGTACTGGGTGGCGCTGTGGTTGCCCCAGATGGCGACCCTGCGGATGTCGCTGGCGTTGCAGCCGAAGCGGTTGGCGATCATGCCCTGGGCGCGGTTGTGGTCGAGCCGGCTCATCGCCGTGAACTGGGAGGGCGACAGGTCCGGGGCGTTGCGGCTGGCGATCAGGGCGTTGGTGTTGGCCGGGTTGCCGACCACCAGCACCTTGACGTCGGGATTGGCGTAATCGTTGAGTGCGCGCCCCTGCGCGCTGAAGATCTCGGCGTTGGCGGACAGCAGGTCGGCGCGTTCCATGCCGGGCCCGCGCGGCTTGGCCCCCACCAGGAAGGCGAAATGCACGTTGCGAAAACCGTCCTGAACATTGTCGTGCAGGCGCACGTTGTGCAGCAGCGGGAAGGCGCAGTCCTCGAGTTCCATCGCCATGCCACGCAGTGCTTCCATGGCCTCGGGACGCTCGATCAGCTGCAGGATGAGCGGCTGGTCGGGGCCGAAGACCTCGCCCGCGGCAAGACGGAAAAGCAGGGAGTTGCTGATGCTACCGGCGGCACCGGTAACGGCAATGCGAAACGGACGCTTCATGTCGGACTTCCCTAGGCTCGTTGAACGGTAATGCCGGCCGTGGTGCCCCTCCTGGTCGATGCCGGAAAGCCCCGGCCGGGTGATGAACACAGGATTTCATCAGTCGTGGTGACGACCGATTCCTCCGCAAGCATAGCAGGACTGACGGAAATTCCGCTTCGACCTTGATCGATGATCCGCGTACGTTCCCTTCGGCCGGTTTCGCCCTTCGGGGTCTTGCGTATCGTCACGAGACAGTATTTTCTTGATGAAACGTTTCATGCCAGGGCATGAAATGCGTCCATGAAGGCGGTGGGCACGAACGCCTGGTGCCGTGCCCGCCGCTTGTTCGTAAAAGCGTTCGTGAAAAAGTAGCAGGGAAACAGGAGCCGGAATGTGACGGGCTGGCTGAGCGGGTCGGGTGGCAAACGCGGGGATCCGGCGGAACAGTGGATACGCGATGAGCAGGTCGCGATGCTGTATCAGGGGCTCTGGCAGCCCTGCCTGTTCAGCGTCATAGGGGCGGCCCTCCTGGTGGGCATTCTCTGGCCGGTGGTCGCCCACGGGGCCCTGCTGGCCTGGCTGCTGGTCATGCTGCTGGTGTCGATGGTGCGCTGTGGAATCGGCGTGTACTTCCGCCGTCTGGACCATGCCGCCCGGCGGCATCCGCGCTGGCGCTGCCTGGCCCTGGGCGGGGCGCTGCTGACCGGCAGTGTCTGGGGCGCGGCGGTCATCTGGCTGTTCCCGCATGAGCCGGCGTATCAGCCGGCGCTGGTGCTGACCGTCGCCGGGGTGAGCGCGGGGGCCGTGACGACCCTGTCACCGCTGTGGGCGGCGGCGATCGTCTGCCTGGTACCGGTGGCGCTGCCGATGGCGTTCCAGTATGCCCGGATGGACACGCCGCTGGCCTCGAAGCTGGCCCTGATGGTCGGGGTCTTCCTGGTGTTCGTGATCGGCGCCAGCCAGCGCTGGAGCAGCGTGCTGCGCGAGAAACTGCGGCTCGAGGCGGATCGCCAGCGCCGCGAGCAGGACCTGCGGGAAAGCGAGGCCCGCTATCGGGCGGTCTTCCAGGCCTCGCCCCTGGGGGTCTTTCATTTCGATGCTCGCGGCCGGATTCTCGACTGCAACGATCGCTTCGTGGACCTCATCGGCACGTCCCGCGCCGGGCTGATCGGACTCGACCTGCCCGCCACCCTGCGGGATACCCGGGTATGCCGTGCGCTGACGCAGGCGCTGACCGAGGGCCAGGGGCACTTCGAGGGCGATTACACGGCGGTGCTCTCCGGCCAGACCCGGCCCATGCGGGCCCTGTTCAGCGGCATTCGCGACGAGCAGGGGGCCATCGTCGGCGGCATGGCGATCATCGAGGATCTCACCGAACACCGGCAGGCCGAGGCCACCATTCACCGGCAGGCCTTCTATGACCCACTGACGAACCTGCCCAACCGGCGACTGTTGCTGGATCGGCTGGCCCGGGCACAGGCGCAGTGCCGGCGTCGTGGCGAGCATGGCGCGGTGCTGTTCATCGACCTGGATCATTTCAAGAAGGTCAACGAGTCGCTGGGTCATGCCGCCGGCGACCGGCTGCTGATGCTGGTTGCCGAACGGCTCAATACGCTGTCGGGCGACGGTGGCGTGGCCGCCCGGCTCAGCGGTGACGAGTTCGTGGTGGTGCTGGATTCGCTCGGCGAGACATTGGCCCGGGCCAAGACCGACGCCCAGCAGATGGCCGAGCGGGTCGTGGCGTCCCTGTCGGTGTCCTATCCGGTGGCGGAGCGAACGCTCACCATCACGCCGAGTCTGGGTATCGCCCTGTTCGGCGCGACGCCCGCCAGCGCCATGGAGCTGATCAAGCAGGCCGAGACGGCGATGTATCAGGCCAAGGCGTCAGGCAGGGCCTGCGTGCGCCACTACCTGCCGAGCATGCGCACCGCCGCGTTGCATCATCTGGCGCTGGAACAGGGGTTGCGCCAGGCGCTCGCCTCGGGGGACCAGCTCATGCTGTATTTCCAGCCGCAGGTGGGGCGTCACGAGCGGATCACCGGTGCCGAGGCCCTGCTGCGCTGGCAGCACCCCACGCTGGGCATGGTCTCGCCCGCCGAGTTCATCCCCGTGGCAGAGGAGACCGGACTGATTCTCGAGCTCGGCGACTGGGTGCTGCGCGAGGCCTGCGAGGCGCTGCGGCGGCTGCCGGCGACCCGGCTGCCGCGGCTGTCGGTCAACATCAGTCCGCACCAGTTCGCGCGCCGCGATTTCCTCGAGCGCGTCGCGGCGTGTGTCGATGCGGCAGGGATCGACCCCGCCCGGCTGTTGCTGGAGATCACCGAAGGGGTGCTGATCGATGACCTGTACGCCGCCATCGAGACGCTGAATGGCCTCAAGCGCATCGGAGTGGGGCTGGCGATCGATGACTTCGGCGTGGGCTACTCGTCGCTGTCCTATCTCAAGCGCCTGCCGCTCGACGAACTGAAGATCGATCGCAGCTTCATTCAGGAGCTCGAGGACGCCAACGATGCGGCCATCGTCCAGACCATCATCGCCATCGCGCGGCATCTGGCGCTGGACGTGGTCGCCGAAGGGGTCGAGACCCATGACCAGCAGGCGTTTCTCGAGGCCAACGGCTGCCATGCCTTCCAGGGCTTTCTCTTCCACCGGCCGATGCCGTATGCGGCGCTGGCGTCGTCCCTGAAGGCGGTGGCCGGTGCGACGGACTCCATGCCCCAGGGGTAGTCCGCGCGCTGTTCATTGCCCGTCGTTCCCGGGGACTGGATGCCATGCCGGATGCGCTCGCGAGAGGGGCAAGTTATCGTCAGGATATCGACGGTCGACCGGGTTCTTCCCGGAGCCCGATGCCTTTCATCGATGATCAAGGAGTCACCGCCCATGCGAATCGGTCTGCTGCAGTGTGATGACGTCGACGAGGCGTTGCAGCCTCGTCACGGCAACTATCCGGCGATGTTCGAACGGTTGTTTACCAGCGTCGATCCCACGGTCGAGTTTCGGGTCTGGCGCTGCCTCGACGGCGAGCTGCCCGACGATGTCGATGCCGTGGATGCCTGGATGACCACCGGTTCCAAGTATGGGGTCAACGACGGTGATGCCTGGATCGAGGCCCTGTGCGGCTTCGTGCGCGAGCTGTGGGCCGCCGGCAAGCCGCTGGTGGGGATCTGCTTCGGCCACCAGCTGATCGCCCGGGCCCTGGGCGGCGAGGTGGTCAAGAGCGAGCGTGGCTGGGGCGTGGGCATGTCGTTCAATCGCCTTACCCGCCATGCCGAGTGGATGGAACCCTGGCAGGAGAGCCTCGACCTGGTGGTCAGCCATCAGGATCAGGTCGTGCGCATGCCGGAGGGCTCGACGCTGCTTGCCGAGAGCGACTTCTGCCCGATTTACGTCATGCAGGTCGGCGAGGCCTTTCTCGGCGTACAGGGCCATCCGGAGTTCGCCAAGGCCTACTCGGCGGACCTGATGACGCGGCGCCGGGATCTGGTGCCGGCCAACCGGGTGCGCGAAGGGTTGGCGTCGCTCAATGCGCCGGTGGATGACCAGGTGATGGCACGCTGGATTCTGAATTTCCTGCGCCAGGCGAACGAGCGGCGTGCCTCGCGCGGTTGAAGGGGCTGCCCAAAAGCAGCGGCGATACCCCGCGGGGTACCGCCGCCCAGGCGATGCGTCCGATTTCCGGCAGGTTCCATGCCAGCCTTTCCCTGGCGTCCGCCATGGCGTGCCGGGCATGACGCGCTCCGCGTGCGGCGTCTCTCCGCTGGCCAGCGCCGGCGCGGCGCGCTAGGGTCACCCACGACAGGCCGAAAACCGCGTCGGGGCGCGGCGGGAGAGTGTTCATGAAGATCGGGGAACTGGCGCGTCGTACCGGCTGCCAGGTGGAAACCATCCGCTACTACGAGCGCGAGGGGCTGCTGCCGGCCCCCGCCCGCAGCCGCGGCAACTATCGTCTCTACGGCGGCGCGCATGTGGAGCGCCTGACATTCATTCGCCATTGTCGTGCACTGGACATGACCCTCGACGAGATTCGCACCCTTCTGATGCACCGCGATCATCCCGAGCGTGACTGCGCCGAGGTCGATGCCCTGATCGACGAACATATCGGCCATGTCGAGAGCCGGCTGGCCCAGCTAGAGAGCCTGCGCGGTGCGCTGCTGGAGCTGCGGGCGCGCTGTCGGGGCGACGGCGGAACCCAGGACTGCGGCATCCTGCGCGAGCTGGCGCAACCCGCCGACGAGGAGGGGAGCGATGCGCCGCCCTCGGCGGTGGAGCATATCGGCGGCGCCCACTCTCATTGAGGCCTGCCCGCTCGCTGCCCGGCGTCCATCCTACAGCCAGTTCTTGTGCTTGAAGTACAGATACGGTGACACCCCGGCGGCGACCATCAGGCCCAGGGCGAAGGGGTAGCCGTAAGGCCAGGAAAGCTCGGGCATGTGCTCGAAGTTCATCCCGTAGATGCTGGCCACCAGGGTCGGCGGCAGGAAGACCACGGCGGCGATCGAGAAGATCTTGATGATCTGGTTCTGCTGGATGTTGATGAAGCCCTGTGTGGAGTCCATCAGGAAGTTGATCTTGTCGAACAGGAAGGCGGTGTGGCTCATCAGCGTCTCGACGTCGCGCATCACTTCCCGGGCGGTTTCCTGCAGTTCGCCGTGGCCGCGCAGGTGGCGGATCAAGAAGGACACCGAGCGCTGGGTGTCCATCAGACACAGGCGGATCTTGCCGTTGCTGTCCTCGAGCTTGGCGAGCTGGTCGATGGCGTCCTCGAGGTCCGAGTCCTCCTCCTCAAGCACCAGATAACTGACGTCCTCGAGCTTGCGGTGGATGTCCTCCAGGGTGTCCGCGAGGTTTTCGACCTTCTGCTCGAAGATGGTCATCATCAGGGTTTGCGCCGAGTCGGCCTCGACCTGGCCGCTGCGTGCACGCAGGCGCAGCAGGCGGAAGTCGGCGAGCTCGCAGTCGCGGAAGGTAATCAGCCGCTCCGGCTGGAGGATGAAGGCCACCGTGGTGTTGCCGTGCCGACCCTCGCTCTGCGACAGGAACAGCGAGTGGACGTGGATGCCGTCGGCGTCGACGAAGTAGCGGGCCGAGGACTCGATCTCCTCGACGTCGTCGGTGGCGGGCAGCTCGTCGGCGAGGAAGGCGTTGAGTCGTTCGCGCTCGACATCATCGGGTTCGTGCGCGTCGATCCAGGTCGCCCGGGACAGGCGTTCGGCAAGCGGCAGGGTGTCCTCGGAGACTTCCTTGATGGTCTGGCGCTGGAGTTGAAAGGTGCGAATCATCGACGGCCTTGAGTGCAGCGGGTAAGTGCGACCAGATTAGGGGGTCGGACGCATCAAGCCAACCGTTGCCGTGATTCGGCGGTAAAACGCCCCGGCGCGGTGCCGGGGCGGCGGGGTCACTGCTTGGTTTCGAAGTACTTCTTGTAGAGTTTGTCGTAGGTGCCGTTTTCCTTGAGCGTGTCGAGGGCGGCGTCGAATTTCTCGGCCAGTTCCTTGTCGCGCTTGCGGAAGGCGATGCCGAAGCCGTCGCCGAAGTACTTCTTGGGCTCGCTGATCATCTTGCCGACGATCTTGTAGTCGCCGTCGTTGCTGTCGAGCAGCGTGGACTTGCCCACCGGGAAGTCGAGGAAGACGATGTCCAGGCGGCCCGCGTCCATGTCCAGCACCATGTCATCGGCGGTGGAGTAGCGGTTGATATCGGCGACGTCACCGAACATGTCGGTGGCGTAGTTGTCCTGCAGGGTGCCGCGCTGCACGCCGATGGTCTTGCCCTCGAGGGTCTGCTTGGAGGGCACGGTGATCTTGCTGTCGGCCGGGGCGAACCAGGCGGACGGCGGCGTGAAGTACGGATCCGAGAACAGCACCTGCTTGCGACGCTGATCGTTGATGGTCATCGAGGACATGATGGCGTCGTACTTGCGGGCCAGCAGGCCCGGAATGATGCCGTCCCAGCCCTGGACGGTCCAGGTGCAGTCGATGCCGATCTCGTCGCACAGGGCGTTGCCCAGCTCGATGTCGAAGCCGGTCAGGTCGCCGTTGGGCAGGCGGTATTCCATCGGCTCGTAGGGCACGTCGACGCCGAAGCGCACGGTGTCGTAGTCGCGGGCCTGGGCGGTGCCGGCGAGCACGGCAGCGCTGAGCAGCGAGACGGTAAGCAGTTTTTTCATGAAACGAATCCCCCAGTTTCTTGTATTGATCGACCGTGGTCGATGACCCGGACACGGTAGCGCACCCGGGCATCGGCCGGAAGTCGGAAAAGCGGCGTGGGCCGACAGTTTTCCAACGCTCGTTTGACGCCGGCTCAGGTCTGCGGCTTGAGGTGGGCCAGCAGTCGTTTCTCCAGATAGCGGAACAGGTAGAGGATGCCGAAGGTCAGGCACAGGTAGATCGCCGCGACGAACAGGAAGGCATCGAAGGGCGCGTAGAAACGCGCATAGACGAAGCGGGCCGCGCCGGTGAGGTCCATGATCGTCACCACGCTGGCGATCGCGCTGGCGTGCAGCATGAAGATCACCTCGTTGCCGTAGGCCGGCAGTGCGCGACGGAAGGCGCTGGGCAGCACGATCCGCCGCAGCATCTTGGCCTGAGACATGCCGTAGGCCCGGGCCGCCTCGATCTCGCCCTTCGGCGTGGCCTTGATCGCGCCGCGGAATATCTCGGTGGTGTAGGCGGCGGTATTCAGCGTGAAGGCGATCAGCGCCGGGTAGAAGGGCTTCTCGAGGATCAGCCACAGCCAGGTGTCCTGGATGCCGTCCACGAACACCACGCCGTAGTAGATGATGTAGAGCTGGATCAGCAGCGGCGTGCCGCGGAACACGTAGGTGTAGAGGAAGATCGGCCACTTCACCCACGGGCGGGAGGAGCTGCGGCCGATGGCCAGCGGCACGGCGAGCATCAGGCCGATCAGCAGCGACAGCAGCACCAGTTGCGCGGTGTTGGCCAGGCCATGGGCGTAGTAGCCGATGGTCTGGGCGGTGAAGATCTCGTTGTCGGCCAGCAGCCGGGTGAACCAGGCGTTGAGCTGTTCCATGTTCACGACTCCCCGAAGCCGACGTTGTAGCGTTTCTGCAGCCGCGCGAAGCCCCACTCCGAGACGCTGGCGATCAGCAGGTAGATCACCGCCACCGGGATCAGGAAGGTGAAGGGCTCATGGGTGGCCTTGGTGGCTTCCTCGGCGACGCGGACCATGTCGGTCAGGCCGATCACCGAGACCAGCGCGGTGGTCTTGAGCAGCACCATCCAGTTGTTGGACAGCCCCGGCAGGGCGTGGCGCATCATCTGCGGGAAGCGGACGCGCCGGAACATCAGCGACTCGGACATGCCGTAGGCTCGGGCTGCCTCGATCTGGCCGCTGTCCACGGCCAGGAAGGCGCCGCGGAAGGTCTCGCCCATGTAGGCGCCGAAGATCAGGCCGATGGTCACCACGCCGGCGACGAACTCGTTGATGTTGATGAAGATGTCGATGTCGAACTGGTAGTAGAGCCAGTCGGTGATCATGTTGACGCCGATCTGGCCGCCGAAGAACAGCAGCATCATCAGCACCAGATCCGGCACGCCGCGGATCAGCGTGGTGTAGAGCGTGCCCAGCCGATGGGCGATCCAGCTGCGCGACATCTTGGCGGTGGCCGTGAGCAGGCCGAGGATGATGGAGAGCAGCAGCGACAGAAGGCCCAGCTCGATGGTCACCCAGGCGCCCTGAAGCAGGCGGGGGCCGTAACCCTGCAGGTCGATCATGTGGTTTCCTCCTGCCGGCTCAGAACTTGGGAGCCAGGAACTGCTTGAGCCGTTCCGAGCGCGGGTTGCCCAGCACCTGATCGGGCGGGCCGGCTTCCTCGACCTGCCCCTGGTGCAGGTAGATCACCTGGCTCGAGACGTCGCGGGCGAAGCCCATCTCGTGGGTCACCACGATCATCGTGCGGCCCTCGTCGGCCAGATCGCGCATCACCTTGAGCACGTCGCCGACCAGCTCCGGGTCGAGCGCCGAGGTGGGCTCGTCGAACAGCATGACCTCCGGCTCCATGGCCAGGGCCCGGGCGATGGCACCGCGCTGCTGCTGGCCGCCGGACAGCTGGGCGGGGTAGTAGTCGGCGCGCTCGGCCAGCCCGACCCGCTCGAGCAGGGAGCGAGCGTGGTCGACGGCCTCCTTCTTCGGCTTGCCGAGCACGTGGACCGGCGCCTCGATGACGTTCTCGAGCAGCGTCATGTGCGCCCACAGGTTGAAGCTCTGGAAGACCATCGACAGCTTGGCGCGGATGCGCTCGACCTGCTTCCAGTCGGCCGGCTCGCGGCCGCGGCGCGTCTGCTTGAAGCGGATCGACTCGCCGTGGACGATCAGGTCGCCCTCGTCGGGCAGCTCGAGCAGGTTCATGCAGCGCAGGAAGGTGCTCTTGCCGGACCCGGACGCGCCGATCAGGGAAATCACGTCGCCCTGGCGGGCTTCGAGGGACAGGCCCTTGAGGACCTCGTTGTCGCCGAAGCGCTTCTTGAGATTGCGCACTTCGAGAGGGAGGGGTGTTTCGGCCATGGTCGGGCTCCAGTGACGGGTCTCGCCGCGCGGGGCGGCATGCGAACGTGGTTGGCGTGCTGGCGCGAAAAAAGCAGCGATTTTAACAGGCGCCGAGGCACGAACGAGAACCCTTTTTATCCCGGAGTGTTCGACTTTGGTCGATCGTTGAAAGGCAGTGCATCGAAAGAAACCTCTGACTTGTTGTTGTCGCGTGTCATATCTTGTGGTTCACCGGGCGCCTGGCTGGCGAAATCGCGGGTCACGCGTCCGGCGGCGGGGCCGAGCGCACCAGCAGGGCGGCTCGGGCGCCGAGCTCGACCTCGGCGTTGGGGAACACCACCGCCAGGGGCGAGTCCTCGACCACGCAGTCGCCGGCCGCGGCGTCCTCGGCGAGTTTCGTGCCCACCGCGAACTCGGTGAAGTTGGGCGTGTCGTCGGGAAAGCACAGCCGAAAGGCCTCGCTCTCGCGCATCAGCTCGCGGGCGACGCGGAAGAAGGCCAGGCGCTGCGGCGGCGCGCCGGGGGGCTCGCGGCCCTCGACGAGCGCCTCGAGCAGGGCCTGCATGGGGCGCAGTGCGCTCAGGTCGTTGGCCCCGAAGGGCTGGGCCCTGCCGAGCTCCAGGGTGAACGCCTGGGCGCCATGATAGTGCCGGGAATAGTGCGAGAAGGTCCAGCTGTGACGATGCTGGTGCAGCACCGCCTGAATGTCCGCCGCGGCCAGCCAGCGCCATTGCTCCGAATCGGTCGTGGCCGACTCGTCGAACGGCTCGACGGCGAAGCGCGGGTAGCGGCTGTCGCGGATCGCGGTGTGCAGATCGTAATGCAGGGGCGGCCGGTCGTGCCGGGCGAAGAAGGCGTCGACCGCCGCCATCAGCGTGGCGGCGCGGCGGCCCTCGTCATGCTCGGGCAGCGGCGTGTCGCGCCGGAGCAGCCGGTTGAGGTTGGTGTCGCAGAAGCGCTGCCCGGCGCGGATCGCCGCCAGGTTGCCGAGCAGGATCAGGGTCGGGGCGCCGAGGCGCAGCAGGCCGCTCTCGAGGCGGGCCAGCAGCTCGCCGACCAGCTCGATGGGGGCGGTCTCGTTACCGTGGATGCCGGCGGAGAGCACCACGCTGCGGGCGCTGGCCTGGCAGGCGGCGGGGCGCAGCTCGAGGATGCCCGGGCCGTGCATCACGTAGTGGCCGAAGGGCAGCCAGCCCTCCCGCTCGCCGGGCACGTCGCCGTCGAGGGTCAGGCTCAGCCAGTCACCCAGCATGGTGCTCGCCCCGGGTACGGATGTCGGTGGACTCGAAGATCTTGTCGGCGCTGGCGGCGACGAAGCCCTGATACAGCTTGCCGTCCGCGTCGCGGTAGCGTCGGGCGAACTCGTAGTAGCAGGTGGGAATCTCCTCCACCTGGCCGCTGGCGAAGGTGAACGCGGCGCGGTCGGCGAGTGTCGAGCCCTGTTCCAGCAGCACCTCGGGGGACCCCTTCACGCGCCCGCCGGATGCGTTGATGCCCAGCCCCAGCGACTCGACCTTGGCGAGCACCTTCTCGACGCTGTCGAAGGTCCGGAAGTGATTGATGCTGATGGTGAAGTGATTGGCGCGCAGGCCGATGATCGACAGCCAGGCGGCGTATTCGCTCTCCGCCATCAGGGTCTGGTACTCCTCGAAGCTGGGCGCCTCCCACAGGCGACCGGCCCACAGCACTTCGGGGGTGGCGACTCGGGCGGGGTCGATCTGCGCGACCAGGCCGTCGATGATCCGCTGCGCGGTGGTCGAGAGTTCGTCGCACTTGAGCTCGGAGAGGAACACCCGCGGCTGGTTCTCGTCCGGGGGCAGGTAGCCGTAGGCGCGCAGCTTCTTGGCCGGGAAGTCGTAGGGCTCGAGGCGGGTGTAGCCCAGCGCGAGCAGATGGGGTTCCAGGTCGGCCAGGGTGATCGGCCCGCGATCGAAGGTACGGAAGGCGACGTGGTCGTTGACGATGGTCTCGCCCGCGTCGATGAAGGCGTCGTGGATGCGCTGCGCCTGCGGGGTCATGGCGGTGTAGTCGTCCCACAGCCGGGCGAAGAAGGAATCGAGAGTCATCATGGCGAGCGTCTGCCTGTTGTTGTGTCGGGTGGCGATTGGCGGCGGGCGTGCAGTAGCTGGGCGAATACCCGATTAGCCGTCGCGATGCCCTTACCATCGAGGGGCGTCCGGTCGTCGGCAAGGGTCCACGTCGGGCTGATGAAAATGGCGGGTGAGATAATGAAAACCGCTCTGCGCGGGCCAGGCGGACCGAAAAGGAGGCTATGTCGTTCCGGCGGTGTCGTCCCCCGGCGTCGGCGGGCAATGAGCCGGGTCCTGGGGTACGCGGATCAGCGCGTCGACCGGAAAGCCCAGTTCGTCGGCGCGCTGGACCAGGGCCCGGTAGGTGGCTTCGTCGAGCTGCGGCCGGCGAGCGAGAATCCATAGGTAGTCGCGGTCGGGGCCGGCGACGAGCGCGTGACGATAGTCGTCGTCGAGCTCGAGCACGTTGTAGCCGCCGTAGAAGGGGCCGAAAAAGCTGACCTTGAGGCGTCCGACGTTGGCCTGGTCGATGAAGTAGGCCCTGCCCTCGGCTTCGTCCCACTCGCCGCTCAGCCGGTCGTAACCGCGGTTGACCACGCGAATGCCGCCGTCCTCGCGACGTTCGTAGGTCGCCGTGACGCAGTCCAGCCCTTCCTCGAAGCGGTGGGGCAGGCGGGCGATCTCGTACCACTGGCCGAGGTAGGGCGTCAGCTGAAAGTCGCGTACCGGTTCGGTGCCTTCGGGGAGGCCGGTGCAGCCGGCCAGCAGCGAGAACGGGGCCAGCCAGGTCAGGCGCGGGAAATGGGGAAGTCGGGTCGACATCGGGCATCGTCCTGATCGGTGCAAGGGGCTCGTCCCCTGCTGTGACGCTGCCACGGGCAAAAAGTTGCGGGGCGAGCCGCAGCGCGGCTCGCGGGGTAAGCGATGGATGCCGGGGTGCGGGGGTGGCGAGAAGAGTGTCAGTTGCGCTGTGCGGCCATGGCCTCGCGGTAGGTGTCGGCCAGGCGGTGCTTCTGGTCGTCGCTCAGGGCGCGGCCCGCCAGCTGGAAGACTTCCTGCTCTTCCTCGTCGAGATGGTGGGTGACCTGCTCCTGGAGCTTGCGGGCGTGGGCGAGCCACCCCGGCGAGCTGTAGCTGGTTTCTTCCAGCGTCTCGAGCAGCGCGTCGATCTCGTGGTGCTCGGCCACGCTGTGGCGCGCCTTCTCCTGGGTCAGGTCGTGTTCCATCATCGGAATGTAGAGCGCGCGCTCCTCGGCGGCGGCGTGCCGCTGCAGGGCCGCCTTGGCCTTGTGGAACAGCGCGTCGCGGCCGTCGCTGGCGCCCTCGGTCTTGATCAGAAGGTCGAGCAGGGTGCGCTGGGTCTGATGGTCCTCGCGCAGGGCGTCGAACAGGGTCACGGTGATCTCCTTGTGAGTGCTTGTGAAAGCGCGTCCTTGTGCGGCGCCTCGGCGGCGCCGCCCCTGAAGCGTAGCGGGTCGCGCGGCCGACGTCGTCCTGGCCGGCCGCGCCGGGGTGCCGTCCTAGCCGGCCGCCACGTGCTCGGCGATCACCCGGCCGAGTTCCCCGGTGGTGCCACGGCCCTGCAGGTCGGGCGTGAGGATTGCCTCGTCGCCACGGGCGAGCACCGCCTCGATGGCGTCGACGATCGCCTTGCCGGCGTCCTCGTGACCCAGGTGATCGAGCATCATCGCGCCGCTCCAGATCTGACCGATGGGGTTGGCGATGCCCTTGCCGGCAATGTCCGGGGCACTGCCGTGAACCGGCTCGAACAGGCTCGGGAAGCGCCCCTCCGGGTTGATGTTGGCCGAGGGCGCCACGCCGATGGTGCCGGTGCAGGCCGGGCCCAGATCGGAAAGGATGTCGCCGAACAGGTTGCTGCCAACCACCACGTCGAACCAGTCGGGATGGAGCACGAAGTTGGCGGTCAGGATATCGATGTGGAACTTGTCCACGGTGACGTCGGGATAGCCTTCGGCCATGGCCTGAACACGCTCGTCCCAGTAGGGCATGGTGATCGAGATGCCGTTGGACTTGGTCGCCGAGGTCAGCTTGCGGCGCGGGCGCTTCGCGGCCAGCTCGAAGGCGTACTTGAGCACCCGGTCGACGCCGGTGCGCGTCATCACGGTTTCCTGGACGACCACTTCGCGATCGGTACCCTCGAACATCTTGCCGCCGATGCTCGAATACTCGCCCTCGGTGTTCTCGCGGACCACGTAGAAGTCGATGTCGCCCGGCGCGCGGCCGGCCAGCGGGCTCTTGATGCCGGGCATCGAGCGGCAGGGACGCAGGTTGATGTACTGGTCGAAGACCCGGCGGAACTGCAGCAGCGAGCCCCACAGGGAAATGTGGTCGGGCACCTTGTCGGGCCAGCCGACCGCGCCGTAGAACAGCGCGTCGAAGGGCTCGAGGGTCTCGCGCCAGTCCTCGGGCAGCATCCGGCCGTGCTCGAGGTAATAGTCGCAGCTGGCGAAGTCGAAGTGGGTGAAGTCCAGTGCGATGCCGAAGCGCTCGGCCGCGGCCTCGAGGACGCGGATGCCCTCGGGCATGACCTCGGTGCCGATGCCGTCGCCGGCCATGACGGCGATCTTGTGACTCATGCGGTTCTCCTCTTCTCGGGGGCTTGCGATAGGGGCGTGGCTGCAGTGTAGCGCTTCGCGATCGCCGGATAATCAGGGTATCGTGCAAGGCATTCTTGCGCTGTGGTGGAGAGTCGTGCCGTGGACACCCTCAACGATCTGGCCTTCTTCCGGCGCCTGGCCCAGTGCGGCAGCCTCACCGCGACCGCGCGGGAGCTGGGGCTGTCACTGTCGGCGGTCAGCCGGCGGTTGATGCAGCTCGAGACGCGCCTGGGCGTGCCGCTGGCCCATCGCACCACCCGGCGGCTGACCCTGACGCCGGAGGGGGAGCTGTACTGCCGGCGTGGCACGGCGATCCTCGAGGAGCTGCAGGCGCTGGAGAGCGATCTGCACGATCGCCACAGCGCCCTGACCGGGCGGTTGCGAATCAACGCCACCTTCGGTTTCGGTCGTCGCCACATCGCGCCGCTGGTGTCGCGCTTCACCGCCGAACATCCGCGTCTCGAGATGCTGCTCGAGCTGACCAACTTTCCGCTCAATCTGGCCGATCACGGCTTCGACGTGGGCATTCGCGTGGGTCGGCCGCCGGACTCGAGACTGGTGGCGCGTCGGGTGCTGGCCAACCGGCGCATTCTCTGCGCCTCGCCGGCATACGTGGCGGCCATGCCGCCGCTGCGTTGCCCGCAGGATCTGGCCGGCCACGCCTGCCTGGTGATCCGCGAGAACGACAGCGATTATGCCCTGTGGCGGTTCGATCGCGACGGCGAGACGGCGGCGGTCAAGGTGGGTGGCCGGCTGGCCAGCAACGACGGCGAGGTCATCACCCGGCTGGCGCTGGACGGGCACGGCATCATGCTGCGCTCCTGGTGGGATATCCATCCGGCACTGGAGGCTGGCCGGCTGCGCCCGCTGCTGCCCGAGTGGCAGGGCGTCGACGCCGATTTCTACGCCGTCTACGAGCCGCGGCGTCATCTGCCCGCGCGGCTGCACGCCTTTATCGCCTACCTTGAAGACACGCTGCCGGGACGCGTGCCGCCCCCGCCGTGAGGTCGGACGGGCACATGCGCCGCCGCTTCCTGCTATCATGGCGCCCCCTGCGGGTGGGTACCCAGTTGCCAAGGGAGTCGATGGCTTGAATATCCTCATGTTTACCAATACCTACCGACCCATCGTCGGGGGTGTCAGCGAGTCCGTCCAGCGCCTCAAGGGGCGGCTGCAGGCCGAGGGGCATCGCGTGTTGGTGGTGGCCCCCAAGCTGGAAGGGCAGCCGAAGCATGAGCCCGACGTCATCCGGGTCGCGGCCGTGCAGCACTTCAACGGCAGCGACTTCTCCCTGCCGGTACCGATCCCCGGCCAGCTCTACGAGGCGATCGAGGCCTTCGAGCCGGATATCGTCCACTCCCATCACCCCTTCCTGCTCGGCGACACGGCCGCCCGTTCCGCCGAGACCTACGGGCTGCCGCTGGTGTTCACCCACCACACCCTCTACGAGCACTACACCCATTACGTGCCCGGCGATTCGCCGCGCATGCAGCGTTTCGCCGTGGCACTGGCCACCGAGTACACGCATCTGTGCGACGCGGTGATCGCGCCCAGCGAGAGCATTCGCGACATGTTGCTGCTGCGCGGCGCCAACCGGGCGGTGAGCGTGGTGCCCAGCGGGGTCGACACGCAGCGTTTCGCTCGCGGTGACGGGGCGGTGCTGCGCCGCCGGCACGGCATTCCCGAGACGGCCTACGTCGTCGGCCACGTGGGACGGCTGGCCCACGAGAAGAATCTGCCGTTCCTCGCCCGGTCGGTGACGCGCTGGCTGGCGAACCGGCCCGAGGCTCATTTTCTGGTGGTCGGCGACGGCGATGCGCGGGTGGTCATGCACGACATCGCGGTGCAGGGCGGCGTGGCGGATCGCGTGCATTTCACCGGCAAGCTGCACGACCAGGCGCTGATCGATGCCTACCACGCCATGGATGTCTTCACCTTCGCCTCCCACAGCGAGACTCAGGGCATGGTGCTGGTCGAGGCGATGGCGGCGGGGCTGCCGGTGGTGGCGGTCAACGCCACGGGGGTGCGCGAAGTCGTGAAGCCCGGCGAGAACGGCCTGCTGCTGGCCGGCGACGACTCAACCGGTTTTGCCGCCGCCCTGGATCGGCTCGATGATGCCGAGCGGCGCGCGACCCTGCGGGCCGGTGCGCTGGAAACGGCCGAGCGCTTCGACGAGGCGTGCTGTGCCGAGCGCTGCCTGGCGCTGTATCGCAAGGTCATCGCCGCCGGCGGGCCGGTCAGTCACGCCGACGACGGGGCCTGGGAGCGGGTCCGCGGTCGGCTGGAGGCGGAGTGGCAGCTGCTGCGCCATCGCGGGCGGGTACTGCGTTCGGTGCTTCAGGATGAGCCGATGTTCGGCCTGCCGCTGGTCAAGCCGGGCGAGTCCGAAGCCTCGCAGAAGTGACCCGGTAAGGCCTGTCAGGAACGCCGGCGGCGCTGGCGACGATCCGCGTAGCGCTTGAGCCCGACCAGCACCAGAATGGCGACCGTGATCCCCACCAGTGACCACAGCAGCTCCCCCCGATTGCTGGCGGTCATCAGCTGTCCCAGCTGGCTGCCCAGCAATGCCACGCCCGCCAGTCCGGGCACGATGCCCAGCAGCGATCCCAGCATGTAATCGCGAAAGCGCAGGTGGAAGGCGCCGGCCATCATGTTGGTCAGCGTGAAGGGCGCCAGTGGCAGCAGGTTGACCAGTGTCATGGTGCGCACGCCGCGCCCGGCCAGATGCTTGGCCAGCCCGTTGAGGCGCTTGCCGCCGTGGCGCAGCAGGGCATCACGGCCCAGGCGCCGCCCCACCCAGTAGGTTACCGCCGACGCCAGCAGGGTGCCCGCCAGGGAGTAGCCGAAGCCCCAGACCGGCCCGAACATCAGCCCGGTGACGGCGACCAGCACGCTCAACGGAAACATCAGCAGCGAGGCGCCGATGTAGACGCCGATCACGATCGGCGCCGCCCAGGGCGAGTCGCGCCAGCCGAAGGCGTGACGAGCCATGGACAGCAGGCGCTCCGGGGCGAGGGCATCCTGCATGGCCAGCCATTGCCAGAGCAGGCCGAGCCCGGCCAGAACGGTCAGCAGGACGATGACGAGTCCGAGGGAACGGCTCATGGAGCGACGTCCGTGGTGGTGGATTCGCGGGCTAGGATACTGGCATCGGTCGCGCCGGCCAACGTCGGGGGGCACAAAAACTCCCGGCCGCGCCAGGCGACCGGGGGCCATGGAGGGGGCGAGGTTACAGTGAGAGTGCCTGCTTCACGGCGGGCCAGGCAGGCTTGCCATCGGCGGTGGTGACGCCGTCGAGCATGGCCTTGATGCGCTCGGGGTGTTCGTCGATCCACTGGCCGGCGACGTCCTCGGCGCTCTTCTCCTCGAGGCCGAAGCCGCGAATCATCCAGCTCTGCTCCTTGGCACTGAAGGTGAACTGGTTGAAGAAGGTCTTCAGGTTGGGGTGGCTCTCGGCGAAGCCGCTGCGCATCAGCGTCAGCACCTGGCTCTTGCCGTTGTCGGGGCCGAACAGGTCCTTGCTGTCGGCGAGATAGCGCATCGGCAACTCGAGGTTCATCCAGTGCGGCGTCCAGCCCACCCAGACGATGGGCTCGTGATTCTTGATGGCGTCCTTGGCGGCACTGAGCATGCCCACGGTGCTGGTGTCGATGACCTGCCAGTCGCCGAGGCCCCAGGTGTCATTGTCGATCGCCTTGTGCAGGATCTCGCTGGCCGCCGAGCCGGCGCCGAAGCCATAGATCTTGCCCTCGAAGGCATCTCGATGGGCGTCGAGGTCGGCGAAGCTCTGGATGCCGTCTTCATAGACGTAGTCGGGCACCGCCAGTGTCATCTGCGCGCCGTCGACGTTATTGGCCAGGCGCACGATGTCGCCGCTTTCCTCGCGCGGCTTCAGCATGTCCTGCTGGGCCGGCAGCCAGCCGCCGAGGAAAACGTCGAGGTCGCCGGTGCCCATGGCCTGGTAGATGACCTGCAGGCCCAGCTCCTGGCTTTGCGTGGCATAGCCCATCGGCGCCAGCAGCTGTTCGGCAATCTGCGTCTTGACGGTGATGCCGGGCCAGGCGGGGACACCGAAATCGAGGGTGGCGTCGTCGGCTCGGGCGGTCAGGCTGACGCTCAGGGCCAGCGGAAGTGCGGTCAACAGTGTGCGATGGATCATGCGATCTCCTTGTCGTCAGGGTGTTCGGGGCGTCATGACGGCGGGCGCCATGACGCAGGACGCGGCTCAGCGGCTCAGGACACGCAGCCGCGACTCGAGCAGGTCCAGATCCAGATAGGTGCCCTGCAGATGCCGCCTGCCGGTACTCGGGTCGAAGGCCTTGCGGCCATGCAGCACCCGGCGGTTGTCGAAGGCCACCATCTCGCCCGGCTGCAGGGCGAACTCGAGCTGGTGGCGGGGGTCGTGCAGCCGCTGCCAGAAGCGGCGGTAGGCGCCGTACCAGGCGTCGACGCGTTCCAGCGGCAGGCGCAGGGTGTCGCGGATCCAGTTGTTGAAGCGGATCTCCAGCGGGCGGCCCGCGGCGTCGAGCTGGATGACCGGCGCGCGGATGGCGATGTCGTGGTCCTCGTCCTGGAAGCGGAAGTCGATCGGCGTCTCGGCGAGCAGGCGGAAGGCCTCGGGGTCGCTCTCGCGCAGCGCCTCGGCCACGGCGAAGCCGTCGGCGAAGGTGGATTCGCCGCCCTCGGCCTCGTTCTGCAGGCAGTAGAGCAGCTGAATGTCCGGCGGCTGGCGCCAGTTGGGCAGGTCGGTGTGCAGCGCCAGGCCGATCGCCGTGTAGGCGGCGTTGTTGGGGTTGGGCTTGGAGCGCACGTCGAAGCGGGCGCCGAAGTTGGTGGCGCGCAGCGGGCCGATGCGCCCGGCCAGGCGGCTGACCTCCTCGTCGGCGAGCGGCCCGTCGTCGAGCAGCACCAGGCCATCGCGCAGCAGGGCCTCGAGCCAGGCACGCTCGCCATCGGTCTGCAGGAAGTCGCGGTGCGCGATGCGCGTCGGCTGGAAGCCGGTGGCCCAGGGGCGACGTGCCGGCAGGGGGTCGGCGGGCGTGTCGCTGCCGTTCTCCAGGCGCCGCTGGAACAGCCAGACCGGGTCGAAGCGACTTTCGTGGCCGTCGTTCCAGACGAGTTGCAGCACACCGTCATTCACCGTGACCGCCGGCGCCTCGACGACATCGTTCAGCGGCACGAACAGGCGCTCGCGGGTCAATGGGTGGCGGCAGGCGCTGCAGGCGCAGTGATCACGCAGCCACATCAGCGGGAAGTGGCCGCGAGTACCGTCCGCCCAGTCCACGGTGACGCGAGCACCGGTCGCCACGGCATCGACGATGGCTGGGCCGTCGACGTGGGGGGCGAGTTCGCCCATGGCCTGCCGGGTGTTTGGCGACGGAGTGGTGACGCTCATCATGACCTCCTGCGAAGCGTTCGGTAGCGAGTGGACGCAAGCAGGATGCCCGCTGGCCGTAGCGGCGACAAACGATTAATCTGGGGGCAATGACCAAACATAGCTAATACCTGGCTTTTCCATGAATACCCTGCCTCCGCTTCTCTGGCTGCAGGCCTTCGAGGCCGCCGCCCGTACCCTGAGCTTTACCCAGGCCGGCCAGGCGCTGGGCGTGACCCAGTCGGCGGTCAGCCAGCGCATCCGTTTGCTCGAGGATCGCCTGGGCCAGAAGCTGTTCGTCCGCCATCCCCGCAGCCTGACCCTGACCCCGGCCGGGCAGGCCTGGCTGCCCAGTGTCCAGGAGGCCTTCTCGCGGTTGAGCGAGGGCACGGCGGAGGTCTTCGGGCCGCGCAGCGAGGCGCCGGTGACGCTGCGCGCCACGCCGGTCATGCAGCAGACCTGGCTGGCGCCGCGGCTGCTGGCCTTTCATCGGGCGCACCCGGAGGTGGTGGTGCGGCTGGTGAGCGCAATCTGGCCCGAGGACTTCGGCCCCGAGGGCGCCGACATCGAGATCCGCTACGGGCGCGGCGACTGGGACGCGGTCACGGCGGTGTCGCTGGGCGGCGAGCACATGCTGCCGGCCTGCGCCCCGAACGTCGCCGAACGGCTGGCCGAGCCGGCGGACCTGGCCGGGGAGACGCTGCTCCAGGCCGTGGGCTTTGCCGTGGGCTGGCCGGCCTGGCTGGAGCATGCCGGCGTGCCGGACCTGGATCGTCGCTGCGGCTCGTTGCTGTGCGACAGTCAGGTGATGACGCTGTCGCTGGCGGCCCGCGGCGGCGGCGTGGCGTTGACCCATCGCAGCCTGCTGGAGGCCCGGGACGATCTGGTGGCGCCATTCGCGCTCGACGTGCCCAGCGATGAGGGGTTCTGGCTGGTCCGGCCGGCCCGGCGCATCGTGCGCCCCGAGGCGCTGCTGCTGTGGGAATGGCTGGTCGCTGATGGGAGTCCCGGCGATGAGGCGCTACGCTGAGAGCAGAGCCTTGCTGGCAAGCCGGGAGGTGGGGTGATGACGACGAGGAAGACAATCCAGCGTAGCGCGCCGCTGCTGGCGGCGCTGCTGTGGCTGGCGAGCCCGGCGCAGGCCGCCGATGGTGGAGGTTACCTGCTGGGGGACGGCAACGGGGGCTGGACGGTGCATCGCTTCGATGAACGTCAGGACCGGAGCCGTGAGGAGTGGCGTTCCCGGGACGGGCGGCGCTATCTCCAGCAGCGCGATCCGCAGGATCGGCAGCGAGACGACTGGCGGGATCGACAGCGAGGCTACGAGCGTGACCGGACGCCGTACCGTCGTCACGAGGGCGAGTGGCGTGACCGGTGGCGGCGTCACGACGACCGACGCGATCGCCATGACGAGCGCCGGCGGCGCGATCGCGCGGTCATCCTGCGTCCGGAGGTCGACATCCGCCTCGACGGACGCTCGGACCCGCCGCCCCGGCGCCGGGCGGGCGGGCCCGATGCCTGTCATCAGGCGCGCAGTGATACCTGGTCGACCGGGCCGGTCGATTGCCCCGACCCGAGGCCGCCGGAACGCCGGCAGCGCTGGTCGAGTTCGCCTTGACGGTGCGTCAGAGGGCCGGCCCTGCCACCCTGGCGGTCTTCAGGGTGGTCGGGGCCTTGTACAGCGGGGCCGCGTCGGCATCGCCCTGGCAGTCGGCGAAGGCGGTGCCGGGAATCAGCCACCACAGCTCGCCGTTCTGCTGGCCCAGGTCCCGGGCGCTGGACAGGTCGGCGCAGCTCAGGTCATCCCGCTTGCCCTGGTCGACGAACAGCCAGCGCTGCGTCGGGTTCGCCTGCAGCCAGGCATAGGCCCGCTTCAGCTGCGCCTCTTTCGGGGTCTTGAAGCCGAAGTGCACGGTGGGCTGGCGGCTCTGCAGCAGGAATTCTTCGTCGAAGGTGGGCATCGCCAGCCAGGCGTCGGGGCCGGTGATGCCGACGACCTGCTGCATCATGTCGCGCGGTGAGCGGGTGCCATCGAGAACCTGATAGCCCCAGGTCGACCACAGCACCCAGAACACCGCCATCCAGCCGGCGAAGACCAGCATGCCGCGACGCGGCTTCAGGGCGTAGAGCAGCGCGCCGGCACTCAGGCCGAGGGCGATCCACCAGCCCCAGGGCGACACTCCGTGCTCGGCGGCCAGGTCGGCCAGCGCCGGCAGGCCCAGTGCGCCGAGGATGCCGGCGAGCAGGAAGATCGTGCCCAGCACGGCAACCAGCGCCGCGCCCAGCCAGTGCACCCAGCGCTTGCACAGCAGGCCGGGAATCAGCGGCGCCATGGCCAGCACCAGCAGCGGCACGCCCGGCAGCATGTAGACGCCGCGCTTGCCCGGCGACAGCGAGAAGAAGAACACCAGCAGCACCAGGCCGCTCAACGGCAGCAGCACCCGCGCGTCGAGGCGTCGCAGGCGATGCCACCAGCCGCGCAGCAGCCAGGGCAGCCCCAGGATCAGCGGCAGCCAGGCCCAGGGGATCACCTTGGCCAGGTAGTAGTACCAGGGTTCGAGGTGATGCCAGGATTCGGCGTAGCGTTCACCGGTCTGCTTGAGCAGGATGTTGTCCCGGTAGGCGGCCAGGGTCGGGTCGTCGCCGAAGGTGGTGAGCAGCACCATGGGCACGACCCACAGGGCGATGGTGCCGATCACGGTGAGCAGCCCCAGGCCCAGGTCCTTCCACGCCAGTGGCGTCGCCCGGCCGCGCCAGGCGAGCAGCCCCCAGGCCGGCAGCATCAGCAGTGGCAGAAAGCCCACGCCCTTGGTGAGCACGCCCAGCCCCATGGCCACGCAGCCGATGTACCACCAGCGTCGCGCCGGCCCCAGCAGGGCGTGTCGCAACAGCCCGTAGGCGCCCAGGGTGATCCAGAAGGTGACCAGCATGTCGATCTGCGCGGCCTTGGCCTGCAGCACGAACTGCAGCGTGGAGAGCAGCGCCGCGCCGGCGATGAAGGCGATGCGCCGGCCGTACAGGCGCCGGCACAGATCCATCACCAGCACCAGCGTGCCCACGCCACCGAGCAGCGAAGGGATCAGGAAGCCCAGGCGCACCGAGCCGGTCAGCGCGATGGAGGCCGCCGAGGCCCACATGAAGATCGGTGGCTTGTCGGGATAGGGCTCGCCGCCGCGGTGGGGAATCCAGAAGTGCCCGGTATCCAGCATTTCCAGGGCGTTGAGCGCGAAGCGCGGCTCGTCGGCGGGCCAGGGATCGCGCAGGCCGATGCCGATCGCCAGCAGCACGGTGGCGGCCAGCAGCAGCAAGAGCCAGGTCATGCGCTGCTTGCCGCGAAGGTAGGCGGGACGTTGCATGGGGCGACTCACGAAGACGTTGGGGTAAGGGGGTCAGCCCTGGCGGGAGGCTTCGGACTGGCGCGTTTCCCGGCGAATCAGCATGATGTTGCGCAGGTAGATGAACAGTCCCGAGGCCTGGCCGACAATGAACACCGGGTCCTGGCGATAGATCGCATAGGCGAGCAGGGTGGTGCCGCCGCCCAGGCTGAACAGCCAGAAGGCCTTGGGCACGATGCTGCGCCGGGCTCGTTCGCTGGCGATCCACTGGACCAGGAAGCGGGCCGAGAACAGCGCCTGGCCGAGAAAGCCGATGGCGACCCAGATCCATTCTGTCGTCATCGCGGGGAGCCCTCCTGCGGGAGTGTGTCGGTCTCGGCCGACGCCGTGGCGGTGCCCTCGCCGAGACCGAGAATGTCCTGGGCCTGGTCGACCGGCGCCGGCAGGCGGCAGCGCTTGCGCAGCCACATCACCCCGGCCATGTCGAGCAGGCCGGCCCACAGGCGGTTGTTGAGCCCGTAGTGGGAGTGGCCGGTGCCGCGCGGGCGATGGTTGACCGGCACCGACACGCAGCGGCCGCCCTGCATCTGGATCAGCGCCGGCAGGAAGCGGTGCATGTGGTCGAAGTAGGGCAGGGTCAGGAAGGCTCGGCGCTCGATGACCTTGATGCCGCAGCCGGTGTCCGGGGTGGCGTCCTTGAGCAGGGCGGCGCGCACCCGGTTGGCGACCCGCGAGGAGAGCCGCTTGAGCCAGTCGTCGCGACGGTTGACGCGCTGCCCGGCCACCAGCGTGACGTCGCCCTGGCGGGCGCGGGCCAGCAGGGCCGGCAGGTCGGCGGGATCGTTCTGGCCGTCGCCGTCGAGGGTGGCCAGCCAGGTGCCGCGAGCCGCATGTGCCGCCTGCCAGACCGAGGTGCTCTGGCCGGCGCTGCGGTCATGATGCAGCGGGCGCAGGCGCGCGTCCTGCTCGGCACGCCGGGTGAGCATCGCCCAGGTGTCATCCTGCGAGGCGTCGTCCACCACCAGAACCTCGAACGGGGTGTCCGGGAAGGCGGTGTCGATCTCGTCGAGCAGGGTGGGCAGGTTTCCGGCCTCGTCGCGGGCGGGAATGACAATCGAGAGTAGCGGTGTTGTCACGGCGGTGAACTCTTTTCTATCGACGGCAGGGCAGCCTGCCGGATGCGGCTTAAGATGGTCTTAAGGTCTTAAGACTGTGTATCGGTGCACCGACCCCGGCGGGGACCGAGCGGACTGGACCCGGCGCCATGCGGGGCAGGGGGAGACGGAGGACGCATTGTTATAGCCGGGTATGATGCCACCGGGCGTCGCCGGGGTACAGGCCCGGGCTCCGCGGTCCGGCGCTTAAGTCACCGTTAAGGAAAGCGCTCGATGCTGGGTTGCCTGTAATCAATACGCCGGGAACAATAGGATACGCATGCGTTTACTACTGGTGGAGGACGACCCCCTGCTGGGGGACGGCATCAAGACGGCGCTGCAGCGCGAAGGGTATGTCGTGGAGTGGTTCGACAACGGCACCGATGCCATGGCGGCAGTGCGCTGCGAGGCCTTCTCGGTCGCCGTGCTCGACTTGGGGCTGCCCGATGTCGACGGCATGACGGTGCTGCGCCACCTGCGTCGGCACAGCGATCTGCCGGTGCTGATTCTCACCGCGCGCGACGATGTCGATGATCGAATCGCCGGGCTCGACGGGGGCGCCGACGACTACGTGCTCAAGCCCTTCGACCTCAAGGAACTGCTGGCGCGCCTGCGCGTGGTGATGCGCCGTGCCGAGGGGCGGGCGTCCCAGGTGCTGGAGATTGGCCCCCTGCGCATCGACGAGGCGCGTCATCAGGCCAGCTGGCGCGGCGAACCGGTGGCCCTGGCGCGCCGCGAGTATGCCCTGCTGCTGGAGCTGGCGCGACACCCGGACAAGGTGATGACGCGACCGCGTCTCGAGAGCCTGCTCTACGGCTGGGACGAGGAGGTGGCGTCCAACGCGGTGGAGGTGCATATCCATCACCTGCGCAAGAAACTCGACAAGGCGCTGATCGTCACCGTGCGTGGCATCGGCTATCGGCTGGATTCGCGCCTTCAATGATCTCGATTCGCCGTTATCTGACCCGCACGCTGGCCTTGGTGCTGGCGCTGGTGACCGCCCTGGCGATCACTGCCGCCTATCTGATCACGGCGCACGAGATGGAAGAGATTCTCGATGCCCAGCTGAGCCTGGAAAGCCGGGTGGTGGCCGGGCTGATCGGCCCGAATACCGACCTGGCCGACTATCGACGCATCACCGAGCAGCTCAGCCAGCCCGGGCATTTCGCCAGGCTCTACGAGGCGGGGCGGGCCCAGCCCGCGGGCGACGGGCGGCAGGCCCTGCTCTATCACCATGAAGAGCATCTGCTGTCGGTGGGCTTCTGGCACCCGGACGGCACACCGCAGCTGCTGGGCGCGGTGTGGAACGACGCCGGGCCGTTCCCCGCGCCGCAGCAGACCGGCTACGACTGGGTCGAGTACAACGGCGCACGCTGGCGGGTGTTCTCGATGTTCGATGCCCAGAGCGGCCTGTGGATTCGCACGGGGGTGCACGAGGAGTTCTTCAGCGAACTGGAAAGCAAGGTGGTGCTGGGCAACCTGATCCCCATGCTGCTGGCCCTGCCGGTGCTGCTGTGGGCGATGGGCGTCATCATCCGCCGCGGCGTGCGCCCCATCGGCGCGCTGTCGCGCCAGGTCGAGGGGCGCAACGATCGCGACCTGAGCTTCCTCGACGTTACCGTGCCTCGCGAGCTGGCCGGGCTGCGCCAGGCGATCAACGATTTCATCGCCCGCCTGCGCGAGACGCTCGAGCGCGAGCGTCGCTTCACCGCCGATGCCGCCCATGAGCTGCGCACCCCGCTGGCGGGGCTGAAGATCCATCTTGACAATGCCCGCGCCGGCGAGTCGGCCTCGCTGGACAAGGCCTACAGCGGGGTGGAGCGGTTGCAGCGCGTGGTCGAGCAGCTGCTGGTGCTGGCCCGGATCGACCGCGAGGCGCCGTCCCAGGAAGCGGACGTGGATATCTACCCGCTGGCGCTCGACCTGGTCGCCGAGTTGTGGCCCTGGGCCCAGGCGCGCCACCAGGAGATCGAGGTCACGGGGCTGGAAACGCTGTGGGTGCGGGCCGACCCGGTGGAGCTGGGTATCCTGATTCGCAACCTGCTGGACAACGCCCTGCGCTACACCCCCGAACACGGCACCGTGACACTGGAGCTGGCTGAATGCGACGGCCGGGCCCGGCTGGCCGTGCGCGACAGTGGCCCAGGGATCCCCGAGGCCCTGATCGACAAGGTCACCGAGCGCTTCCGCCGGGTGGCCGACCAGCGCACCACCGGCAGCGGCCTGGGGCTGTCGATCGTCCTGGAGCTGACCCGGCGGCAGCAGGCCAGCCTGACCCTGCGCAATCGCGAGCCCCACGGGCTCGAGGTCAGCCTGTCCTGGCCGTCGGTCTCCCCGGCCACGGCACGGCGCCTGCCGCGGCCCGACACCATAGGCTGAGTCCCGTTTCAGGCGTGATTCGCGGGGCGCCGGCGGGCCAGCGGGTCCTGGGCGAAGTAGCGCGAGAGCAGGGCATAGAGGGCAGGATAGGCGTGGCGCAGCCGGCCGGGGGCGCTGAAGAACAGCTCGCAGCACACCGCGAAGCACTCGCCGGGGTGACTGCCCGCGTAGGCGTCGATCGGCGTGGGCCTGCCGTGGGCCAGGTGGGCCTGCAGGTCGTCCCAGACCGCGGTGAAGACCCGGTGCCACTCGCGCGGGTCGATGTCGCGGGGCAGCGGCGGGAAGCCGTCGGCATCCCGCGAGTTGCTCATGTCGAGCTTGTGGGCGAACTCGTGGATCACCACGTTGAAGCCGTTCCAGCCGCCGCTGTCCAGCAGGTCGATCCGGGAAATCACCACCGGCCCCTGGAACCAGGTCTCGCCGACCCGTTCGTCCTCGTACTCGTGGATCACGCCGGCGTCGTCCATCTCGGCGACATGGCGCCGGAAGGCCTCCGGCACCACCACCACCTCGTGGACGTTGGCGAAGGCCTCGCCGGCCTCGGCGTCGCTCCAGCCCAGCGTCAGCAGGCAGGCCTGGGCGGCCAGCCCCAGCCGCGTCGCCAGGTCGAACTCGGCGGTCTCCGGGGTGCTGATCCGCTTGTGGCGCAGGAAGGCCCAGGCGCGCTCGCCGAGCCGCTCGGCCTCGTCCGCGGGCAGCGCCGCCAGCAGCGGCAGGCGCCGGCAGGCCGTCTGCCAGGCCTCGGCCGGCAGCGGGTGACGACGGGCCTCGCGCTGGCGTCGCCAGGCCTGGAAGGCGTGCCATGGGCTCATGCGGGCCGCCTCAGTGGCTGTCCTCCTGGCGACTGCCGGACTTCCAGCTCCAGTCGCGCAGGCGCAGGTCGAACAGGTCCTGACGGCGGTCCTTGAGGTTGGTCACCGTGCCCTCGCTGCGCACCACCTTGAGCCGGGTGAGGTCGAGATCCGAGAACATCACCATCTCGGTGTTGGGCGTGGTCTCGGAGAGCACCGCATCGTGGGGGAAGGCGAAGTCGGACGGCGAGAACACCGACGACTGGGCATACTGGATGTCGAGGTTCTCGATCGACGGCACGTTGCCGACGCTGCCGCACACCACCACGTAGCACTCGTTCTCGATGGCGCGGGCCTGGGCGCAGTGGCGCACCCGCAGGTAGCTGTTCTTGGTGTCGGTCCAGAACGGCACGAAGAGGATGTCCATGTCCTGATCGGCGAGCAGCCGCGGCAGCTCCGGAAACTCCACGTCGTAGCAGATCAGGATGCCCACGCGCCCGGCGTCGGTGTCGAACACGCGCAGCTCGTCGCCGCCTTCCACCACCCAGTCGCGGCGTTCCTGGGGGGTGATGTGCAGCTTGGCCTGGCGGTCGATCTCGCCGTCGCGACGGCACAGGTACGAGACGTTGTAGAGCTTGCCGTCCGCGCCTTCCTCGACCATCGAGCCGGCGACGATGTTAATGTTGTAGGACACCGCCATCCGCGAGATCTCGGTCTTGAAGCGCTCGGTGAAGCCGGCCAGGAAGTGGATCGCGGCGAGCTGGTCGGACTGGTCGGTGAGTCCCATCAGCGGCGTGTTGAACAGCTCGGGGAGCACCACGAAGTCGCTCTGGTAGTCGGCGACGGCGTCGACGAAGTACTCGACCTGCTGCAGCACCGACTCGACCGAGGCGAATTCGCGCATCTGCCACTGCACGGCGCCCACCCGTACCTGGGTCTTGCGTGTCTCGAGCACCCGCTCGGCGGGCTCGAAGAGGATGTTGTTCCACTCCAGCAGCGTCGCGTAGCCCTGCGACTTCTCGTCCTCGGGCAGGTACTTGCGCAGCAGCCGCTTGACCTGGAAGTCGTTGGCCAGCTGGAACGACAGGATCGGGTCGTGGATCTCCTTGCGGGCCACCGCCTCCAGATATTCCGCCGGTGACATCGCCTCGGCGTATTCGTGGTAGTTGGGAATGCGCCCGCCGGCGAGGATCGCGCGCAGGTTCATCGAGCGGCACAGCTCCTTGCGCGCCTCGTAGAGGCGCCGGCCCAGCCGGTAGCCGCGGTAGGTCGGGTCGATCAGCACGTCGAGTCCGTAGAGGGCGTCGCCGTCGGGATCGTTGAGAATGATCTCGCGGCTTCCGATCAGGTCGTCGTACTGGTGCGGGTTGGAGAACTCGTCGTAGTCGACCAGGGCGGTCAGCGCCACGCCGACGATACGGTCGCCGTCCTCGATGAGGATCTGGCCGTCGGGAAACTCCTGGATCAGCTTGTCGAGGTCTACCTGAGCGGCGTGGGTGGTGGTGCCTCCATACCCGATCACTTCGGGGGCCGAGGGGCTACATCGCAGAACGAAGCAACAGGGCAGCGCTGTGCCGCTGCGAACATGGCCGAGGCATTAGCTTAAACTCAGGCAAATTCTGTCTTGACCGTGGGGTCCACTTTACAGTAAACTGAGCTCCTGCATGGTGGTATCGCTCGACGTTTGAGAATCATTATGGATGTGTGATTGCCCTGAGTCCAATGCGTTGTTGGGGAACCTTCTGCCGTGAACACGGTCTGATGCGACGGGCAGTTTGTCTGAGTTTGCCGTAAGCGAAAGGTCAAGGCTGTCTTGACGTTGGGCTCCACTGGATGGATCTCGATGTAAGTTGATGGAATTAAAGTAAATTTAATGAGCGGAGGCTCTTATGGCTACACTTACCTTTCCTGAAAAATTTGCCACTCAAGGTGACGACAACGTACGCACCGGCGGTTACCAGGTTGTCTACGGCTTGAGCGGTGACGATACCTTACGCGCCGATGCCGACAGCGAATACAGCTTTCTAGCCGGAGGCGCGGGCAATGACACCTATGTCGCTGGCCGCGACTCAGCGATCACGATGGTCGACAGTGGCGGGTTCGATACCGTTGTCGCCGACGGTATCGGGCTGTATAGCAATAACACCTATGCGCGAACTGTCGAAGGGCGGCATCTTCTGTTGCAGAATACGTTAACGGACCAGCAGTTAGCGATCACTGACTGGCAGGATCCGGCACGTCAGATCGAGTCGTTTCAACTTGGTGGCGACACCTTTTCGCTGGCGCAGATACAGAGCGCCGTGACGTCTAGCTCCAATTTCCTGGGGGATGTGACGGTTGAGCAGATTGTTGGAGAGGACTTGTTGCCCAGCGGCACCTCATCCGACGACCTTCAGGCGCTTCTAGTGAATATTGAAGCTCGCGAGGCGGGTCAGCCCAGCGCCCAGTCAGCGGCTTCTGAGGTCGTGGGGCAGGGTGATGCCTTTTTTATTAGTCACGAAGAGGATGATACAGTCAACGACATAAATGATCGTTATGATGACCGTTATGATTGGCAAGAGGGGCCTAACTCCGATGACTGGTTCGATAGCGAGGGGTACCTTAACCGCAATCCAGATGTCGCGGCGGCTCGTATCGATCCACTTGAACACTTTATGAACTATGGAATCAATGAAGGCCGAGACCCAAATGACTGGTTCGATGTCGACTGGTACCTGAGCCAGAATACAGACGTCGCCAATGCTGGAATTAACCCGGTGGAGCACTACTCGCGCTATGGATGGAAGGAAGGCCGCGACCCCTCCGCCGAATTCGATACCGATGCCTATCTGACGGCCAACCCGGATGTCGAAGCGGTCGGTATTAACCCGCTGGAGCATTGGCTGCAATATGGCCAGGCTGAGGGACGCGAGCTGGGTTGAGGCATGTAGCCATTTTCGCGGCCCGCTTGCGACGTTTCGGGGGCGGGCCGTGCTTGGCGTTTGAACGTGCTGTTTGACATAGTGGTGATGAGACGTTGATGTTTGCGTCGAGAGGTAGGTCAAGATGCTAAAATCACCGTTTTTGTCCTTTCTTAACCGGAGCCAACCGGAGACATTATGCCGCAATGGTCCGCCATCTCTCGCACCGAAGATGGTGTGCCGGGGCCAGGCGCCGCCGATGTCGTGGTAGACGGCGTCCATCAGCGTCTTGAGCTGAGGGTAATCCTCGGAAGTCAGGTTGCGCAGGTTGAGGTGCAGATCGTCGAGGGACATGGGCGTCGATTATCCTGGTGAAGCGTCGGGGCGTAGCGTAACACGCCCGCGTTCGCGGGCGTGTCGGCCGGTGCGTGATCGGTTTCACGTGTTCTCGAGCGCGCCCTCGAGAAAGCTCAGGGTACGGCCGTGGGAGAGTGCCGCGGCGTGACGGTGGTAGGCGCTGCGCGCCCAGCAGTTGAAGCCGTGGTCGGCGCCGTCGTAGACATGGATCTCGACGTCGTCGCGGTCGGCGAAGGCCCGGTGGGTCTGCTCGACGTGTTCATCGGTGATGTGGCCGTCGTTGCCGGCGAAGTGGAACTGCGCCGGGACCGTCAGGTCGGCGGCCTTGTCGAGGTGGTTGTGGATGCCGCCGGGGTAGAAGCACACCGCCCGGTCGACGCCGGACTCGATGCCGGCCAGGTAGGCGAGGATACCGCCCATGCAGTAGCCCAGCGACGCCACCTCGCCCTCGCACTCGGGGCGCTGGCGCAGTGTCTGGACGGTGCTGGCCAGATCCTTCACCGCCACCGTGAAGTCGATCTCGCCGACCAGCCGGAAGGCCTTGTCCATGTCCTCGCCCTCGTAGGCGAGTTCCACGCCCGGTTCCTGACGCCAGAAGACGTCCGGGGCGAGCACCACGTAGCCGTCCAGCGCATACTGCTCGGCGACGCTGCGGATGTGGGCATTGACGCCGAAGATCTCCTGGATCAGCACGATGCCGGGCCCCCTGCCGGCCGGCGGCAGGGCCAGATAGCCCTTGAACGTCTGCTCGTCGTGACTGGCGATGTCGATCCACTGGGTGCTGACGGCTGGCTGGGGCATGCTTCCTCCGTGAGGGTCGGCGCCGTCGCCCGCCGTGCTGTCGGGCGGGGCGGCGTGTCAGTGAATAATTCGTTAGCTAAGCGTAGGGGGTGATGCGGGTCAGGACAACGTGGCGGCGGGCGGCGGGTCAAGGGGCGGGACGATCAGCGCAGCTGGCTGTCCTTGCTGCCGCGGCGGTTGTAGCCGCTGAACGTGGACTGACGCCGGTCGGCCTCGCTCTGGCAGGTGATGCACAGGCGCACGCCGGGTATCGCCTCGCGGCGCGCCTGGGGGATCGGCGCGTCACACGCTTCGCAGTGGGTCAGGCTCTCGCCGCGCGGCAACTGGCTGCGCGAGCGCTCGACGGCATCCTCGATGGTGCTGTCGATCTGCTCCTGTACCGCGCCATCCTTCGACCATCCTCCGGCCATGACGACCTCCCGATTCGTGTGTCTGGATTGCCTTGAGTCTAGCGAGACAACACCGCTTCAGACCAGCGCCAGGCGCCGGAGTCGGGCCTGACAACGACACCGCCCCCTGCCGTTCATGGCAGGGGGCGGTGATATAGCAGCACCGGTGTCAAGGCGTCGCGGGGGCGCTGTGAACCCTTCCATGGGCGCTA
>NZ_JBSREH010000022.1:0-60879 GCF_055145905.1 Modicisalibacter sp. | reverse complement strand
GGCAGAGATGCATTCGGCGGTTGAGACGGAATCGGAGGTCAAAAAATGCTCGCTGACGGCGATAGGGAAAGTGTCGACGCCGGCATCACGGATTCAGGTTTATTTCTCCAATCCGAATCTCACACCGCCCCAGGATCTCCACGTCCTTCATACCCTGCGGCTTGATCATAGCGCGGGTTGTCGCTGATCAGCAGCCAGGCGACGCTGGCGACGCGCTGCACGCGCTTGATGCAGCGCTCGCCGTGCACGAGCAGTGGGAATACGCAGTTCCCGGCCATCCTGACGCTCTAGGGGATTGCCTTCCTGCATCGTGGATGCATATGAAGAAAAATCTGACATCGCCACTTCCCGGGCCTAGTCGTTCTCATAACACTTAGGTCGACACTACCTGAGAGAGGTACGGCCTGTCATGCCTGAACTAGGAGGCGACCGACCAAGGTGGGTGGTAGCAACATCGAGAAAATGGAAGGCGTGAGGGGGACAGCAGAAGGACACACTGTCCAACAGCGTCCTGGGAAGGCCAGTGAAAGCCAGACACAAAGTATGGGCTGAAGTATGGGCTGAGAGGGTATAGAAAAAGAAAAAGCCGCTGAAATCAGCGGCTTCTCTATATTCTGTGTGGCGGAGGGGGAGGGATTCGAACCCTCGAAGCCTTTCGACTTACACACTTTCCAGGCGTGCTCCTTCGACCACTCGGACACCCCTCCGCAAATTGTCGTCCTGCGCTTCGCTTGGCTTCGGCGTCAGAACGGCGCATATAGTAACGAGCTAACCCCGCGATTGCAAGCGGTTTTCCGGATCAATTCCGCAGCGGCAGTACAGCGTAGTCCCCCTGCGCCTCCAGGCAGCAGGTATCGCCGACACTCAGCCGCTGCACGAGGGACAGTCGCCCCTTGCCGCGCTCGGCCAGACGGGCCTGGAGGGCCTCCACGGCGTCCGGCGTGGCGGGACAGCACTCGAGCCGGTAGTCGCCGGTCACCGGCGCCAGGTAGCGCTGCTCCGCCCTGGCGACGACCACATCCTGCGCCCGGCCGTGGCCCCGCAGCCAGAGGGTCGTCCAGCACCAGCCGATTAGCGTGGTCTGTGCCGCCAGCGAGCCGCCGAAGCCACTGCCCTTGTCGTTGAGGTTGGGGGCGAGGGACAGGTGCCAGACCAGGGTGTCCCCCTGCCACGCCATCCGCTCGAGCCCCAGATGGGCCACCAGCGGAATGGCCTGCTGCAGCCAGTCCTGGAACACCGCGAGGTCTTCTCCCTGCGCCGCATCGGGCAGGGGCAATCGGGGATAGGGTTGACCGATCTCGCGCATGTGATCAGTCCCAGCGCTCGACAAAGTCCTCGGGGTTGCGACGGGGCGGCGTCGGCAGACGCCCACCGGGCTGCCCCAGATAGAGAAAGCCGACCAGTTCGTCATGCTCGCCCAGTCCCAGGCCGCGCCGCACGGTCCTGTCGAAGGCGAAGCTGCCGGTACGCCACATGGCACCGAGCCCCATCGCCTGGGCGGCGAGCAGGATGGCGTGGGCGGCACAGCCGGCGGAGAGGACTTGCTCCACCGGCGGCACCTTGGGCTGATCGGGGGTCACCCGGGCGATCACGGCGATGATCAGCGGGGCACGCTTGGGCTTCTTGCGCACCGCATCAAGCGTGGCATCGTCGATATGCGGGTTGGCCTGGTATTCCGCCTCGGCGAACAGCTCGCCCAGACGATCGATGCCCGCGCCGCTGAATTCGATGAAGCGCCAGGGAGTCAGCCCCTTGTGATCCGGCGCACGCAGGGCCGCCCGGTAAAGGCCATCGAGCTGTTCCCGGCTCGGCGCGGGGCCGGCCAGCTTGCCCATCGAGCTACGTTGGTGAAGCAGCGTGAGTGCATCCATGGCGCAACCTCTCTACAAACAAGAATATTTCTCGTCAATGTACCCCATTCGCTCACTGTCGTGCCAGCCGCAGCGGCTGCGGCGGCCGCTCACCCGGGGTCGCTCGCCAGGGGCTGATATCCAGGCCACCGCGGCGTACGTAACGCGCCATCACCAGCAGGCGTTCGGGCCGCGCCCGCGTCATGAGGTCGGTGAAGATATGCTCGACACAGTGCTCGTGGAAATCCTGATGCTGGCGGAAGCCGATCAGGTAACGCAGCAGGCCTTCGCGGTCGATGCGCGGCCCGCGATAGCGAATCAGCACGCTGCCCCAGTCGGGCTGGCCGGTCACCGGGCAATTGGACTTGAGCAGATGCGAGTGCAGGGTCTCCTCGACGACGTCAGCCCCGACCTGCAGGACACCAGCATTGGGCGTGTAGTCGTCGACGGCGATATCGAGCCCGTCGATGCACTCGCCGGGCAATGTGCGGGGCATCAGTTCGGGGGCGTCCACGCCCAGCAGATCGACCCCTACCGGCTTGCCCGCCGCTTCGCCGAGGTCGCGCTCCAGCGTCTCGACGACTTGCTCGCGGCTGTCGAAACGGGTCTGGTTGAAGCTGTTGAGATAGAGCTTCCAGGACTTGGACTCGATCAGGTTCGGCGAGTCCGCCGGCAGGCGAAAGCGCGCCACGGCCACGCAGGGCTTGCCCCGGGCGTTGAGCCAGGACAGCTCGAAGGCGTGCCACTCATCCTCGCCGACGAACGGCAGAGCGCCCTCCCCGATCCCCAGCGGCGCGCGATTGGCGGCACGCGGAATCGGGTAGAGCAACACCGGGTCGTAGCGCTCAGGATAATCGGACTCACGCCCCAGCGGGGCATCCTTCAAGGTATCGGGACGGTTCATGTCAACTCCGAATGCCCTTGCCGCGTTCCAGCATCCACAGCGCCACGGCAAAGAAGGCCATGATGAACAGCGCCACGGCGACCAGTGCTCCGCCGACCGGAATGTCGGAGACACCGAGGATGCCGTAGCGGAAGGCATTCACCATGTAGAGGATCGGGTTGATCATCGACACGCCCTGCCAGAAGTCGGGCAGCATGTCGATCGAGTAGAAGACCCCGCCCAGATAGGTCAGCGGTGTCAGCACGAAGATCGGCACGATCGAGATATCGTCGAACTTGTTGGCCAGCAGCGCATTGATGAAGCCGCCGATGGAAAACAGCGCGGCGGTCATGGTCACCACACCGACCGTTACCAGCGGATGGTGAATGGTCAGATCGGTGAAGAACAGCGACACCAGGGTCACGATCAGGCCGACACCCAGCCCGCGCGTCATGCCTCCCAGCACGAAACCACCGAGGATCACCCAGCTGGGCATCGGCGAGACCATCATCTCCTCGACGCTGCGCTGAAACTTGTTGGAGAAGAACGATGAGGCCACGTTGGAGTAACTGTTGGTGATCACCGACATCATGATCAGCCCCGGCACGATGTAGGCCATGTAACTGAAACCGTCCATCTCGCCGACCCGCGAGCCGATCAGGTTGCCGAAGATGATGAAGTACATGGTCATGGTGATCGACGGCGGCAGCAGGGTCTGCGGCCAGATGCGGGTGAAACGCCGCACCTCCTTGACCACCAGCGTCCACAGGGCAATCAGGATCTGACGCGGATTCATGATTGGGCCTCCTTGTTGCCGGCCTCGGCCTGACGGACACGTGCGTTGTCACCCTCCACCATCGACACGAACAGTTCCTCGAGACGATTGGCGCGGTTGCGCATCGACACCACGCTCACGCCCTGCTCGGAGAGTTGGCGAAAAGCATCATTGAGCTGCTGCCCCTTGCGCAGCGACAGCGCCAGCTGCGCACGCTCGACCTGTTCCACCTCGAAACCTTCGATCCGCGGTGCGCGATCCACCGGCTCGGCGAGGTCGAGCAGGAAGGTCTCGGTGTCCAGCTCGGTCAACAGCTCGCGCACCGTGGTGTTCTTGACGATTTCGCCATGATTGATGATGGCGATGTTGCGACACAGGCTCTCGGCTTCCTCGAGATAGTGGGTGGTGAGGATGATGGTGGTTCCCTCTTCCCGGTTGATGCGCCGCATGTAGTCCCACATGCTGCGCCGCAGCTCGATATCCACCCCGGCGGTGGGCTCGTCGAGAATCAGCAGACGCGGACGATGGATCAAGGCCCGGGCGATCATCAAGCGTCGCTTCATGCCGCCGGAGAGCATGCGGGCCGGGCCGTTGCGCTTGTCCCACAGGCCCAGGTCCTTGAGCAGCTGCGCGCAGCGCGGCCGGGCTTCGCGCAGCGCCATGCCGTAGTAGCCGGCCTGCGCCAGCACGATGTCCTCGACCTTCTCGAACTGCGAGAAGTTGAACTCCTGCGGTACCACGCCGAGATGGTATTTCGCCTTGGCGAAATCCCGGTCGATATCGATACCATAGATGGACACCTTGCCCGCCGTCTTCTGGACCAGCGAACAGACGATTCCCAGCGTGGTCGACTTGCCTGCGCCATTAGGGCCCAGCAGGGCGAAGAAATCCCCCTCGGGAACATCCAGGTCGATCCCCTTCAGGGCCTGGAAGCCGTTGCCGTAGACCTTGGTCAGGCCACGGATGGACAATGCCGGTGTTGTCATCAAACACCCCTGTTTCGGACGATCAACGAACACGCCGCGCCACGGGCGTGACAAAGAACTACTGAGATGCGGCCGTTGCGGGAAAAATCAATAGCCGACGAAATATCATGGGGAGCACGCGGCACTCCCGACGACTGAAGACAAGCCGGGAAAACGGGCCGCTCGAGACAACATGCTCCGAAACACAGCACGCATCATACTGGCCACGCTCCGATGACGTCATCGCCGAATGTCGCCTGGAAGCGCACGCGCATCCTGTGCAAGAAATCGAGCTTCGAGAAAGAAAGGATAAAATACTGGAGGGGGGACACGAGATTCGACCGGGCTGGCGTTCCAGCTCGAGACCCTCGTGGAATATTTCAAAGAATCAATTCCTGGAGCGGGAAACGAGATTCGAACTCGCGACCCTCGCCTTGGCAAGGCGATGCTCTACCACTGAGCTATTCCCGCTTTTCAAGGAAGGCAAGGATGCAAGTGGCGTCCCATAGGGGGTTCGAACCCCTGTTACCGCCGTGAAAGGGCGGTGTCCTGGACCACTAGACGAATGGGACGCAATTCTGGAGCGAGAAACGAGATTCGATCGGGCGGCGTTCCGCCGGGCCGACGCTTCGGCTCGCGACCTTCGTCACATTTTCTGCTACCCCAAAAACTGGAGCGGGAAACGAGATTCGAACTCGCGACCCTCGCCTTGGCAAGGCGATGCTCTACCACTGAGCTATTCCCGCAGCCTGCAACCTCTGACAAGACCGGAAGTGGCGTCCCATAGGGGGTTCGAACCCCTGTTACCGCCGTGAAAGGGCGGTGTCCTGGACCACTAGACGAATGGGACGCAATTCTGGAGCGGGAAACGAGATTGGATCGGACCGGCGTTCCGGCTCGCGACCCTCACCTGTCATTCCTGCAAACCAGACTTGGAGCGGGAAACGAGATTCGAACTCGCGACCCTCGCCTTGGCAAGGCGATGCTCTACCACTGAGCTATTCCCGCAATTTCCAGCCTGTCACCCGATGAGGAAGTGGCGTCCCATAGGGGGTTCGAACCCCTGTTACCGCCGTGAAAGGGCGGTGTCCTGGACCACTAGACGAATGGGACGCAGTGCCTTGCCTCGTCGAGGTGGCGCGTATAGTAAATAGGCCACCTGCCGCTGTCAACTCTCCGCTGACTCCTGTCGCTCCCCTGGCGCCACGGGCGGGTGGCAGCGTCTATCCTGCAGGTACAGGAACACGGGATTCACCGGGTTGGCCCGAGCCGCCATTTCGTAGTCTCATGGCGCAGTAACGCCCCACCGCAAGAGGAGCATGCCGATGCGCAACAAGCTGCAGAAAAGCGATGCCGAATGGCGCGACCAGCTGACGCCCGAGCAGTACCGGGTCGCCCGCGAGAAGGGCACCGAGCCGCCGTTCAGCGGCGACTACCGGGTCAGCGACGAGCAGGGCATCTATCACTGCGTGTGCTGCGGCGCCGCCCTGTTCGAGAACGAGCACAAGTTCGACGCCGGCTGCGGATGGCCGAGCTTCGATCGCCCGCTGGGCAAGGGCTCGGTCGAGGAGCATTTCGACGACTCCCACGGCATGCGCCGCACGGAAGTGGTCTGCGCGCACTGCGATGCCCATCTGGGCCACGTCTTCCCCGACGGCCCGCCGGAAACCACCGGGCTGCGTTACTGCATCAACTCGGTGGCGCTGACCTTCCATTCCGGCGAATGAACCACAGGAAGCCACCGCACCGGGCGCCGATCTGCTAAGATTGGCGCCCGTTTTCTGTGCACACCTTCCAGGGGGAACGATGCTCGGCTGGTATCCGGGACACATGAACAAGGCGCGGCGCCAGATCAAGGAGGCCCTGCCGGAGATCGACGTGGTGATCGAGGTTCTGGATGCGCGGCTGCCCTACTCCAGCGCCAACCCCATGCTGGCCGACCTCACCGAACACAAGCCGGTGTTGAAGATCCTCTCGCGCGCCGACCTGGCCGACCCCGAGCGCACCCGCGAATGGGTCGCCCACTTCGACGCTCAGGCCGACACCCGCGCACTGGCGGTAACCACCACCCTGGCCCGCGAGCTCAAGCGCATTCCCGCCCTTTGCCACGAGCTGGCCGGTCAGGTGCGTGCCGATCGTGACGTGCGGGTCATGGTCATGGGCATCCCCAACGTCGGCAAGTCGACGTTGATCAACGGGCTGGCCGGCCGCAAGCTCGCCAAGACCGGCAACGAACCCGCGGTGACCAAGCGCCAGCAGAAGATCCGCATCGACGGACGCATCGCGCTGACCGACACGCCGGGGGTGCTGTGGCCGAAGATCGAGGATCAGGCCAGCGCCTATCGGCTCGCCGCCAGCGGCGCGATTCGTGACACGGCGATCGAGTATACCGACGTGGCCATCATTGCCGCGGCGGAACTCGCCCGACGCTACCCGGAGGCCCTCTCCCGGCGCTTCAAGCTGACGACCCTGCCCGCCTACACGCCGGCCGAGGGCGCCGACACGGTCGAGGCCGACGGCGACCAGCAGCCCGACCTGCTGGCCCGCGCCGGCTTCGACGGCCAGGCCATCGTCGCCGAGATCGCCCGCAAGCGTGGCGGCCTGCGCCCCGGCGGCGAGGTCGACCTGCACCGCGGCGCCGAAGTGCTTCTTCACGAATTGCGCCACGGCAAGCTGGGCCGGCTGACCCTGGAAACCCCGGACGATATTCCGCCGCCGATCGAGGCCGTTGACGAGGCCTGAACCGCTCTCCCCGGCCATTTGCACGTTCGCGACGCCGGGGTATGCTGTTCGACGCCGCCCGCCCCGGCGCAACCGCACCGGACCACGGCGCCCAAGACAGCAACGCCAAGGAATCATCGCGCCTCATGGACACCACGCCCCGCCCGATTCGCAAGTCCCACAAGCTCGACAACGTCTGCTACGACATCCGCGGCCCGGTTCTCGATCATGCCAAGCGACTCGAGGACGAAGGCCAGCGCATCCTCAAGCTCAACATCGGCAACCCCGCCCCGTTCGGCTTCGAGGCGCCCGAGGAAATCCTCCAGGACGTGATGCGCAACCTGCCCACCGCCCAGGGCTACTGCGACTCCAAGGGACTGTATTCGGCGCGCAAGGCGATCATGCAGGAGTGTCAGCGCAAGGGGATTCCCGGCGTCGGCGTCGAGGACATATTCATCGGCAACGGGGTCTCCGAGCTGATCGTGATGGCCATGCAGGCCCTGCTCAACGATGGCGACGAGGTGCTGATCCCCGCGCCCGACTACCCGCTGTGGACGGCGGCGGCCAATCTCTCGGGAGGCCGGCCGGTGCACTACCGCTGCGACGAGCAGGCCGACTGGGCGCCGGACCTGGCGGATATCCGCGACAAGGTCACCAGCCACACGCGGGCGATCGTGCTGATCAACCCCAACAACCCCACCGGGGCCGTCTACCCGCCCGAGGTGGTCAAGGAGCTGCTGGCGATCGCCCGGGCCCACGATCTGGTGATCTTCTCCGACGAGATCTACGACAAGATCCTCTACGACGACGTCGAGCATGTCTCCACCGGCGCGCTGGCCGGCGACGACCAGCTGGTGGTCACCATGAACGGCCTGTCGAAAAGCTACCGCTGCGCGGGCTTTCGCAGCGGCTGGATGATCCTGTCCGGCAAGGTGGGCAAGCAGCGCGCCGAGGACTTCATCCAGGGCCTGAACATGCTGGCCTCGATGCGCCTGTGCGCCAACGTGCCGGCCCAGCACGCCATCCAGACCGCACTCGGCGGCTACCAGTCGATCAACGACCTGGTGCTGCCCGGCGGGCGCCTGCGGGCCCAGCGCGACATCACCTACGAGAAGCTCAACGCCATTCCGGGCGTGTCCTGCACCAAGCCGAAGGGAGCGCTCTACGCCTTCCCGCGACTCGACCCCGCGGTGTTCAACATCCAGGACGACCAGCAGCTGGTGCTCGACCTGCTGCTGCAGGAGAAGATCCTGCTGGTCCAGGGCACCGCCTTCAACTGGCCGGAACCCGACCACGTGCGCATCGTTACCCTGCCCTGGGCCGACCAGCTCGACGACGCACTCGATCGCTTCGCCCGGTTCCTCGGCCGCTACCGGCAATGAGGCCGCGGCGCGCCCCGCGATCACGCTCGCCGCGTCGATAAATTTAACGCGCCGGGGCTTGAAACCCCGCCCCCCGGCGCGTATCTAAGAGCCAGACAACACACTGAATTTTCCGGCTTTCCGACGACCGAGGTCACACCCATGATGCGCATCCTGTTGTTCCTGGCGACCAACCTGGCCGTGGTGCTGGTCGCCAGTATCACCCTGCGGCTGCTGGGCGTGGAGCCCTACCTGCAGGCCAACGGGCTGAACATGAACAGCCTGCTGATCTTCAGCTTCATCTTCGGCATGGCCGGTTCGCTGGTCTCACTGTTCCTTTCCAAGCCGATGGCCAAGATGAGCACCGGCGCCCAGATCATCGACCAGCCCCGGGACGCCAACGAGAAGTGGCTGCTCGACACGGTCGCCGAACTGGCCCGGGATGCCGGCATCAAGATGCCCGACGTCGCCATCTTCCCGGCCCAGCAGTCCAACGCCTTCGCCACCGGCTGGAACAAGGACGATGCGCTGGTCGCGGTCTCCAGCGGGCTGCTCAACCGCATGCGCCCGGAAGAGGTCCGCGCCGTGCTGGGTCACGAGATCGGCCACGTCGCCAACGGTGACATGGTCACGCTGGCGCTGATCCAGGGGGTGCTCAACACCTTCGTGATATTCTTCGCCCGCGTGGTCGCCCAGTTGATCGACAGCTTCCTGCGCCGCGACGACAACGAGGGGCTGGGCTTCTTCGGCTACATGGCGGTGGTGATCGTCGCCGAGATCGTCTTCGGGCTGGTGGCCTCGGTCATCGTCGCCTGGTTCTCGCGCTTCCGCGAGTACCGCGCCGACGCCGCCGGCGCCCGGCTGGCCGGCAGCGGCGCGATGATCAACGCCCTGGCGCGGCTCAAGGCGGAGACCCAGATGGCCGATCAGATGCCGGACAGCCTGACCGCCTTCGCCATCACCACCGGCCAGACCCGCAAGCTGATGGAGCGGCTGTTCGCCAGTCACCCGCCGCTGGATGACCGCATCCGTGCCCTCAAGGAATCCGCCTACCGCCAGTAGGCACTGAACCATCGAGGATCGGGCCCGCCGCGTCGGCGGGCCTTTTTCGTGATCAGGCCGGCGCCGCCGGCGGACGTCACTTACCGGCCAGCTTGACCTTGAAGCCGAAACCGGCGATCGCCTCGCGCAGGTCGTTGTTGTTCTTCTTGAGATCGACCCGCAGGGTAGAGAACTCGCGACGGACCGGATATTCGGCCCGATAGCGGTCGAAGCCCTCCGCCATGCCGAGGCGACGGCGGTAGCGCTCGAAGCCCACCATGTCCCGACGCACGTCGTAGCAGGCACGCACGCACAGCGCCAGGGCCTCCAGCGGTGGCGCCCATTCGGTCAGCACCAGCTTGCGCAGCCAGGGGTCCGGCTTGAGCTGCCCCAGCTTGCAGCGCACCGGCAGCCCGTAATGATTCATCACGGCCTGGTAGACCAGCTCGGTCCCGCGCATCTTGCCGTCCAGGCTATGGCCGGCAATGTGCGGCGTGGCGATATCCACCAGCGGGTACAGCGCCTCGTCGATGCCCGGCTCGCCTTCCCAGACATCCAGCACGCAACGCAGGTCGCCGCCGGCCGCCAGCCGCTCGCGCAGGGCCGTATTGTCCAGACAGGCGCCCCGGCCGGCATTGAGCAGCACGCTGCCGGGACGCAGCGCCTGGATGCGCCGGGCGTCCATCAGATGCCGGGTGGGATGATCGCCGGTCTTGACCAGCGGAGTATGCAGGCAGACCACGTCGCAGCGCTCGATCAGGGTGTCGAGGTCGATGAAATCGTCGCGCCCTTCGTCGCGAGCGCGCGGCGGGTCACAGATCAGGTAGGGAACATCCATGCCATCCAGACGCTTGGCCAGGCGGCTACCGACGTTGCCGGCCCCGACGATGCCCACGGTGCGCGCATCGAGCGATTCGCCCGCTTCCTCGGCCAGCAGCAGCAGACTCGAGAGCACGTAGTCCACCACCGACTCGGCGTTGCAGCCGGGCGCACTGGCGAAGCCGATGCCGTTCTCCCGTAAATAGGCCTGATCCACATGATCGGTACCGATGGTGCAAGTGCCCACGAACTTCACCCGTGAGCCATCCAGCAGGCCGGCATCGACCCGGGTGATGGAGCGCACCAGGAGGATGTCGTGATCGCACACCGCCGCGGCATCGATCTGCCGCCCGGGGAGCCGCGTGATCTCGCCCAGCTCGCCGAAGAAGGCCTCGACGAGCGGAATGTTCTGGTCGGCGAGTATACGCATGGGGAAGACTCCTTGTTCGCATCCTCCGGGCGGCTACAATGGTGCCCCCGGGCCGCTCGCCATCTTAGGCCGCGCGGCCGAGCGCGACAAGCCGCCATCGACGCAGGAGCCAACGTGATCGTCCGCTGGGAAAGCCATCATGACTACGTGCTGGTGCATGTCCATCAGGACATGTTCGGCGACTGGATATTCAGCCGCGCCTGGGGCCAGATCGGCACCCAGTTCGGCGGCCTCAAGCACCAGCTGGCCGACAGCTACGATCAAGCCCTGATGTGGCTCGAGGACGTCGACCATATCCAGCGTTCGCGTGGCTTCCGCCAGGTACTCAAGACCAGCGCCGACAGCCCCGAGGGCCGCGACGCCGTGCGTCAACTCTCGCTGCTGGAGTGACCGGGCGCCCGGCCACCTCCGCCCCGGACGCCGCCCTTCCGGCCAGCGCCCAATTCAGTCCCCCGGCGTCGCCACATGGCCGATCAGGAAGCAATGGTGCAGGTCACCGCGGCGCTGGAAATCCGGATCGAAGGTATCCCGCGTGATCTCGGTGACGGCATAACGCGCGACGAGTGCTTCGTCGATTCGGAAGCGACGCTGGTTGTTCGAGAACACCAGCGTGCCTCCCGGCGCCAGCCGCGCCATGGCCAGATCCACCAGCCGCCCATGATCGCGCTGGATATCCAGCGTGCCCTCCATGCGCTTGGAGTTGGAGAAAGTCGGCGGATCTAGAAAGATCAGGTCGAACATCCCCTGCGCCGTCTCCAGCCAGTGCAGGCAGTCATCACGCACCACCCTATGACGCGCCGGATCGAGCCGGTTGAGCGCCAGATTGTCGCGCGCCCAGTCCAGGTAAGTATTGGACAGGTCCACGCTCAGAGTCTCGCTGGCGCCGCCGAGCGCGGCCTGCACCGTGGCCGCGCCGGTGTAGCAGAACAGGTTGAGGAAGCGCTGGCCCGCGGCCATCTCGCGCAGCCGACGGCGTACCGGCCGGTGATCGAGAAACAGCCCGGTGTCCAGGTAGTCGCGCAGGTTGACCCATAGCCGTGCCGGCCCCTCACTGACCTGGAAGCGCTCACCGCTGGTGTCGCGCTTCTCGTACTGGGCCTTGCCGCTCTGGCGGCTGCGCTGCTTGACGTACACTGCGTCAGCCGACACCTCGAGCACCTCGGGGATCACCGTCAGTGCCTCCATCAGCCGCCGGTTGGCCTGGGCGGCGTCCACCGAGCGCGGCGGCGCGTATTCCTGAACGTGAACCCGGTCGCCGTAGACATCCACCGCCAGGGCATATTCCGGCATGTCGGCATCGTAGAGCCGGTAGCAGGACTCGCCGCTGCGCTTGAGCCACTTGGCCAGGCGCTTGCGGTTCTTGGTCAGGCGATTGGCGAACATCGTCGCGCCTGCCGAGCGGGGCGGCGGCGCCGCTTCCTCGACGTGCTCGGGCACCGGTATCAGTAGCAGCTTGCAGTCCAGCGGCCCATTCTTGAAGGCGTACTGCTTCTCGGCACGCAGCCCGACGCGATGGCCCAGATCCGGGTTGCCGGTGAACAGTGCCAGCGTCCACCCCGGACACTGCTCGCGAACCCGCTCGCCCAGCCCGGCATACAGGGTGACCAATTCAGGCAGCTCGCCAAGGCGTTCGCCATAGGGCGAGTTGGTGAGCACCAGCCCCGGCCCCTCGGCCGCTGCCGGGCGCTGCCAGTGCCGGGCATCCGCTCCGCTGAGCTCGATGAGCGCCGGGATCCCGGCGCGCATGGCATTGGCCTTGGCGGCGGCCAGTGCGGGCGGGCTGCGGTCGCTGCCGAACAGCTTCGCGGTGACACGCCGGCGCCCCAGCCGGTCGCGCACCTCGGCCTCGCGCAGCAACTCCCGCCACAGCGCGGCGTCATGCCCGGCCCAGCGCTCGAAGCCGAAACGCGGCCGCCCCAACCCCGGCGCCCGATCGACGGCCATCATGGCCGCCTCAATCAGCAGTGTGCCGGCCCCGCACATCGGATCGACCAGCGACTCGCCACGGCGGGCGCGGGCCGGCCAGCCGGCACGAATCAGCAGTGCCGCGGCGAGGTTTTCCTTGAGTGGCGCATGCCCCGGATCCCGGCGGTAGCCGCGCTGGTGCAGGCTGCCGCCGGACAGGTCGATACCGGCCGTCAGGCGACCGCGATGCAGATGGGCATGAATGCGCAGATCCGGATCGCGATGCTCGACCCGGGGGCGCTCGCGCCCGGCCGCCTGCAGCGCATCGACGATGCCGTCCTTGACGGTCTGGGCACCGAAGCGGGTATGCCGGATCGCCCGGGACTGGCCCTGGAAATCCACCACCAGGGAAGCGCCGTCCGGCAGGTGCACCGCCCAGTCGACCTCGGTGACGCAGGCCCGCAGCGCCTCGGGGGTCTCGATATCGGTGGCCTGAACCAGCAGCAGCACGACCCGGTTGGCCAGCCGTGACCACAGGCAGGCGCGATAAAGCGTGGCCAGGTCGGCCGTGAAATGGACGCCGGCCACGGTCTGCCGGGTGACGGTGGCGCCCAGCCCGCTCAGCTCCTCCGCCAGCAGGGACTCGATGCCCCAGGGGCAGCTGGCAAAACCGGCATGCCCGGCAGCCCGGACGCCGGATGGCGTCGCTTGATCATTGCTCATGGGTGCAAAGGGTCCTTTCATTTCAATACGATAACATTTCAGTGACAAAACGCGGCTCGACAGGCTTGCCACTATTCAACTAGAAAGAAACTTAGTAGCTACTAAGACAACGCATGCGTTCTGTCCGCGGTCTCGAAAGCAGCGGCAGTGACGGCCCGGAGCCCACTGCCGACGTAATGACTCGCAATAATAATTCGGTTCTCATGATAGAGGTTACCCGATGAAACGACAGAAACGTGATCGCTTTCAGCGTGCCTATGTCCATGGCTACAAGGCCGGCCTCTCCGGGCGCTCCCGGGATGATTGCCCCAGCCAGGACATCAACCTACGGGAATACTGGATGAGCGGTTGGCGTGAGGGTCGAGGTGATCAATGGGCCGGCATGACGGGTGTCGCCGGCATTCACAAGAACCCGATGGTCATGCAATAGCGACCCGATACAGTCGGTTACCTGCCGAGGCCCGCAATCATGCTGCGGGCCTTTTTGTATTTCACGCACCCACCGGGGCCTGAGCGTCACGCAGGGCCCGGGCGCATTCGCCGATCAGTGCCGGCCCCTTATAGATGAAACCCGAATAGAGCTGAACCAGATCCGCGCCGGCCGCGCGCTTGTCCCGGGCGGCCACCCCGCTGTCGATGCCGCCGACCCCGATGATCGGCATTTCCGGCAGATGATGGCGCAGGGTCCTGACGACATGATCCGACGCTGCTCGCACCGGTGCGCCGGAAAGCCCGCCGGTCTCCTCGGCATGCGCCAGCCCCTGCACGGCCTCTCTCGCCAGCGTGGTGTTGGTCGCCACCACGGCGTCGATCCCGTTACGTTCCAGCGCCTCGGCCACCAGACCGATGGCGGTGTCGTCCATGTCCGGCGCGATCTTCACGGCCAGCGGCACCTGACGCCCGGCACGCTGGTCCTGTCGCGTGGCGGCTTCGCGCAGCGTGCCCAGCAGCGCATCGAGATGCTCGCCGAACTGCAGATCACGAAGCCCCGGCGTGTTGGGCGAGGAGATATTGACGGTCACGTAGTCCGCGTAGGGATGCACCCGCTCCAGGCAGATCAGGTAGTCGTCGACGGCACGCTCCACCGGCGTGGTGAGGTTCTTGCCGATGTTGATGCCGATCACGCCATCGTAACGGCTCTTGCGGACATTGGCGATCAGATGGTCGACACCGGCATTGTTGAAGCCCATGCGATTGATGATTGCCCCGGCCTTCGGCAAGCGGAACAGTCGCGGCCGCGGGTTGCCAGGCTGCGGTCGTGGCGTCACGGTGCCCACCTCGACGAAGCCGAAGCCCAGCGCCCCCAGGGCTTCGAGGTGATCGGCGTTCTTGTCGAGCCCCGCGGCCAGGCCGACCCGGTTGGGAAAGCGCAGCCCCATCAGGGTAACGGGATCCTCGACGCGCGACTCGGCCACGTGCAGCAACGTATCCAGATGGCAGCGATGCAGCGCATCGAGCGCCGTCAGGCTCACCCCGTGGGCGGTTTCCGGGTCGAGACGAAACAGGATCGGGCGGGTGAGCGCGTACATCGGACTCCTCGGCGGGCGGCATGAAAAGCGGCCGCGAGTATAGCGCAAATCCACCGGAGCGACGACGCGGGCGACGCCGTCGGCCGGTGTCGAACACCACCGGCCGGGCCCACTCAGTGCGCGATGTCGCCCTCGGTGAACAGGAATTCCCGCAGGTGGGCATCGAGCGTCTTGTCACGCCGCCGCAGCCACTCGAGCGTCATGACGGCATGCTCCTTCTCCTCGTCGCGATTGTGCGCCAGGATCGCCTTCAGCGACGCATCCTGGCAGGCGTCGATGCGCTGGTTGTACCAGTCGACGGCCTCCAGCTCCTCCATGAGCGAGACGATGGCGCGATGATAGTCGCGTGTCTCGCCGCTCAGTTCTTCCACCGGCTCGTGATATCCCTCGCTGGCCATGCTTGCCTCCTGACATCGGTTGGAATGAGGGGACCGTCGAGCGGCCCCATACATGACGAAACCCCGTCGAGCGGGGTTTCGTCAAGTCGGCGGGTTGACTCAGCCGTCAGCCTTCGCCACCACTGTCGGCCAGGTCGACCAGCTCGCGGATCGCCACGGCAAACAGCGGATAGCCACCCTGGTTGCCGCTGCGCACCTCGCTGATCAGGCGGCACCAGCGATCATGGAGGTCGGCATGACGCGTCAGCCACTGGTCGACGCGGGGCTCGATGTCGCGCGGCGCTTCCTCCATCTTGACCACGCTGACCGTCAGCGCCAGCTGCTGGCGATCGAGATCGTCACGGAAGGTCTCGCGGGCCTGCGCCTGCCAGCTGTCGCGCACGTCGAGCGCGTCGATCTGCTCGCTCATCCACGGCAGCTCCAGGCGATGACCGATCTCGTAGTAGAGTTCGGCGACCCGCTGGATCTTCTCGCCGGTCTGCTTGGCGGCCTCGATGATGCCCAGCCCCGCGTAGAGGTTGCCGGTCGCCGCCACGATACTGGCCAGCGCCTTGGGAACGCGCGCTTCGGTCAGTTCGTCGCGGCGGGCCTCCCAGGTCTCGCGCTCCTGGCCGCGCAGGCGCTTGCCGATGCTTTCCTGCAGCTGCGTGAGACGCGGCGCGAAGTGCTCGATGCTTTCGGTGACCGACAGCGAGCTGCGCTGCCGCAGGAACCAGCGGGTGGCACGCCGCATCAGGCGCATCAGATCGAGCATCATCTGATACTGCACGCGGCTGTCGACCCGATTGTCGAGTGCCTCGATCTGCTGCCACAGGCCGTCGAGATTGAAGCTGTCGCGGGCAATCACGTAGGCCCGGGCGATCTCGGCCCGGCTGGCACCGGTGGTGTCGATCAGCCGGCGCATGAAGACGATCCCCATGTGATCGACCAGGTCGTTGGCGATCTGCGTGGCGACGATCTCCCGCTTGAGGCGGTGGCGATACATCTCGGTGCCGAAACGCTCGACCAGCACCCGCGGGAAGGCACGCTCCAGGTGCGCCTGGATATAGGGGTCGTCGGGCACCTCGGAGGCGATCAGGTCGCCCTTGAGCGTACTCTTGGCGTACGAGATCAGCACCGAGAGCTCGGGCAGGGTCAATCCCTCGTTGTTGTTGGAGCGCTCGAGCAGGGTCTCGTCGTCGGGCAGGAACTCCAGCTCGCGGTCCAGCTGGCCGCCGGCCTCGAGTTCGTTGATGAAGCGCCGGTACGGCCCCAGGCCTTCGTGGGACAGCTGCTCGCTGAGCGACAGTGCCTGGGTCTGGCGATAATTGTCGCGCAGCACCAGGCCGGCCACCTCCTCGGTCATGTCGGCCAGCAGCTGGTTGCGCTGCTTGTCGGTCATGTCGCCGTTGGCCACGATGTCATCGAGCAGAATCTTGATGTTGACCTCGTGGTCGGAGCAGTTGACCCCGCCGGCGTTGTCGATGAAGTCGGTGTTGACCCTGACGCCGCGACGCGCCGCCTCCATGCGGCCGCGCTGGGTCAGCCCGAGGTTGCCGCCCTCGCCGACGACCCGGCAGCGCAGCTCGTCGCCGTCGATGCGCAGGGCGTCGTTGGCCTTGTCGCCCACATCGGCGTGAGTTTCCGCACTGGACTTGACGTAGGTGCCGATCCCGCCGTTCCAGATCAGGTCCACCTGGGCCCGCAGCATCGCCTGGATCAGTTCGTTGGGCGAGAGCTTGTCCGCCTCGATGCCGAAAGCCCGCTTCATCGCCTCGCTGATGGGAATCGACTTGGCACTGCGCTTGAAGACGCCGCCCCCTTCAGAAATCACCGAACTGTCATAGTCCTCCCAGCTCGAGCGCGGCTGCTCGAAGAGCCGCTTGCGCTCGGCGAACGAGGCCGCCGGGTCCGGATCGGGGTCGACGAAGATATGCAGGTGGTTGAAGGCGCCCAGCAGGCGGATCTTGTCGGACAGCAGCATGCCGTTACCGAACACGTCACCGGCCATGTCGCCGACACCGACCACCGAGAACGGATCCTTCTGGGTATCCAGTCCCATCTCGCGGAAGTGGCGCTTGACCGACTCCCAGGCCCCGCGGGCGGTGATCGCCATCTTCTTGTGGTCATAGCCGTGGGCACCGCCCGAGGCAAAGGCGTCGCCCAGCCAATGGCCGTATTCCAGCGAGATCTCGTTGGCGATATCGGAGAAGGTCGCCGTGCCCTTGTCGGCCGCCACCACCAGGTAGGGGTCGTCCTCGTCGTGGCGCACCACGTCCGTCGGCGGTACCACCTCGCCACCTTCGAGGTTGTCGGTCAGGTCCAGCAGGGCGCGAATGAAGATCTGATAGCAGGCAATGCCTTCCTTCTGCACGGCATCCCGATCGGCGTTCTCGGGCATGCGCTTGCAGACGAAGCCGCCCTTGGCGCCCACCGGCACGATGACCGCGTTCTTGACCTGCTGGGCCTTGACCAGGCCGAGGATCTCGGTGCGGAAGTCCTCGTGACGATCCGACCAGCGCAGGCCGCCGCGCGCCACCTTGCCGCCGCGCAGATGCACCCCCTCGACCCGCGGCGAGTAGACGAAGATCTCGTAGCGGGGGCGCGGCTTGGGCATCAGCGGCACCCGTGTGGGATCGAGCTTGAAGGAGATGTAGTCCTTGAAGCCGTCCTGGGCATCACGCTGGTAGTAGTTGGTCCGCAGGGTCGCCTGGATCAGCTCGATGTAGCGGCGCAGCAGCAGGTCGTCGTTGAGGCTGCCCACCTGATCGAGCAGCCCGTGGAGGCGCTCGATGCTCTTGTCGATGGTGGCGTCGAGGTCCTTGCTCTGCCGGCGCGGGGCGAAGCGCAGCGCGAACAGCTGCACCAGTTCCCGGGTGATGGCCGGGTAGCTGGCCAGGGTGGTGGCGATGTAGAGCTGCGACAGGCCGAAACGGATCTGCTTGAGATAACGCGCGTAGGCCCGCAGCAGGGCCACCTCGCGCCAGTTCAGCCCGGCCCCGATCACCAGGCGATTGAACGGGTCGTTTTCTGCCTCGCCGGTCCAGATCCGCCGCAGCGCGTCGATGAAGGTCTCCCGCATGTCCTGCAGGTTGACTACTTCGCGGCCGTTGTGCTCCAGGGTGAAGTCGTGAATCCAGTAGGCACGATCCTCGCAGTGCACGCCGTAGGGCCGCTCGCCCAGTACCCGCAGCCCCAGGTTCTCCATCACCGGCAGAACGTCGGAGAGCGGGATCGGCGCGTCGCCGTGGAACAGCTTGAGGTTGACGCCCTCCTCGTCTTCCTCGACCAGCCGATAGAGACTGACCGAGATCGGGGCACCCTCGTTGACCTCGCACAGGTGCTGAATGTCATAGACCGCCGTGCGCGCCGTGAAATCCTCGCGGTAGCTGCTGGGGAAGGCATCACGGTAGCGGTTCATCAGATGATTGGCACGCTCCTCGCCCACCCCTTCGACCAGGGCGTTATGGAGGTCGTCGCTCCAGCTGCGCGCCAGCTGCGCAATCTTGTGCTCGAGCTTGCGCAGGTCGTAGTCCACCGGCGCTTCGCCGTTGAAACGCAGGATGAACTGGATACGCGCCAGCACCGACTCCGACAGGTAGGTGTTGAAATCGCCGAAGCTGGCGTCGAGCTCCTCGCACAGCAGCTCCTGAATACGCACGCGCAGATCGGTGGAGAAGACATCGCGGGGCACGAACACCAGGCACGAATAGAAGCGCCCGAAGCGATCCTCGCGGATGAACAGCCGGACGCGGCGACGCTCGCGGATATTGAGGATGCCCAGTGCCGTGCGGGTCAGTTCGTCGGTGCCGATCTGGAAGAGGTCGTCACGCGGGTAGACCTCGAGAATCTGCAGCAGGTGCTTGCCGTTGTGGCCCTTGGGGTTGACCCCGGAGGCATCCATCACCGCCTGAACCTTGCGACGCAGCACGGGAATGTGGCGCGGCGAGTCATTGTAGACCACGGCGGCGTAGAGGCCGATGAAGCGCCGCTCGCCGATGACGTTGCCCGACTCGTCGTAACGATCGATGGAGATGTAGTCGGGATACGCCGGCCGGTGCACTCGCGAATGGTAGGCGCTCTTGGCGAACGACAGCAGTTCGGGAATCAGCACATAGTGATCGCCCTCGACCCCCTGATCGCTGCGGATTCGCTCGCGATAGCGCGGGTTGTCGAGCTTGAAGACCCCCAGTTCGCTGTTCTTGACCGGGCGCAGTTCATCCTTGGACTTGCCGGTGGACGCGATCTCGTACTCGTCGTAGCCCAGGAAGGTGAAGTTGTCGTCGAGCAGCCATTCCAGAAAGGCGATCGCCTCGCGATGATCGGCCGCATCGACCTGGCTCGGCCGCGTTGCCTTGAGTTCCTCCAGCGCGTCGTGGACCTTTCGGCACATCGGCTCGAAATCCTCGACGGCGGTGCGCACGTCGCCAAGCACGTCATGCAGGCTGGTTTCCAGCTCGGCAAGCACCTCGGGATCGGAGTGGCGGTCGATCTCGATGACCATGATCGACTCGCGCGACCCCGGCGCATCCTTGGCGCGGGTGCCGGTGATGCGCTTGAGATCGTGGTGCGAGTCACGCTCGACGGCCAGCACGGCATTGTGGATGGCGTGGACGGTAATGCCGCGCCGGTTGAGCTCGATGCGCACCGAATCGACCAGGAACGGCATGTCCTGATGCAGTACCTCGATCAGGGTGTGCGACGACTGCCAGCCGTGCTCCTCGAAATCGGGGTTGTAGACATGCACCTTGGGCGAGCGCGGATCGAAATGCTGAATGAAATGCCAGGTGGTCAGCGTGGCACCATAGGTATCGTCGAGGTGACGCTCCACCAGATCCTCCAGCGGGGCACTGGCGTAAAAGTCCTCGGCGAAGGCGGCCACCGCCTTGACCTTGTCCTGCGGCAGACGCTTGGCGAGCTGTTCGCGAAGCGCCGCCAGAAACTCCTGTTTGCCATCGATAGCGACGTGTTGCATCAATCACCTCGGCTGCATCCGGCCGTCCGCGACGGCCGGGGGGATGTTCATTGCGTGGGATTCACGCTGCCCATGAGAATACTCTAGCTCACTGGGCGTTCCCCATCGTCATGCCGGGTTACTCATGGAGCATGTCAGTTAGGCATCGACCGGCACTTGACTTGAGGTCGGGCGCGCCGTTCAGGTGCGCCGCTCGAGCAACACGCCGCATTCGCAATGGTCGGTCCAGGGGAACTGGTCGAACAGCGCGAAGCGCCGGATGTGGTGTGTATCGTCGAGCTGAGACAGGTTTTCGGCCAGCGTCGCCGGGTTGCACGAGATATACACGATGCGCCGGTAGGCCCGAAGCTGCTCGCAGCTGGCGGCATCCAGCCCGGCCCGGGGCGGGTCGACGAGCACCGTGGAGAAGTCATAGTCATCGAGCGCCATGTCGCTGACTCGTCGGCCCTGCTTCTCGCCGGCCAGCGCCTGGGCGAACTCCTCGGCGGACATGCGCGCCACCACCGCGTTGTCGATGCCGTTGGCGGCCAGGTTGACGTTGGCCGACGCCACCGAGGTCCGCGAGATTTCGGTGGCCAGCACGCGGCGAAAATTGCCGGCCAGTGCCACCGTGAAATTGCCGTTGCCGCAGTAGAGCTCCACCAGGTCCGCGTCATGGCTATCGCGGGTCACGTCGCGGGCCCAGCCCAGCATGGCCCGGTTGATCTCGGCATTGGGCTGGGTGAAGCTGTTTTCCACCTGCTGATAGACCAGCTCGCGCCCCTCCACCGTCAGGCGCTCGTAGACGTGATCACGGTCGAGCACCAGACGCTGTTTGCGCGCGCGCCCGATGATCGACACCCCCAGCGCATCCTGCAGTTCGCGGGCCCGGGCCTCCCAGGCGGCATCGAGCTGGCGGTGATAGATCAGCGTCACCAGCGCCTCGCCGCTCAGCGTGGTCAGGAACTCGACCTGGAAAAGTCGATGACGCAGCACCGGGTCGTCGATCACCGCCTCGCGCAGCCGAATCATCAGTTCGTTGATCAGTCGGCTGGCCACCGGGTACTGGTCGAGGCGAATCACCTGTTTTTTCCCGGGCTCCGCCGGGTCCACCTCGAACATGGCATAGAACAGGTCGTCGCCCTCGTGCCAGAGGCGAAACTCGCAGCGCATGCGATAGTGACTGGCCGGCGAGGCGAAGACCTCCAGCGGCGGCGGCGAGAAGGCCGCGAACTGAGCCTCGATGCGCTGACGCTTGGCATCGAGCTGGTCAGGGTAACGGTCGGGGTCGACGACGGGTACGGCCACGGAATCTCCTTGAGGGCGGATCAGGATAATGAAAACGAGGGAAACTAGCGTACAAGCGGTGCCGGCGTGACGGCATCGGTGGGCAGCGTCAGGGCCTCGAGACACGGAAATCCGTGAGCCTTCAGAGCCGCCGCCGGCGCGGCCTGCACCGCCGTGGCCCAGGCCTGCTGGGCCGCCCGGCAGGGCGCCACGGCGGTGACCACATCCGCCACACGTCGGGCAATCGCCGCCCCCGAATCGATCCAGGCGACCGGGCGCGGCGAGGCGGCGACGAGCCGCTCGCGCAGCAACGGGAAGTGCGTGCAGCCCAGCACCACGCTGTCCAGCGCCGCCTCGCGCCACAACGGCGCCAGGCAGGCTTCAATGACGGCCTCATCCGCCGAGCCACCGGCCAGGCAGCGTTCGGCCTCGCCCACCAGCGGGTCGGCCGCCAGACGCAACACCCGACAATGCGCGGCGAAGGTGTCGATCAGGCGCTTGGTATAGGGACGGTTGACGGTTGCCGACGTCGCCAGCAGCGCAATGACGCCGGAGCGACTGGCCGCCGCGGCGGGCTTGATGGCCGGCACGGTACCGACGACCGGAATCGTCAGACGGGCCCGCAATACTTCGAGTGCCAGGGTGCTGGCCGTGTTGCAGGCCACCACCAGAGCACTGGCGCCACTGACCGTCACGGCGCGCTCGCACACCGCGGCGATGCGCGCCACCAGCCAGTCATCGGGCTTGGTGCCATAGGGCAGCATGGCGTTGTCGCAGACATAGGCCAGCGCGGCGTCGGGCAGGCGCTCGCGAATCGATGCCGCTACCGACAGCCCGCCGACGCCGGAGTCGAAGATCAGAATGGGGCCGGGCATGCGCCCTCCCCACGGGCTCGCGCCGCCGACCGCACGGCCCGGGCCAGCGTCGCACTGCCGCTATCGCCACGCTCACGGCCAGCTGCCGCACACAGGATCCGTTTCGCCGAAAGGCGCTCCATGAAGGCCTCGTCACACCACGCCAAAAAGCGCCTAGTCTACCCTACCCGTGAGGCACCGCCCAACGCGCGCCCGGCGCGGCGTTCAGCTCAGCGGCGAAGGCGCCTCGCTGAATTCGGCATACAGCTCCGGGTAGGCATCCTGCAGTCGCGCCAGCTCGCGTTCGGCCCCTTCCGGGAGCGCCCTGGCCAGTTCCTCGAGATCCTTCTCGTCGAAATGCTCGCGAATCAGCGGAAACAGCTCCTCGCGTTCGGCACGCAGGTAGGCGCGGTGCGCCTCCAGATAGGCCTGGAGGTCGTCGGCGAAGCGGTCCATCGGCACGACGGCATCCATCAGGATCATGTCCAGATCCTCCGACAGGCGCATCAGGCGACGATGCAGCGCCTCGTAGTCCGTGGTCAGCCGCGTGATCAGGTCATCGACCTCGGGCACGCGCGTCATCAGGCGCTCACCACAGATCCGCTCCAGCGGTACCGTGAAGCCGCTCATGTAGTCGAGGATGAAATCGACCACCTCGCGGACCAGTTGGAAATTGGGCCGCTCGCCCTCATCCAGCGTCCTGTGCTTGAGCGAGAGCACGTGCAACAGGCGCGCCATGTTGGCATGGTCCTGGCGCAATTGATTGAGCATGGGCATGGCGAGAGCCTCCTCTGCTGGACATTGAGCGACGGGGGTAGCCCTGAATCATTCACCCAGTGTAGGCGACTTGCGCCCCCCGGCATCTTTTTGATCATCAGCCATTCGACAACGGGTGCGACTGTTTTCGCCCTGCGACGTGTATCACACTAGTGGCACAGGCGCTCCGGCGCCCGTTGAATCCCGCCAACGGCAGCGACACGACGAAGCGACATACCGCCATGGACCTGTTTTCCGACTCGGCTGCGACCGATGACAATGCCCCGCTCGCCTTTCGCATGCGCCCGCGGAGCCTCGATGACTACCTCGGCCAGCCTGCGCTGGTCGGCCCCGACAAGCCCCTGCGCCGCATGGCCGAAAGCGGGCGGCTGCGCTCGATGATCCTGTGGGGGCCACCGGGGGTCGGCAAGACCACCCTGGCCGAGATTCTCGCCGCGGCCTCGGGGGCCACCCTGGAACACCTGTCGGCGGTGATGGCCGGCGTCAAGGAACTTCGCGCCGCCGTCGAGCGCGCCCGCGACGCCCGGGCTCGCCAGCGGCCCACGGTGCTGTTTCTCGACGAGATTCATCGTCTCAACAAGAGCCAGCAGGACGCCCTGCTGCCCCACGTCGAGTCGGGGCTGCTGACACTGATCGGCGCCACCACCGAGAACCCCTCGTTCGAGGTCAACTCGGCACTGCTCTCGCGAGCGCGGGTCTACGTTCTCAAGACACTCGGCGAGGCCGAGCTGATCGCGGTGATGCGACGCGCCCTCGGCGATGTGCAACGCGGCCTCGGGGCTCGGCACATTCATGCCGGGGACGCCGTGCTGGCGACCCTCGCCCGGGCCAGCGGCGGCGACGCCCGACGCGCCCTGGGCCTGCTCGAGTCCGCCTGCGACTTCACGCGCACCGACGACACGGGCCGCGAGCATCTGGAACACGACGCCCTCGAGGCGGTCATCGGCCATCAGGCCAGTGCCTTCGACAAGCAGGGCGATCACTACTACGATCTGCTCTCGGCGATCCACAAGTCGGTGCGTTCCTCACGCCCCGACGCAGCTCTGCTCTACATCGCCCGCTTCGTCCAGGGCGGCGGCGACCCGCTGGACGTGATTCGTCGTCTGGCGGCGATCGCTTCCGAAGATGTCGGCAACGCCGAGCCCCGTGCCCTGCCACTGGTCATGGCCGCCTGGGATGCCTACCTGCGTCTCGGCGACTACGAGGGCCAGCGCGCCATCGCCCATGCGGCCATTCACCTGGCCGTGGCCCCCAAGAGCAACGCCATCGATCAGGCCTGGAAGACAGCCCAGGCTTTCGTCGCCGACCACCCCCATTTCGAGGTCCCCACCTATCTGCGGAACGCCCCCACCAAGCTGATGGCCTCGCTGGGTCACGGCGAGGGCTACCGTTATGCGCACAACGAACCCCACGCCTACCCGGCCGGCAGCGCGCACGACTGCTGGCCCGGCGAGCTGCCGAGCGCCGCCTTTTTCGCACCCAGCGACCACGGTCAGGAAAAGCGCTTCAAGCAGATGCAGGAGTGGCGGGCCAGCCTGGACGCCGAGGCCGATGCCCATCACCCGCCACAATGACGAACGCCCGGCACGGGCCGAGCGTTCGGAAAGACAACAACGGCGACATGCCGGGATGGGTTCAGCCGGCCTCGCGGATCACATCGGCCCCGTCGGGAATGGCGAAGTGAAAGCGATCGGTCTCGATGGCCGGGTTGACCTCGACGTTGTCGAAGCGAATCGCCGTCTGCTGGCCGGTACTGTCGGTCATCTTGAGCCCGCCGAGGCGCTCGCTGTAGAAGATCATCTTGAGTGACTCGAACAGGGTATCGGGAGTCTGCGGAATCAGCGTGAAGGTTTCGGCGGTGCCCTGCTGCTGACGCGAGACCCGGTAGTTCTTGGTGAGCGCGTCACTGCTGCCCGATAGCAGCAAGGCCGGGGTATGCGTGACCCGGGTATCCAGTGGCTGCACCGTGACCTGCTCCAGATCCGGGTCGTAGAGATAGACCTTGTCACCGTCCGACACCACGACCTGGCGGTAGGGGTCCTCCACCTCCCAGCGGAACTTGCCGGGACGCGACAGCCACATCCGCCCCCTGGCCTCCTGCAGGCGGTTGCCGCTGCTGTCGAGAATCTTCTGATCGAAGTCGGCGGCATAGCTGTCGAGCGGCTCGAGCAGCGTCGCCAGCCGATCGGCCGCCTGCGAATCCGCACTGGCCGCCAGAGGGGCCAGCAACAGCAGCAGGCCGGTCGCCATCAGTGTCTTGAACCCTTTCATGCCATCTCCTTGGTAATGATGGACGCCCGGGGTGGCTCGCACCCCGTGTTTCATGGACCGCAGCGCGGCCGCCGGGGTTCAATCCCCCACCGGCGGCGGCGCCAGTACCTCGCGGCTGCCGTTGGTGCCCATCGACGACACCACGCCGGCGGCTTCCATGGCCTCGACCAGCCGCGCCGCGCGGTTGTAGCCGATCTTGAAGCGGCGCTGCACGGCGGAGATCGAGGCCCGGCGCGACTCGGTGACGAACATCACCGCCTCGTCGTAGAGCGCGTCCTGCTCGGCATCGTCGCCGTCGCCACCGCCCTCGGCCTCCAGGCCGGTCAGGGCATCGGCGGAGACGCCGCCGGAGAGGATCTCCTCGATGTACTCCGGCTCGCCGCGACGCTTCCAGTCCTCGACCACCCGATGCACCTCGTCGTCATCGACGAAGGCGCCGTGGACACGGGTCGGCATGCCGGCGCCGGCCGGCAGGTAGAGCATGTCACCGTGGCCGAGCAGGTTCTCCGCGCCCCCCTGATCGAGGATGGTCCGCGAATCGACCTTGGACGAGACCTGGAAGGCCATCCGCGTGGGTATGTTGGCCTTGATCAGGCCGGTGACCACATCCACCGACGGCCGCTGGGTGGCGAGAATCAGGTGGATGCCCGCCGCACGCGCCTTCTGGGCCAGCCGCGCGATCAGCTCCTCGACCTTCTTGCCGACGATCATGAACATGTCGGCGAACTCGTCGATCACCACCACGATGTAGGGCAGCTTCTCGAGCACCGGCGGCTGTTCGTGCATCTGCCAGGGCTGCGGCTCCCACAGCGGGTCGGCGACCTGGGCGCCGGCGCGCTCGGCCTCGTCGAGCTTGGCGTTGAAACCGGCGATGTTGCGCACCCCCATCGCCGCCATCAGCTTGTAGCGGCGTTCCATCTCCGCCACGCACCAGCGCAGGCCGTTGGCGGCCTCCTTCATGTCGGTGACCACCGGCGCCAGCAGGTGCGGGATGCCATCGTAGACCGACAGCTCCAGCATCTTGGGGTCGACCATGATCATCCGCACGTCCTCGGGGGTCGCCTTGAGCAGCATCGAGATCAGCATGCCGTTGACCCCGACGGACTTGCCCGAGCCGGTGGTACCGGCGACCAGCAGGTGCGGCATCTTGCCGAGGTTGGCGACCACCGGGGCGCCGCCGATGTCGTGCCCCAGCGCCAGGGTCAGCGGCGAGGTGGCCTGCTGGTAGGCGTCGGAATCGATCACCTCGCGCAGCCGGATCATCGCCCGGTTGGGGTTGGGAATCTCGATGCCCACGGTGGGCCGCCCCGGAATCACCTCGACCACGCGCACGCTCTTGACCATCAGCGAGCGCGCCAGATCCTTGGCCAGGTTGCTGATCTTGGACACTTTCACCCCGGCGGCGGGCTTGATCTCGAAGCGCGTGATTACCGGCCCCGGCCAGGTCTCGACCACCTCGGCCTTGACCCCGTATTCACGCAGCCGCGTCTCGAGCAGCTCGGCCATGTCGGCCAGCTGCTCCGGGGTGTAGTTGGGCTGGTGCGGATCCGGCGGCGTGAGCAGGCGCAGCGACGGGAAGTCGCCGTCCGGCTCGGGCAGGTCATCGAGCACCGGGCGCTGGTTCTGCAGATGCTCGACCGTCCACAGCGCCGGGCCGCCCGGATCGCGGGCCGCTTCCCGGGCCTGCTCCGCGCCGGCGATGCGCGGCTCGTCGGCAGCGGGCGCCTCGGGCTCGGGCTCGCGCGGAGCGAAAGGCGGCATCGGCGCCTCGGCCTGCCGGTCGGGCGGGGTGTCGTCATGCGCCTCCGCGTGTTCGGCGGGCCTGTGATCGGCACGGACGGCGGGCTCACGAGCAGCCGGCGCCTCGGGCGGCGGGGCAGGCTCGGGCTCGGCCGGCGCCGGGCGTTCATCGCGCACCGGCGTGTCGGCTCGCGGCGCTGGCGAGTGCGCGCTGGCGGTCGATTCGTTCTTCGGCGCCGCTTCGGTACGGTCGCGAGCCGGCGTCGCCGGCGGCTCATCCCGGACCGGCCGCGACAGGCTGGCGGGGATGATCGGCTCGTCGTCGGGCAGCACCGGTTCCGGCGGGGCATTGTCCTGACGCGCCGGGGTGGCAGCCGCGGCCTCCAGATTGAGCGATGGCTCGTGGCGCCGCGCCTCCACCGACGGCTCGGGGCGGGCCGCCGGCTCGTCGCCCACCTGGCGCGCGGGGGGCTCGGGCCTCGACGCTTGCAGATCGGCCGCCTGCCGTGCCGACGGCTCGGGCCTCGGCGACTGCGCATCGGCCGTTTGCCGTGGCGAGGAGGCCGCCCCGGCGTCGCGGGAAGACTCGGGGGCGCTCGATGAGGCCGGCGCATCGGCCGCAGAGGGCGGCGCATCAGCCGCAGAGGCCGCGCCCGGCTGCCTGGCCGAGGGCGTGCGCTCGGGGGCGTCCCAGGGGATCTCGGTGCTGGTGTCTTCGTGGGCGCGCTCGCGGGGGGCCGTCTGCGGGGGCCCGTCGGGCTCGGCCGGGGCTCCGCCGATGTCGCCCAGGTTGGGCTCCTGGCGCGGTCCGCCGGCCAGCGCCGGCTCCTCGCGCCGCCGCTGCCACCACCGGCGGGTGGGCTCGGCGTCGGCCGCCGCGTCCTCCTCCGGCCCGGACATCGAGGCATCCTCTGCCTCGCCGGCCGCATCGCTCTCGCGTCGACGGGGCAGCGCCTCGCGCGCCAGGCCGAACTGGCCACTCAGCCACTGCAGGCCGCGATGAAAGCGCAGCCCCAGTTCGTCCATGACCGTCAGCCACGACAGCCCGGAGAACAGCGGGAAGCCGGCCAGGAAGGCGACCAGCGCGACCAGCGTGGCCCCGCGCCGCCCCACCGTGGGCGTCAGGGCACCGGAGAGCCCTTCGCCGAGGATGCCGCCGGCCTGATAGGGCAGGTCGCTGTGCGGGTTGTAGAAATGCAGCGCCCCGAGGCTGGTGGTGGCCATGACCAGCAGCACCAGCCCGCCGGCCCGCACCGCCAGCGCCGTGGCATCCCACTCCAGGCGCACCTCGCGACGGCGCATCAGGCGCCAGGCGGCGAAGCCCAGCATCCCGGGCCACCAGAGGGCGCTGGCCCCGAACAGCGAATAGAGCACGTCGGACAGCCAGGCACCGAAGGCCCCCATCCAGTTGCTCACCGCCTGCTCCGGCCCGCTGTGCGACCAGCCGGGATCCGCGGGCGAATAGCTGAACAGGGCCAGCAGCAGAAAGATGCACGTCGCGAGCAGCACGATCACCGTGCCCTCCCGCGTCGCGCCCTGCAGCCGCAGGCCGAACCGACGCGCCCGTTCCCGGGCCTGGGCGGCGCTCTGGCGACGCCCTTCAGACGATGTCTTGCGCAAAAGGCCTTCTCCCTTTCCGTCCTCGGCAACGGCGAGCCCCGCGGGCGCCGCCCCGTTCCATGCCCGCCATCATACCGAGCCAGACCCGGCGGTCACAGGGGGCCGGCCGGGCATTGAGCGCAGCGGTTAGCGGCGGCACACTTGTCGCCGACACCCCGATCACGAGACCCGCCACCTCATGTTGCCCTGGCTAGCCGAGTCCCCCGTGCAGTTTCCCGACATCGCCGACGCCTTCGACGCGCCGCCGGGTCTGCTGGCCGCCGGCGGCGCCCTCACCCCCGAGTGGCTGCTGGCCGCCTACCGGCGCGGTATCTTTCCCTGGTTCAGCGACGACCAGCCGATCCTCTGGTGGTGCCCGACCCCCCGCCTGGTGCTGTTTCCCGAGGAGATCCGGGTGCGGCGCAGCCTTGCCAAGCGGCTGCGCAACGGCGGCTTCACGGTCAGTCGCGACCAGTGCTTCGCCGACGTCATCACCGCCTGCGCCGCCCCGCGAGAGGATGCCGACGGCACCTGGATCACCGCCGCCATGCAGGCCGCTTACCAGCGCCTTCACGCGCTGGGCCATGCGCACTCGGTGGAAGTCTGGCGTGACGGGCAGCTGGTCGGCGGCCTCTACGGGGTGGCGCTGGGACGCATGTTCTTCGGCGAATCGATGTTCAGTCGCGAGAACGATGCCTCCAAGATCGCCCTGGTGCATCTGGCCCACCACCTGCAGGCCCAGGGCGGCGGTCTGATCGACTGCCAGATGCACACCGCCCACCTGGCCAGCCTGGGCGCCCGGGAGATCGCCCGCGAGGCATTCATCGACTATCTTGAGCATTATGCCGCCCTACCGGCGGAATCCTGGGTACTGGCCCCGCCATTTCGCTGCCATTCGGGAGGCCGAGATCGTGAGCAGTAGCACGCCGCGACAGCCGGCCAGGGATCTGCGCTTCTTCCTGACCGTCCCTCATGCCTGCAGTTACCTGCCCGGCCGCGAGGCGACGACGCTGTTTCTCGATCCTCAGGAATCGCCCGGGCAAGGCGTCTACGATTCGCTGGCGCTGCTCGGCTTCCGGCGCAGCGGGCGCCATCTCTATCGCCCGCACTGCGAGGGCTGCAGCGCCTGCATCTCGGTACGCATTCCGGTGGCCGACTTCACCCCCAGCCGCACGCAGCGCAAGCTCCGGCAGCGCAACGCGGATCTGGAATGGCACGACCGCCCCGCCGTCTTCGACCCCGAACACTATGCGCTTTACGCACGTTACATTCGCACCCGCCATGCCGACGGCGACATGTATCCGCCGAGCCACGAGCAGTATCGCACCTTCCTGACCCTGGACCATCCCTACGCCCGGCTGCTGGAGTTCCGGCTGAAGGGGCAGCTGCTCGGCGTCGCCGCCATCGATATCCTCGGTCACGGGCTGTCGGCGATCTATACCTTCTTCGACCCCGATGCCGCATACGCCCGGCGCTCGCTGGGCACTCATGCCGTGCTTTACCAGATCGAGCTGGCCCGCCGCCTGGGCCTGGCACATGTCTACCTGGGGTACTGGATCCGCGAGTCATCGAAGATGAACTACAAGCAGGCCTTCCAGCCGCTCGAGTTCCTTGATGGCCGTCACTGGCGCCGGGCGATTCCCCGTCGGCAGCGCTGATTCTTTGCCTTGGCGCGCGGCATGCGGCAAAATATCGGGCTATCTTGATCGATGACGGCGTTGCAGCATGGCAACGACGTCATCGTGATGACCTAGTCCACCATCGAGGGTTCGCCTATATGGCACGAGAAGATCATATCGAAATGGAAGGTGTCGTCGTCGACACGCTGCCCAACACCATGTTTCGCGTCGAGCTGGAAAACGGCCATGTCGTCACCGCACACATTTCCGGCAAGATGCGCAAGAACTACATCCGCATCCTGACCGGTGACAAGGTCAAGGTTGAACTGACGCCCTATGACCTCTCCAAGGGCCGCATCGTCTACCGTTCTCGCTGAACGCGCCTCCACCGCCCCCTTGTCGCCGCGGCGTCACAGGCCTTGCCTGAACCGACTTCTCTCGTCCGCGGCCAGCCGGCACCGGCAACCGTGACACACGCCGCCGCTTCGACGTCGATGCGCAGCACGCCACCCTCCTCGTGAAAACGCCCCGTCCGGGGACGAGGCGCGATCGGCAAGGCGGATACGGGGCCGGAGCCGGCCCCTCGTCCACCGGTAGCTGGCGACGTCAGGCGACCTCGGCCTCCGTGGCCAGGTGCAACTCGCCACCCTCCACGGTGACATGCACCAGACCGCCGTGCTCGGCCAGTTCGCCGAACAGGATGAGTTCCGCCAACGGTTTCTTGAGTTTCTCCTGGATCACACGCGCCATCGGCCGGGCTCCCATCTCGGGATCGTAGCCCTTCTCGGCCAGCCAGGCCTTGGCGGCTTCGTCCACATCCAGCTGAACCCGCTTCTCGTCGAGCTGGGCCTGCAGTTCGACCAGGAACTTGTCGACCACGTTGCGCACGATGTCCGGCGCCAGGCCGTGGAACTGGATGATGCCGTCCAGACGGTTGCGGAACTCCGGCGTGAAGGTCTTGCGAATCATCTCCATGCCGTCCGTGGAGTGATCCTGCGTCTGGAAGCCGATCGAGCGCCGCGCGATCTGCTCGGCCCCGGCGTTCGAGGTCATGATCAGGATCACGTGACGGAAATCCGCCTCGCGGCCGTTGTTGTCGGTCAGGCGACCGTGATCCATGACCTGCAGCAGCAGATTGAAGACCTCGGGGTGCGCCTTCTCGATCTCGTCGAGCAGCAGTACGCAGTGTGGCTGCTTGGTGACCGCCTCGGTCAGCAGCCCGCCCTGGTCGTAACCGACATAGCCGGGAGGCGCACCGATCAGCCGCGACACGGTGTGGCGCTCCATGTACTCCGACATGTCGAAGCGCACCAGCGAGATGCCCATCAACTGGGAAAGCTGGCGAGCCACCTCGGTCTTGCCGACCCCGGTCGGCCCGGCGAACAGGAAGCTGCCGACCGGCTTGTCGGGAGACTTGAGCCCTGCCCGCGAGAGCTTGATCGCCGCCGCCAGGCTGTCGATGGCCTCGTCCTGACCAAAGACCAGCATCTTCAGGTCACGATCGAGGTTGGAGAGCAGCTTGCGATCCGACGAGGAAACGCTCTTCGGCGGAATCCGCGCGATCGACGCCACCACTGCCTCGACCTGTTCGGTGTCGATGGTCGCGACCCGCATCTCGGGCGGCAGCAGGCGCTGGTGCGCTCCCGCCTCGTCGATCACGTCGATCGCCTTGTCGGGCAGGTGGCGGTCGTTGATGTAACGGTCCGCCAGGCGCACGGCGCTGTCCAGCGCCCCATCGGTGTACTTGAGCTGGTGGTGCTCCTCGAAGCGTCCGCGCAGCCCCTTGAGAATGCGGATCGTGTCCTCGACCGTGGGCTCGAGCACATCGACCTTCTGGAACCGACGCGCCAGGGCGCGATCCTTCTCGAAGATGCCGCGGAATTCCTGGAAGGTGGTCGAACCGATGCAGCGCAGCTCGCCGGAGGAGAGCAGCGGCTTGAGCAGGTTGGAGGCATCCATCACGCCGCCGGAGGCCGCGCCGGCGCCGATCACCGTGTGAATCTCGTCGATGAACAGGATGGCATTGGGCTGCTTCTTGAGCTCGGCGAGCAGCGCCTTGAGGCGCTTCTCGAAGTCACCGCGATACTTGGTGCCGGCCAGCAGCGCGCCCATGTCCAGCGCATAGACCACGGCGTCGCTGATGACGTCGGGCACGTCCTCCTCGACGATGCGCTTGGCCAGACCCTCGGCGATCGCCGTCTTGCCGACCCCGGCCTCGCCGACCAGCAGCGGGTTGTTCTTGCGCCGCCGCGCCAGGATCTGCACGGTCCGCTCGAGTTCGTGATCGCGACCGATCAAGGGGTCGATCTTGCCGAGACGGGCCTGCTCGTTGAGATTGGTCGCGTAGCCGGTCAACGGGTGGGCATTGCCTTCGCTCATACCCTCTTCCCCCTCTTCGGCCTCCTGGGACGGCGACGGGTTCTGTCCGTGGCCGGCCACCTTGGAGATGCCATGGGCTATGTAGTTGACCGCATCGACGCGGGCCACGTTCTGCTGTTTCAGGAAATAGACGGCCTGGCTTTCCTGCTCGGAGAAGATCGCCACCAGCACGTTGGCGCCGGTGACCTCGGACTTGCCGGAGGACTGCACGTGGAAGACGGCGCGCTGCAGCACGCGCTGGAAGCCCAGGGTCGGCTGGGTCTCGCGGTCCTCCTGATCCTCGGGAATCAGCGGCGTCGTGGAGTTGATGAAGTCCTGCAGATCGGAACGCAGCTTGTCGAGGCTGGCGCCGCAGGCACGCAGCACGTCGGCGGCCGACGCATTGTCCAGCAGGGCCAGCAGCAGATGCTCGACGGTCATGAATTCATGCCGCTTGGAGCGCGCCACCGTGAAGGCCGTGTTCAGGGTCAGTTCAAGTTCTTTGCTCAGCATGGCAGTCCCCTTCTCGCCGCCTCGGGCATCGTCGGCACTTTCACAATCGGGCACTTTGGAGTCTTTCGCAACCCCTGACTGTCACGTTGCCAGGCGTCAGTCGGCCCTGTCGATGTCGCACAGCAATGGATGCTGGCATTCTCGCGCGTACTCGTTGACTTGATGACTCTTGGTTTCCGCGATGTCGCGGGTGTAGATGCCGCAGGTCGCCTTGCCCTGGGTATGGACCGCCATCATGATCTGCACGGCTTTCTCGTGGTCCATGTAGAAGAAGGTCTGCAGCACCTCGACGACGAATTCCATGGGGGTGTAATCGTCGTTGTGGAGCACCACCTTGTAGCGCGGCGGCTCCTCGAGCTCCGGGTCGGCCGGGCGGGTGGCAAGCTCGCCTTCCCCTTCCTCCTCGGGGCCCGGCGGCCGCGTCATCCCGGCGCGAACCGTATCTCCCCGGATTGACGCGAATACCGCCGCATTCACCGCGAGCCGTGACGCCACGGCGGTCATCGACATTGTCTCGTCTCTATTGAACATAAGAGCCAGAATCCATCTCTACAAGCCGTAGGCGTGGCTCATCGCGTCTCCATCATGAGACGTCGCCGCGCCTTCGGGGTTCCCTGCAAGATGCGTCCGCAGCCGTCACCTTGCAAGGGGGTCAACAAAAAAACCCCGCTCGCCTGGCGAGCGGGGATCCGTCGATACACGGTGAGCGAAGGCTCAGTCCTTGACGACACCCAGGGCGTCGTTGAGCGTCTTGCTCGGGCGCATGGCCTGGCTGGTCAGTGCATGATCCGGGTGGTAGTAACCACGGATATCCACCGGCTGTCCCTGCACACCGTTGAGTTCGGTCATGATCGCGGCCTCATTGTCCTCGAGCTTTTGCGCCAGCTCGGCGAACTGGGCCTTGAGCTCGGCGTCCTCGTCCTGGGCGGCCACGGCCTTGGCCCAGTAGAGCGCCAGATAGAAGTGGCTGCCGCGGTTGTCGATCTCGCCGACCTTGCGCGACGGCGACTTGTTGCTGTCGAGGAACTCGCCGTTGGCCTGGTCCAGGGCCTTGGCCAGCACCCGGGCCCGGGCGTTGTCGAAGGTCTTGCCCAGATGCTCGAGCGAGGCGGCCAGGGCCAGGAACTCGCCCAACGAATCCCAGCGCAGGTGATTCTCTTCCAGGAACTGCTGGACGTGCTTGGGCGCACTGCCGCCGGCACCGGTCTCGAACAGGCCGCCGCCGTTCATCAGCGGCACGATGGAGAGCATCTTGGCACTGGTACCCAGCTCCATGATCGGGAACAGGTCGGTCAGGTAGTCGCGCAGCACGTTGCCGGTCACGGAAATGGTGTCCTTGCCGGCGCGGATCCGCTCCAGCGAGAAGCGCATGGCGTCTTCCGGCGCCATGATGCGGATATCCAGGCCGTCCGTGTCGTGATCCTTCAGGTAGGTCTCGACCTTCTCGATCAGCTGGGCGTCGTGGCCGCGGTTGGCGTCGAGCCAGAATACCGCCGGCGTCTGGCTGTCACGGGCACGGGCCACGGCCAGCTTGACCCAGTCCTGGATCGGCGCGTCCTTGGTCTGGCACATGCGCCAGATGTCGCCTTCCTCGACGGCATGCTCGAAGACCACGTTGCCCTGCGCGTCGGTGACGCGCACGGTGCCGGCCGCCGGAATCTGAAAGGTCTTGTCGTGGGAGCCGTACTCCTCGGCCTTCTGGGCCATCAGGCCGACGTTGGGCACGCTGCCCATGGTGGTCGGATCGAAGGCGCCGTTCTTCTTGCAGTCCTCGATTACCACTTGGTAGATGCCGGCATAGCTGCGATCGGGGATCACGGCCTTGGTGTCGTGCAGGGCATCGTCGGCGCCCCACATCTTGCCGGAATCGCGGATCATCGCCGGCATGGAGGCGTCGATGATCACATCAGAGGGCACGTGCAGGTTGGTGATGCCCTTGTGCGAGTTGACCATCGCCAGCGACGGGCGCTCGGCGTACAGCGCCTGGATGTCGGACTCGATGGCCTGGCGCTTGTCCTCGGACAGCGACTGGATGGTGGCGTAGAGGTCACCGATGCCGTTGTTGGGGTCGAAGCCGACCTGCTTGAGGTCGTCGGCGTACTTGGCCAGCACCTCCTTGTAGAACTCGGAGACCACGATGCCGAACATGATCGGGTCGGAGACCTTCATCATGGTCGCCTTGAGGTGCAGCGAGAACAGCACGTCCTGCGACCTGGCATCCTCGATGGCCTCGGCGACGAAGCGGCGCAGCGCCTGACGGCTCATCACCGCGGCGTCGATCACCTCACCGGCCAGCACCGGCACGGCCTCCTTGAGCACCGTGACGTCGCCATCGGCGCCGTGAAGCGTGATCTTGACGCTGCCCTCGGCGGCCATGACCGCGGACTTCTCGCTGGCGTAGAAGTCACCGTCGCTCATGTGGGAAACGTGGGAGCGGGAGTCGGCACTCCACTCGCCCAGACGATGCGGGTACTTGCGGGCGAAGTTCTTGACCGACTGCGGCGCACGGCGATCGGAGTTGCCCTCGCGCAGCACCGGGTTGACCGCACTGCCCTTGACGCGATCGTAGCGCGCCTTGATGTCGCGATCGGCATCGCTGGCGGGGTCTTCCGGGTAGTCGGGCAGCTTGTAGCCCTGGGACTGCAGCTCCTTGATGGCCGCCTTGAGCTGGGGCACGGAAGCGCTGATGTTAGGCAGCTTGATGATGTTGGCTTCCGGCGCCTTGGTCAGCTCGCCGAGTTCGGCCAGGTCATCGGCGATGCGCTGTTCGTCGGTGAGGTAGTCGGGAAACAGCGAAATGATGCGACCCGCCAGAGAGATGTCGCGCGTCTCGACGTCGATGCCGGCCGGGTCGGTGAAGGCGTCGATGATCGGCAACAGGGAATGGGTCGCCAGTGCCGGGGCCTCGTCGGTAAGCGTGTAGATGATCTTCGGCGATTTGGACATCGTTGCGTTAACCTCTCTGTGTCGCTGCGATTGCAAGAAATCGGCGTCGCTGCCAACCGGGCCCGCGGCACCTGACGGCACCGGCGAGCGGCCGGCCCGATTGCGGTAGACTGGGTAGTCACCCCGGCGCCCGGGCCGCCCCGTCGAGCGGGCGTCGGGGATGGCCCCGGTTCACGGTTCGGCGCTGGTACCCCTGCGGTCGGGCCGCAGTATAACAGTGCCGGCCCGGGTCCGCATGAACAATGTCGACAATTTCCCGATCAACGAGCCACACCCGCCATGAGCGCCCTCTATCTGCTGCACAAGCCCTACCGCATGCTCTCGCAGTTCACCGACGAGCGCGGCCGGGCGACCCTGGCCGATGCCATCGACGTGCCCGGTATCTATGCCGCCGGCCGGCTCGACTACGACTCCGAGGGCCTGCTGCTGCTCACCGACGACGGTGCACTGATCCAGCGCATCAGCCACCCGCGCCACAAGCAGCCCAAGACCTACTGGGTCCAGGTCGAGGGCACGCCGGACGACGACGCCCTCGAGGCCCTGCGCCGCGGGGTGACCCTCAACGACGGCCCCACTCGCCCGGCCCGGGTAAAGCGCCTTGACGCACCGGAGGTGCCGCCGCGCGACCCGCCGATCCGCCAGCGCGCCGGCATCCCCACCCGCTGGCTCGAGCTGACCATCGACGAGGGCCGCAACCGCCAGGTCCGGCGCATGACGGCCCATGTCGGCCACCCCACCCTGCGCCTGATCCGCGTGGCGATCGGCCCCTGGCGGCTCGACGGCCTGGCGCCGGGGCAGTGGCGCCGGGAAGTCCTGCACGCGCCGGCGGCACCGCGGTCACGCGCCCCGGGCAAGCGTGCCCCGGGCAAACGTACCCCGGACACACGCCGCCGGAGGTCACGCTCATGAGCCGCTGGACCCCGCGCGTCACCGTCGCCACGGTGATCCCCCGTGACGACCGCTTCCTGCTGGTGGAAGAGGATCGCGGCGGCCCGGTCAGCGTGTTCAACCAGCCCGCCGGCCACCTGGAGCCGGGCGAGCGCCTGACCGAGGCGGCACGCCGCGAGACCCGCGAGGAAACCGCCCGGGACGTGACCATCACCGATTATCTGGGGCTGTACATCTTCACCGCCGCCGAGGGCCTGATCTTTCACAGCCACGGCTTCATCGCCCGCCCTGGGGGCGCACTCGCGACGCCGCTCGACCACGGCATCCTCGGCGCGCACTGGCTGTGTCTCGAGGAGATCGAGTCCCTGGCGCAGGAGGGGCGCCTGCGCAGCCCGCTGGTGCTCACCCGGATTCGCGACTATCACGCAGGGCGGCGCTTTCCACTGTCGGTCATCCACGAAGCCTGATGCTCGAAGCCCGTGACCGGTTTCGGGTATAATCCGCGCCATCGCGATTCACCCCTGTTCCACTCGAGGGACGTTATGCCCCAAGCTACGGCGCCTTCAGCCACCGGCAAGGTCATCGTCGGCATGTCCGGCGGTGTCGACTCCTCCGTCTCGGCCCTGTTGCTGCTCGAACAGGGCTATCAGGTCGAAGGCCTGTTCATGAAAAACTGGGACGAGGACGACGGCACCGAATACTGCACTGCCAGGGAGGACCTGGCGGATGCCCAGGCGGTGTGCGACAAGCTGGGCATTCCCCTGCACACCGCCAATTTCGCTGCCGAATACTGGGACAACGTCTTCGAGCATTTCCTCGCCGAGTACCGCGCCGGGCGCACTCCCAACCCGGATGTGCTGTGCAACCGCGAGATCAAGTTCAAGGTGTTTCTCGAATACGCCGAGATGCTGGGTGCCGAGGCGATCGCCACCGGCCACTACGTGCGCCGCGGCGAGCGCGACGGCCGGGCGCGCCTGCTCAAGGGGCTCGATGCCAACAAGGATCAGAGCTATTTCCTGCACGCCGTGCCCGAGGCCGCGATCGCCCGCACCCTGTTCCCGGTGGGCGAACTGGAAAAGCCCCGGGTGCGCGAACTCGCCGAGCGCCACGATCTGGTCACCGCCCGCAAGAAGGATTCCACCGGCATCTGCTTCATCGGCGAGCGTCGCTTCCGCGACTTCCTGCAGCAGTACCTGCCGGCTCAGCCGGGGCGCATCGAGACCCCCGAGGGCGACGACATCGGCGAACACATGGGGCTGATGTACTACACCCTCGGCCAGCGCCAGGGACTGGGAATCGGCGGACTGGCCGACTATCCGGATGCCCCCTGGTACGTCGCCGACAAGGATCTCGCGCGCAACGTGCTGATCGTGGTCCAGGGCAAGCATCATCCGCTGCTGTACAGTGATGCGCTGACCACCGAGGCCATGGACTGGATCGCCGGGCAGCCGCCGGCCAGCGAGGCGCGGCTCACCGCCAAGACCCGCTACCGCCAGGCCGACGTGCCCTGCCGCATGCACACCCGCGACGACGGCGGCGTGGAGGTTCACTTCGACGATCCGCAACGCGCGGTGACGCCGGGACAATCGCTGGTGCTCTACGACGGCGACGTCTGCCTCGGCGGTGGCGTGATTCGTGACACCTGGCAACGGGAGACGCTGGCCGCATGAACGCCACCCCCATTCACACGGCCCCCGACGATCCCGTTTCGCGGCAGACCCTGGCCCTGGCAGGGGTCTTCCAGGCCGCCGCCCTGGTCGACCAACTGGCCCGCCAGGGGCAGTGCGACGCACGGGCCTGGGACACCCAGCTACGGGCCACGCTGGACACCAATCCCGCCTCCTTCGAGGCCATCTACGGCGGCCACCCCAACAACCTGCGACTGGGGCTGGACGTGCTCGACGCCATCGTCGCCCGCCAGCGTACCGATCCCAACGTACTGCGCTACGGCTTCACGCTGCTGATGCTGATGCAGAAGCTGCGCCAGCAGGACACCATGATGGACACCCTGGGCGAGCGGCTGACCCGCATCCAGGGGCAGGCCGAGCATTTCGGCGAGACCCACGAGAACGTGGTGGCCAGCCTCGGCGAGCTCTATCAGGACACCATCTCGACCTTCCGCCAGCGCATCGTGGTCCAGGGCGAGCCCAGCCTGTTGCAGCAGCGCATGATGCCCGAACGCGTCCGCGCCGCCCTGCTCTCAGGGATTCGCTTCGCCCTGCTCTGGCACCAGCAGGGCGGCCGTCGCTGGAAGCTGCTGTTCCAGCGCAGCGCCATGCGCAAGGCCCTGGAGCAGTGGCGCTGAACACGCCTTTTTGCCAACCGTTTGGCGCCGCCGTCACGGCGCCCCGAGATACCGGACGATACCATGCAGCTCTCTCCGCTCACCGCCCTTTCCCCTGTCGACGGCCGCTACGGCTCCAAGGCCGAGTCGCTGCGCGAGCATTTCAGTGAATTCGGCCTGATCCGCGCCCGCGTCACCGTCGAGGTCCGCTGGCTGGAGCGCCTTGCCGCGCACCCGCAGATCGTCGAGGTCCCGCCCCTGTCGGCCGAGGCCACGGCCTTTCTCGGCCGGCTCGTCAGCGAATTCTCGGTCGCCGATGCCGAGCGCATCAAGGAGATCGAGCGCACCACCAACCATGACGTCAAGGCAGTGGAGTACTTCCTCAAGGAGCAGGTCGCCGGGGTTCCCGAACTGCACGCGGTCACCGAGTTCATCCACTTCGCCTGCACCAGCGAGGACATCAACAACCTCTCCTACGGGGTGATGCTGCGCGACGGCCTCGACGCCCTGCTGCCGACCCTGCGCGATGTGGTCGCCGCCGTCGAGCGCCTGGCTCACGAGCACGCCGAGCAACCCATGCTCTCGCGCACCCACGGCCAGACCGCCAGCCCCACCACCCTGGGCAAGGAGATGGCCAACGTCGCCTACCGGCTGAAGCGCCAGCTCCGCCAGATCGAGGCCGCCGAGATCCTCGGCAAGATCAACGGCGCGGTGGGCAACTACAACGCCCATCTGGCCACCTACCCGGAGATCGACTGGGCGGAAAACGCGCGCCTCTTCGTCGAGGGCCTGGGACTGACCTTCAACCCCTACACCACCCAGATCGAGCCGCACGACTACATCGCCGAGCTGTTCGACGCCGTCTGCCGCTTCAATACCATCCTCATCGACTTCGATCGCGACGTCTGGGGCTACATCTCGCTGGGCTACTTCAAGCAGCGCACCGTCGCCGGCGAGATCGGCTCCTCGACCATGCCGCACAAGGTCAACCCCATCGACTTCGAGAACTCCGAGGGCAATCTGGGGCTGGCCAACGCCCTGCTCACCCACCTGGCGCAGAAGCTGCCGATCTCGCGCTGGCAGCGCGACCTCACCGATTCCACGGTGCTGCGCAATCTGGGCGTCGGCCTGGCCTACGGACTGATCGCCTACCAGGCCACCCTCAAGGGCGTCGGCAAGCTCGAGGCCAACCCGGCCCGCCTGGCCGAGGACCTCGACAACAGCTGGGAAGTGCTGGCCGAACCGATCCAGACGGTGATGCGCCGCTACGGCATCGAGAAGCCCTACGAGAAGCTCAAGGAACTGACCCGCGGCAAGCGCATCGACCAGGCCGGCTTCGCCGCCTTCATCGACACGCTGGAGCTGCCCGAGGCGGTCAAGGCCGAGCTCAAGGCGCTCTCGCCGGCCACCTACGTGGGCAATGCCGCGGAGCAGGCGCGCCAGCTGTAAGCGCCTAGCGCCAGTATGGCAAGCGGTGCCGGGAACAGGCCTGAAGAGGGTCTTTTTCCAAGAATGGAAAAAGTAGCGCCCAAGGAAGGGTTCACAGCGCCCTCGTACAGGCCTGTTGCCGGAAAAGCCGCGACTCGAAGCCACCAATACCCGTCCCGCGACTTCAGTATTTCGTCAAGAGGTGGTACCCATGCCCCCTGATACCCCGCTCACCCTGCTTGGCGGTCTGACTAGCGCCGACTTTCTCCGCGAGTACTGGCAGAAGAAGCCGCTGCTGATCCGCGGCGCCCTGCCCGACTTCGTCTCGCCGATCGCCCCCGAGGAACTCGCCGGTCTGGCCTGCGAGGAGGGCGTCGAGGCCCGCCTGGTCGAGGAAGACGGCCGGGCCGACGACGGCGCGCCACGCCCCTGGAAAGTCAGCCACGGCCCCTTCGACGACGCCACTTTCGCCCGCCTGCCGGAGCGCGACTGGACACTGCTGGTGCAGGCGGTGGATCACTACGTGCCCGAGGTCGACGAACTGCTCGCCCGGTTCCATTTCCTGCCGCGCTGGCGGCTCGACGACGTCATGGTCAGCTACGCGCCACCCGGCGGCAGCGTGGGCCCGCATGTCGATCAGTATGACGTCTTTCTGCTCCAGGGTAGCGGGGTCCGCCGCTGGCAGCTCGGTGGCGTGGCGGGCGACGACGCGCCGATCCTCGAGGGCATCGACCTCAAGATCCTCGAGCGCTTCACGGTCGAGCCCGGTCAGGACTGGCGCCTGGAACCCGGCGACATGCTCTACCTGCCCCCCGGCATCGCCCACCACGGGGTCAGCGAATCCGCGGACTGCATGACCTACTCGGTGGGCTTCCGGGCGCTGTCGGCCGACGAGTCGATTACCTCGTTCGCCGACTATCTCGGCGAGCAGCTGCCCGACTCGCTGCGCTACGCGGACCCGGACCTGACGCCGGCGGCCCATCCCGGCGAGATCGACGATGCGGCACTGGCCCGCATGCGCACCCTGATCCTCGAGACCCTGGATGATCCGGCGCAGCTGCTTCAGTGGTTCGGCCGGGCGATGACCCAGCCCAAGTACCCGGACCACCCGATCGCCGCCGAGGTACCGGCGGACGGTGACACGCTTGTCGCGGCACTACACGCCGGGGTCACGCTCGAACGCACCCCGGGCTCGCGCTTCGCCTGCCGGGACCACGGCGAGGGGCGCGCCACCCTGTTCGTCGACGGCGATGCCGTCGGCTGCGACGTTCGCCTGGCCCGTCATCTCGCCGGCGACACCGCGCTCGACGCCGCACTGCTGGCCGTCCCCGAGGCGACCGGCATCGTGACCGGCCTGCTCGATCGCGGCAGCCTGAGCTGGCCGACCGACCCCGAAGCCGACACGGAGGACGCATGAGCGAGGCGACCCTGCACATCGAACGCGGCGACTGGCAACGCCTGGGCGCGCTGGCCGGCGACATCCGCCGACGGGTGTTCATCGACGAACAGGCGGTCCCCGAGGACGAGGAGTGGGACGGGCGTGACCCGGACTGCGTGCACTTTCTCGCCTGGCACGACGGCACCCCCGTGGGCACCGCCCGCCTGCTGCCCGACGGCCATGTGGGGCGTGTCGCCGTGCTTTCCACCGGCCGGGGGCGGGGCATCGGGCTGGCCCTGATGCGCGAGGCCATTCGCGCCGCCCGCGACCAGGGCCATGCTCACGTCGAACTCGCCGCCCAGATTCAGGCCCTGGACTTCTATCGCCGCCTGGGTTTCGAAGCCTACGGCGACACCTTTCTCGACGCCGGAATTTTGCACCGCAATATGCGCCTTCCGCTGAACGACTGATTTTACAGCTCTTTTCCGCACCCGCGAAAAGCGACTACAGAAATCACGCAATTTGCCGGTTTCTGTAGTCATACTACAACCCGCCTTTCCCCCAAGTGATGATTGTTGAGCCCCATGGTTGTGGGCCATATTGCATTGCAAGACAGGATTAAAACGATCGTTTAACAACTATCATGTAGTGATCGATCGCCACCGACATCCTGTCACGAGTTGCCGCCAGCGCCCCGAAGACGGCAAGGCATCACCGCCGGAAAGCCACCGCGAATTTCGCGGCTGCAGCATATCGGCACCGACGCCACTCCAGCTCACGACAACAGGCCACGAGGCCACCACTGACGAGGATGCGCCATGACCCGCTATCAGGACACGCTCACCACGTTCAGCCAGCTGCGCGACCAGCAGGGCGGCAAGTGGGACAACATCAACCCCGAGTACGCCACCCGCATGCGACTGCAGAACCGCTTCCGCACGGGGCTGGACATCGCCCGCTACACGGCGGGCGTCATGCGCCGCGACATGGCCGAGTACGACGCCGATCCCAGCCGCTACACCCAGTCGCTGGGCTGCTGGCACGGCTTCATCGGCCAGCAGAAGATGCTCGCCGTCAAGCGCCACCACGGCACCACCGCCAAGCGCTACCTCTACCTCTCGGGGTGGATGGTCGCCGCCATGCGTAGCCAGTTCGGCCCCCTGCCTGACCAGTCGATGCACGAGAAGACCGCCGTGCCGGCGCTGATCGAGGAGCTCTACACCTTCCTGCGCCAGGCGGACGCCCGCGAACTCGGCCACCTGTTCCGCGAGCTCGACGCCGCCCGCGCCAAAGGTGATGACGTCGCCGCCAAGGCCGCCCAGGAGCGGATCGACAACTTCGAGACGCACGTGGTGCCGATCATCGCCGACATCGACGCCGGGTTCGGCAACGAGGAAGCCACCTACCTGCTGGCCAAGCGCATGATCGAGGCCGGCGCCTGCTGCATCCAGATCGAGAATCAGGTATCGGATGCCAAGCAGTGCGGTCACCAGGACGGCAAGGTCACGGTGCCCCACGAGGACTTCATCGCCAAGCTCAACGCGGTGCGCTACGCCTTCCTCGAACTGGGCGTGGAGGACGGCGTGATCGTGGCTCGCACCGACTCCCTGGGCGCCGGCCTGACCCAGAAGATCCCGGTCAGCCAGGAACCCGGCGACCTGGCTTGGCAGTACAACCGCTTCCTCGACACCGTGCCGGTGTCCAGCGCCGAGGACATCGACGAGGGCGACACCGTGATCAAGATCGACGGTGAACTGCGCAAGCCGCTGCGACTGGCCAACGGCCTGTATCGTTTCCGCCCCGACACCGGCGAGGACCGGGTGGTGCTCGACTGCATCACCGCCCTGCAGAACGGCGCCGACCTGCTGTGGATCGAGACCGAAAAACCCCATGTGGGCCAGATCGCGGGCATGGTCGAGCGCATCCGCGAGGTGGTGCCGGATGCCAAGCTGGTCTACAACAACTCGCCGTCGTTCAACTGGACGCTCAACTTCCGCCAGCAGGTGTTCGACGCCTGGGAACAGGAAGGCAAGGACCTCTCGGCCTACGATCGCAGCCAGCTGATGAGTGCCGAGTACGACGACACCCCACTGGCCGAGCTGGCCGACGAGTGGACCCGCGACTTCCAGCGCAAGGGGTCACGGGAAGCCGGCATCTTCCATCACCTGATCACCCTGCCCACCTACCACACCGCGGCACTGTCCACCGACAACCTGGCGCGCGGCTATTTCGGCGAAGAGGGCATGCTGGCCTACGTGACCGGCGTGCAGCGCCAGGAGATCCGCCAGGGCCTGGCCTGCGTCAAGCATCAGGACATGGCCGGCTCCAACCTCGGCGACGACCACAAGGAGTACTTCTCCGGCGAGGGGGCCCTGAAGGCCGGCGGCCAGGCCAATACCATGAACCAGTTCGGCTGATCGCACCGCCGCGCACCGCAATGCACCGCGGGGAGGCCCAGGCCTCCCCGCGCTTGCGTTTTCGCCCGAGGGCTCCACTACACTGATCGCAACACGGCACCTTTACCCGGCACCATGGTCAAACCCGCGGATGCCGGTTAGACTGGGTTATCAAACAGCGTTTTCAAAGCGAGAGGGAGAACTGGCAATGAAGCTGACGCGTTACCTGCCTGTACTGGCGCTGGGCCTTCTGACCCTGGGCGGCTGCGCCAACAGTGACCTCTATTCGGGCGATGTCTACCGAGGCAGTCAGGCCAAGACCGGCCAGACCGTCACCTACGGCACCATCGTCTCGGTACGTCCCGTGCGTATCCAGGCGGACGATCAGGGCAGCGGCCTCATCGGCGGGGTCGGTGGCGCGGTGATCGGCGGCCTGCTCGGCCACCAGATCGGCGGCGGCTCGGGACGTGACATCGCCACCGCGGCCGGGGCCATCGGCGGCAGTGTGGCCGGCAAGAAGATCGAGGATCGCGCCAATCAGGTCAACGCCTACGAGCTGGAAGTACGGCGCGACAGCGGCGACACGGTGGTGGTGGTTCAGAAGGCCGATCGCAACTGGCAGGTCGGCCAGCGGGTCAAGCTGGTCGGCAGTGGTTCCAGCATGAGTGTTGCCCCCTACTGACGCGAGCGAGGGCGAATCGACGGAATCAGCCATTCAGCCCCCGGCGCCGCAAGGCGCCGGGGGTCTTGCATTGTCCGGCCGTCAGCGCCGGGCGATGATCCAGACCGCATGCACGATACCGGGAATGTAGCCCAGCAGCGTCAGCAGAATGTTCAGCCAGAAGTGCAGACCGAAGCCGACCTGCAGGAATACCCCGACGGGCGGCAGAATGATGGCCAGAATGATGCGAATCACGTCCATGCGTTTACCTCTCTCCTTTCCTTGGTGATCAGGCCCCGTTGCCGGTGCCCTCGTCGTCGTCCCGGCGCGTTGCGGCGTCGCGAGCGCCACGCCCGTGCGCCGTCGGGTCAATCTTGCGCGCCAGCTGGTCAGCGCCGCCGGCCAGCTGATCATGGTAACGCTCCCAGTCTTCCCAGTCGTGGGGCGTACCGGTACGCGGCCGTTGGGCCCCGGCCTGACGCGCCCGCTCCCAGGCCAGCTCCTCCAGGGTGTTGGGGCGATCCTCCTCGCGATCCAGGTTCACGCCCTGTCTGGCGAGATACTCTCGAGCATCCATGGTGACCTCCTCGTTCGGGGCGGCCTTGCACGCCACCGCCCCGACCATCAAAAATAGCTATTAAAACTTTTCAACCAATCAAATTCCTTGGCGACAGCTCTCCCGACATACTGACTTCACCCAAGATATACAGTGGTGGCGGCACACCGCGCAGACAAGGGGTGCGTCTTCGTCTGCCCGGCACACCGGCACCACTGACCACGACACGCTATCTTGTCATCGAATACGGGAGGAATAACGCGTCATGGAGACACGCCACGTCGACGTAGCCATCATCGGGGCCGGCAGTGCCGGCCTCGGCGCCTATCGCGCCGCCAGGGCCCACACCCAATCCGTGCTGCTGATCGAGGGCGGGCCCTACGGGACCACCTGTGCACGGGTCGGCTGCATGCCCTCCAAGCTGCTGATCGCCGCCGCCGAGGCGGCCCACCACGCCCGTGACGCCGCCCCCTTCGGCATCAACGTGACCGGCGAGGTACAGGTCGATGGCCGAGCGGTGATGGACCGGGTCCGTCGCGAGCGCGACCGCTTCGTGGGCTTCGTCATCGAGTCGGTCGACGGCATCCCCGAGCGCAACCGGCTGCGTGGCTACGCCCGTTTTGTCGCCCCCGACACGCTGCAGATCGACAACCACACCCGGGTCGTCGCGCGGCGCATCATCATCGCCAGTGGTTCTCGGCCGCAACATCCCGCGCTCCTTGAGGCGGCCGGCGACCGGCTGGTGACCAATGACGATCTCTTCGAGTGGGAGACCCTGCCCGAGTCGGTGGCGGTCTTCGGCCCGGGGGTGATCGGCCTGGAACTCGGCCAGGCCCTGCATCGGCTTGGCGTGCGCGTGCGCCTGTTCGGTGTCGGCGGCGGCCTGGGGCCACTGCAGGATACCGTGATCCGCGACTACGCCGAGCGTACCCTCAACGAGCACGAAGCGCTCTACGTGGATACTGATGCCACCGTGGAAGGCATCGAGCGGGACGGCGACCAGGTGGTGGTGACGTTCATCGAGCGCGGCACCGGCCGACGCCTGACCGAGCGCTTCGACTATCTTCTGGCCGCCACGGGGCGCCGCCCCAACACGGATCGCCTGGCGCTCGAGAATGCCGACCTGCAACTCGATTCGCGTGGTGTGCCATGCTTCAACCGCTACACCATGCAGTGCCGCACAGCCGACGGCAAGCCCGCGCCCGTCTTCATCGCCGGCGACGCCGACCAGGAGCTGCCCCTGCTCCACGAAGCCACGGACGAAGGGCGCATCGCCGGCGACAACGCCGGGCGCTTCCCCGAGGTACGGGTCGGCCACCGCCGGGCGCCGCTGAGTATCGTGTTCAGCGACCCGCAGATCGCCACAGTGGGCCCGAGCTATGCGGAGCTCGAGAAGCGCCACGGCGGCTGCGACTGCCTGGCCACCGGAGAGGTCTCCTTCGAGAGTCAGGGCCGCTCGCGGGTCATGCGTGCCAACCAGGGGCTGATGCGCCTCTACGCCGAGCACGGTTCCGGGCTGTTCCTGGGCGCCGAGATCTTCGGCCCCCGTGCCGAGCATCTCGCCCATCTGCTGGCCTGGTCGTTGCAGCAGCGGCTGACGGTCTCGCAGATGCTCGACATGCCGTTCTACCACCCGGTGATCGAGGAGGGGTTGCGCACGGGACTGCGCGATCTCAACGCCAATCTGCAGCTGGGCCCGGCGATCCTCGAACACTGCATGGAGTGCGGCCCGGGCGACTGAGCCCGGCCCTCGGGTTTCAACGGCCGGCGGCCTTGCCGGCCGGACACAGCGACGGGGCCGTCGGCCCCCTCGGCAGGAGGCACCGCCATGAACACCAAGGCCCCCACCGTCGTGCGCGATATCATGTCCCGCGACTGCTACCGGGTGACCGGCAACACATCCGTGGCCACGCTGGTCGCCGGGCTGGCCCTGCACCGGCTCCCCGGGGCCCCCGTTGTCGACGAGCGCGACCATCTGATCGGCTTCGTCTCGGAGATGGATGTCATGGGCAAGCTGCTCGACAGCGCCTATCACGATGAGGAGCCGGCACCGGTACGTGAGCTGATGCGGCACGAGGTGCTGACGGTGACGCCCAACAAGAGCATCACCGACCTGGCCCAGGAAATGCTCGGCACCAAGCCCAAGGTCTACCCGGTCGTCGAGGGCGAACGGCTGGTCGGGATCGTGACCCGGCGCGATGTGGTCAGCGCCATTCTGCAGATGCGCGGCCACTGACCCGCCGAGCATCCTCGCGAAAAAAACCGCCACATCGGGATGATGTGGCGGTCAAGGGATCGAATAAAGTAAGCAAAGACGCCATTTTCCGCGACTGCTGGAAAATTGCGCTCATTCCTGTGACCACAGCCTCGCCGGATTTCTCCCTCCCGGGACGAACTGTTTTGTATCGCAATGTAACCATGACGACCGGGGCTTGCCTTGGCGGGCGTACTTTCATTATGATCGAGCCGCCGAGCGGGTATAGCTCAGTTGGTAGAGCATCAGCTTCCCAAGCTGAGGGTCGCGAGTTCGAATCTCGTTGCCCGCTCCAGATTCCTTGCATAGTCCCAAGGGTCGCGATCTGGTGCGCCAGCCCGGTGGTGCGCCATCCGATCGAATCTCGTTGCCCGCTCCAGATTCCTTGCATAATCCCAAGGGTCGCGATCTGGTGCGCCAGCCCGGTGGTGCGCCAGCCCGGTGGTGCGCCACCCGATCGACTCCCGTCGCCCGCTCTCAACCTTTCGGCCTGTCTCCATGGCGCTATATTTGCTGATCTTCCTCGTCACCCTGCTCGTCGTCGGCGGCAGCATCGCCATGCTGATGCTGGCGCGCACTCCGCGTTACCGGACCGAACCGCAGCACCTGCTGCGCCTGTTCGAGCGCGTGCTCAACGGCCAGGCCTCCGAGTCCGAATGGCATACCGTGGTCGGCTATCCGATCCGTCACGACGCCTATCTCGAGGGGGTGCGCCGCAGCGCGCAGCGCATCATGGAAGAGCACGGCCGCTCCCTGCGGTCCCAGCAGGGCGGCTCGCTGCTGTCGCGCACCGGACGCGAGGAGCTGACCGTGCTGCGCGACCACCTGGCCGCCCGCCTGGCCCTCGAGGAGGGCCGCCGCGAGTTCTGAGCCTACCGTCGCCGCGGCCGAGCGCTTACAATGGCACTCCCGTCGTCACGAGGTCGGCCCATGACCAGCACGCTGCGACTGACGCCGCTCGACAACACCATCAAGCATCACGATCATGACTTCCACCAGATCGTGATCGGCCTCGACGGGCACGCCGACTTCGAGATCGAAGGCCTGGGCGGGCGCATCGAGGCACTCTCCGGCTGCATCGTGCCGGCCAACTACGTGCACTACTACGAGGGCATCGGCACCAACCGGCAGCTGATCCTCGACCTGCCGGACGATGCCCCGGCGCTGTCCGGGGCCCACCGCGAGCACGCCCGGCTGTTCGACGCCCCGCGCTTCTTTGCACTCGATGACCCACTGCGCGCCTACCTGAATTTCCTGCTGCAGGAACTCACGCAACCCCGGCCGGCACCGGGCGATCTGCTGGCGGCCACCTTTCTCGGCTGTCTGCGCGCCCGCCTTCCCGAAACCGACACCATGCCGGCTTCGCGGCGACGCATCGACCTGGCGGACATCGACACCTTCATCCAGCGCAATCTCGACCGGCGCCTCGCCGTCGCCGATCTGGCCGAACGCGCCTGCCTGAGCGTGGCGCACTTCAGCGAGTGCTTCCGCCAACAGACCGGCGTCACCCCCTACCAGTACGTGCTGCGCCAGCGCCTTCATGCCGCCCGGGAGCTGCTGACCGATTCGCCGCTGCCCTTGAACGAGATTGCCGCCCGGACGGGGTTTGCCAGCCAGAGCGCGCTGTCCCATGCCTTCCGCCGCGTCTTCAACGAGCCCCCGGGTCGCCTGCGCCGGCATCGGCGCCTGACCCGAGTCGCCACCGCCTCGCCCAGACGGCTGAGCCGCTGAATCGCCGCGCAAGCCGCTGCCAGCGTGCCCGTGCGCCGGCCGTGCCCGCCCGGAACACGGCGTGATCGGCCGCGATCATCTTCGACCTTGGTCTAAAAAAGACCACGACAGGACACACTTTCCGGCTTTTTGACAATGCCGGCCAAGAAATTGGCAAGACGCCGCAATCTCTCCCACTCTAAATTCAAGCCATTACAGAATCGCTTCTCGCACCCTGGTGTTCGCAGCCGGGGATTCCGGCGTTGCAGAGCTCGTCACGGACGACGGGGGAACGGCATTGCCACCGTCGGGCCCGGCTGCGCCCGAGTCACTACCTGATAACGGGGTCTTCTCATGCTCGAAGCCAAGACCATGCTGGACCAGCAGACCTGGCAACAGGACCTGAACGCGCTGCTCGACCGAGTGAGCGAGCATTACATCGTCGACGAAGACGCCTTCATGCGCGAGCTGGTCGCCTTCCTCCAGGCCGATGACGAGGATTTCCAGCGCATCGCCGACAAGACCGCCGACCTGGTTCGGGAAGTCCGCGAGATGGACACCGCCGTCGACTCCATCGACGAACTCCTCCAGCAGTACAGCCTCGACACCCACGAGGGGCTGATGCTGATGTGCCTGGCCGAGGCCATGCTGCGCATCCCCGACAAGGCCACCGCCGATGCCCTGATCGAGGACAAGCTGGGGCCGGCCGACTGGAAATCCTACGTCGGCCAGAGCGAGTCCTGGTTCGTCAACGCCTCCACCTGGGGCCTGCTGATGACCGGCCGGGTGATCCAGCTCGACAAGCCCCGCGAGGGCAAGCCGGCCACCTTCATCAACAAGCTGGTCAATCGCATGGGCGAGCCGGTGATCCGCCGCGCCATGGTCGAGGCGATGAAGATCATGGGCCGCCAGTTCGTGCTCGGTCGCACCGTCGACGAGGCGCTCAAGCGCTCCCAGCCGCTGTTCGACAAGGGCTACACCTACTCCTACGACATGCTCGGCGAGGCGGCGCGCACCCGCGACGACGCCCGGCGCTACTTCGACGACTACGCCAAGGCGATCGAGCGCGTCGGCGCGGTCAGCCAGAAGCTCGACGCCAGGACGCCGGCGCCGTCGATCTCGATCAAGCTCTCGGCGCTGCATCCACGCTACGAGTTCGGGCGTCGCGAGCAGATCCTCGTCGAGCTGGTCGACAGCGTGAAGCAGCTGGTCGCCATGGCCCGCGAGCGTGACGTGGCGGTCACCATCGATGCCGAGGAAGTGGACCGCCTCGAGCTGTCCCTGGAGGTCTTCCGCGCCGTCTACGAGAGCGACGCCGCCAAGGGCTGGGGTCACTTCGGCCTGGTGGTGCAGGGCTACGCCAAGCGCGCGCTGCCGGTGCTGCACTACATCAACCGCCTCGCCGACCAGCAGGGCGACGAGATTCCGCTGCGCCTGGTCAAGGGCGCCTACTGGGACACCGAGGTCAAGGAGTCCCAGCAGCTGGGCATCGACGGCTATCCGGTCTACACCCGCAAGGCCAACACCGATGTCGCCTACCTGGTCTGTGCCCACTTCCTGCTCTCGGAGAACACCCGCGGGCGGATCTTCCCGCAGTTCGCCACGCACAATGCCCACACCATCAGCACCATCCTGGAGCTGGCCAACGACGCCGACCGCGCCTTCGAGTTCCAGCGCCTGCACGGCATGGGCGAGGCGCTCTACGACGCCGCCCTGAAACGCGCCCCCAAGGGCACCTACTGCCGCATCTACGCGCCGGTCGGTGCCCACAAGGACCTGCTGCCCTACCTGGTGCGCCGGCTGCTGGAAAACGGCGCCAACTCCTCGTTCGTTCACCAGCTGGTCGACCCGCGGGTGCCGGTCGAATCGCTGTGCGTGCATCCGGTGGAAAGCCTGCGCCAGTACGACACCTATGCCAACCCGCGCATTCCGCTGCCCAGGGACATCTATGGCGCCGGCCGGCGCAACTCCCACGGCGTGAACCTCAATATCTGGAGCCACTACCGGCCGCTGACCAGCGCCATGGACGGCTTCATGGACACGCAGTACCACGTCAAGCCGCTGCTGGCCTTCGAGGTCGATACCCTCGATGCCCAGCGCCATGAGGTACTCAGCCCCTACGATCGGCGTCAGGTGGTGGGCAGCGTGCAGTGGACCACCGCCGAGCAGGCGAAGCAGGCCGTGGAGGCCGCCTGGGCGGCCTTCCCGCGCTGGGAGGCCACGCCGGTCGAGGAGCGCGCGCAGATTCTCGAACGCTTTGCCGACCTGATGGAGGCCAACCTCGCCGAGCTGATGACGCTGTGTTCCCGCGAGGGGGGCAAGCTGCTCACCGACGGCGTCGACGAGATCCGCGAGGCGGTGGATTTCTGTCGCTACTACGCCAACCGGGCCCGCGAGCTGTTCGCCGAACCCATGGCGCTGCCCGGCCCCACCGGCGAATCCAACCAGCTGATCATGGGCGGCAAGGGGGTCTTCGCCTGCATCAGCCCGTGGAACTTCCCGGTGGCGATCTTCTGCGGCCAGATGGTCGCCGCGGCGGTTTCCGGCAACAGCGTGCTGGCCAAGCCCGCCGAACAGACCTCGCTGGTCGCCCACCGCGTCGTCGAGCTGCTGTACGAAGCCGGCATGCCGCGCGACGTGGTGCAGCTGCTCCCCGGCGACGGTCCCACCGTGGGCAGCGTGCTGACCTCGGATGCCCGCATCACCGGCGTGGCCTTCACCGGCGGCACCGATACCGCGCAGCTCATCAACCGCTCGCTGGCCGACCGTGAAGGCGCGCCGCTGCCCACGCTGATCGCCGAGACCGGGGGCCTCAACGCCATGATCGTCGACTCCACCGCCCTGCCCGAACAGGTGGTGGCCGACGTCATCCGCTCGGCGTTCCAGAGCGCCGGTCAGCGCTGCTCGGCGCTCCGCGTGCTCTACCTCCAGGAAGATATCGCCGACCGGGTGATCCAGATCCTCAAGGGCGCGATGGCCGAGCTGCACGTCGGCGACCCCCGCCACCTGGGCACCGATGTCGGCCCGGTGATCGACGACGACGCCCGCCAGGGGCTGCAGGCCCACATCGAGCGGCTCAAGGGCGAGAACCGGCTGATCGCCGAGACCGAGCTGGACCCGGCCAAGACCGCCGAGGGCACCTTCGTCGCGCCGACCGCCTTCGAGATCGACGGCATCGACGCGCTGGAGCGCGAGCAGTTCGGCCCGATCCTGCACATCGTGCGCTACCGGGCCAGCGACATCGAAGGGGTCATCGAATCGATCAACGCCAAGCAGTACGGCCTGACGTTCGGGGTGCACAGCCGCAACGAATCCTTCGCCGAGGCCATCGCGCAGAAAGTTCGGGTAGGCAATGTGTACGTGAACCGTAATATCATCGGGGCCGTGGTCGGCGTCCAGCCCTTCGGGGGCCAGGGGCTCTCCGGAACCGGCCCCAAGGCCGGCGGGCCGCATTACCTGCTGCGCTTCGCCACCGAAAAGGCGCTGACCATCAACACCGCCGCCCTGGGCGGCAATGCGTCCCTGCTCGCGCTGGGTGATGACTGACCCGAGCGACAGGCCGTCGGGCGGGGCCTCGAGCCCCGCCCGCTGGACGGAGGCGTGCGAAAAGGTCTTGCCGATCGCCTTCCCGAAACGCAGGATCCTTTCGGCGCTTGACAACAATAACTGAAGAAGGACGACCCACCATGGTTAAAAAAAAGCTGACTACCGACACTACCTCCATGCGCCTCCCGGCGGTGAAACCGGACCGGCGTCATCGCCTGTCTTGAATCGCTAAAGGCTTACATAAACAATGCTTGCCACGGCCGGATTCCGCACGCAAGACCCGCTGACCGGTCGACGCTAGTCCGTCCTGATTAACTGGAGACGCTCCATGGCTATCGGTGTTTGGATCAGTCTAATTGCTTACTTTGTGCTCATGATTGCCATCGGCATCTATGCAATGCGCAAGGCGACCTCTTCATCGGAAGATTACATGCTCGGGGGCCGAGGCCTGAGTCCCAAGGTGGCCGCCCTGTCGGCCGGCGCCTCGGACATGAGCGGCTGGCTGCTGCTGGGCCTGCCCGGGGCGCTGTTCGTGTCCGGCCTGGGCTCGGCCTGGATCGGTATCGGCCTGCTGGTGGGGGCCTTCTTCAACTGGACCCTGGTGGCGCCCCGTCTTCGCGAACAGACGGTTCACTACGGTAATGCCATTACCATTCCGGAATTCCTCGCCAACCGGTTCCCGACCCGGGCGCTGTCGCTGCGCACGGTATCCGCCATCGTCATCGTCGTGTTCTTCGCGGTGTACACGGCATCGGGCCTGGTCGCGGGCGGCAAGCTGTTCGAAAGTGCGTTCGCGGGGGTCATCAACATCGGCGGCCTGAGCGACTATGCGACGGGCGTCATCCTCACCCTCGGCGTGGTGCTGGCCTATACCGTGGTCGGCGGCTTCCTGGCCGTGAGCATGACGGACTTCGTGCAGGGCTGCATCATGATGCTGGCCCTGGTGATCATGCCGCTGGTCGTCCTCTTCGGCGAAGGCGGCGGCGGGTTCTCCCAGGCCTCGCAGACCCTGAACGAGGTCGATCCCAACCTGCTCTCGTGGACCTCGGGACTGACCTTTATCGGCTGGCTCTCGGCGGTCACCTGGGGGCTGGGCTATTTCGGGCAACCGCACATCATCGTGCGCTTCATGGCCATCCGCACCCTGAAGGAGGTGCCGGTAGCCCGTAACATCGGCATGAGCTGGATGCTCATTTCGCTGATCGGCGCAATCTCCCTGGGCATCTTCGGCCGGGCCTATGCGGTCCGCAACGGCATGAATGTCGAAGACCCCGAGACGATCTTCATCATCCTCGCGGACCTGCTGTTCAACCCGCTGATCACCGGCTTCCTCTATGCCGCCCTGCTGGCGGCCATCATGAGCACCATCTCCAGCCAGCTGCTGGTCTCCTCCTCCTCGCTGACCGAGGATTTCTACCGGCTGTTCCTGCGCAAGGACGCCACGGACAAGGAAACCGTCACCGTGGGCCGGATCAGCGTCGTGCTGGTAGGCGTGGTCGCCGTCATCATCGCCTCCGACCCGAACTCTCAGGTCCTGGGGCTGGTCAGTCACGCCTGGGCCGGCTTCGGCGCCGCCTTCGGCCCGCTGATCATCCTGTCGCTGATGTGGTCACGCACCAACGGCACGGGCGCCATCGCCGGCATGATCGTGGGCGCCGTCACCGTCATGATCTGGATTTCCCTGGGCTGGGACGCTTCCTTCCTGAGCGGCCCCGGCATCTACGAGATCATCCCCGGCTTCATCGCTTCCTTCCTCGCCATTCTGGTGGTGAGCAGCGTGACGGCCGACGCGGGAGAATATCAGCAGATTCCTCGCTGAAGGCAGCGTCTGACGACGCCACGCGGTCTGAAAGGGCTCCTCCGGGAGCCCTTTTCCGTTGTGATACGCCTGACGACACGAAAACCGCTTGCAGGCCGCCCTAGAGCCGCCACAGCACCAGCAGCGAGAACACGGCGAGCAGTACCCAGCAGCCGCGACTTGCCAGGTACCGTGGCCCGCGTGCGCGCCCGGCCGTGAGCCCGGCCCCATGGGCGAAGCCGATGCCCAGCGCCGCCACGCCCAGCAGCCACAGCGGCAGCCGCCACGGCATCGCGATGCCCCGGATGACCTCCGGATGCCACAACAGCACCAGCGCCATCAGCGTGGCCCAGCCCAGCGCCAGCAGTCGCGGCAGCTGACGATACATCGCCCTGTCCATGCGGTTCTCCCCCCTGTCCTTCCCCTCCAGTTAAGCTTTCCAGGGCGATTTTCGCCAAGCGGCCCACGGCAAGACCGTGGCTCGCGATCCTCTTAAATCAATCTCTCCAAAAAGATACATTTTTTTACATGACAATTTCGAACAGCGTTTCCTATACTGCAGCCACAGTTAGGAAACAGCGTTTCCTTACGAGTAGAAAGCGACTCGGACAACGGATGTCGCCTACATGGCAAAGAAGGAGGTTCCCATGACCCAGCTGAAACGGCTTTCCGCAACTCTGCTCGCCGGTGGTCTCATTGCTGCATCCCAGGCCGCCCTGGCCTATGAGGCCGGCGACGTGCTGATCCGCGGCGGCTACGCCGAAAACCACTCCGACGGCGACAATGCCGGCGTCGAGATCGGCGACGACAGCGCTTTCGTGGGCAGCGTCGGCTACATGCTGCACGACAAGGTGGGTGTCACCCTGGGTGGCAGCGACAAGTTCGAACACTCGCTGAGCGGCCCGGGGGTCGATGCCAATGTCGACAGCCAGCCGATCGACCTGATGGTCGAGTACTACCCGCTGGGCGGTCTGGATTCCCGCATCCAGCCCTATGCCGGGGTGGGCGCCAACTACACGCGCTTCTCCGGGGAAAGCAGCGGCCTCAACGTCGACAACACCTGGGCGCCGAAGGGCGAAGTGGGCGTCGACCTGGTGGTCACCAAGAACCTGTCGTTCAACGGCTTCGCGTCCTACGCCGATGTCGACGCAGACTACAGCTACGCCGGCAACAGCGGCGAGCTCGATACCGACCCGGTCATCGTGGGCGGTGGCGTGACGCTCAACTTCTGACCCGCCGTGGCAACAACACGCAGCAACGACAACGCCGGCCCTCACGAGGGCCGGCGTTCTGCGTTGACGGGGTCGGCTCAGCGCGGCGAGCGCCGGGACAGCCCAAGCACTGCCAGCGTCGCCTCGCACAGCCCATCCACGGCGTCCACCGCGGCCAGCCGGTCGTGATAGTCACGGGACAAGAACGGCCTGCCGGCCAGCAGATGCTCGAGGTATTCGCGGGCCGGCTTCAATGCCGGCTTCGTGCGCTCCGGCCGGGCGATATAGATCCACGCCTCGATCGGCCCTTCGGTGGTCTGCACGGTACAGCGCTCGCGCCGATAATCGTGCGGCACCCCTTCGAAAGGATCCATGCGCTCGATCTGCGCGGGCTCGCACAGCTCGAACAGCGCCCCCTCGACCCGCTCTCCCGACGCCGGCGCCACGTTGGCATGAGCGATACCCGGGATACGCGACGCCTTGTCGAAGCGCAGGCCATGTGCCTCGAGCACGGCGGGCAGTGCCCGGCGCGTCTCGCCGATCCGGGCGGCCACCCGCGCCACGTTCATGTTGCTGCCGTAGGCAAAGTAGTAGGCCATGTCAGCCCTCCGTGACGACGCGATCCACCTCGGCGATCGCCGACACGACCAGCACGCGGGTACTGGTCCGCGAGTCCTTCAGGTAGGCCTCGGCGGCCGGCGCCACCTGACAGGTCGCCGGCATGGCGGCCCGCGCATCGACCAGCGCCTGCAGGCGCGGAATGAAGACGTAGCGCAGCCACTGGGGCAGCGCCATGGTATCCACGCAGAACGGCTCGCGGCTGTCGAAGGCCTCGGGCTCGGGCCGGGCGGTGTTCCAGAGGTCGACGCTGCGCAGCGTCGATTCGAGATTCTCGAGCGCCTGCTCGAGTTCCTGATGAGTGGTCATGACAACTCCGTGGTGAAACCTACCTCATTATCGCCCGCGTACCCCCGAGGGGCCAACCGAACCCCGCCATCGCGATAATGCACAGAAGCCCTGAAAGACCCTGTGGACAACCGCGGGAAAAGTCGCGCCGATGCCCGATTCATGCTGTTTCCGGCGCATCGTTCAAAGAATGATCAACCGCGCTGCGCAAGGCTGGAAAGCCAGGCCGCGACGCGCTACAGTGCGCCGCCAACCATGAGGACGCCATGCAGCCGATACATACGCTTAGCGACTTCTTCACCCGCACCGGCGCGCGTACGCATTTCTATACGATGGGACGCCGTGTCGCCCCCTGCCCGGCCGAAACCCTCGTTGCCTTCGAGAGCGGCGAACAGGGCTGGCCGCAGCCCTGGCTCGGCCAGGCGCAGCTGGCCTGCGTGTTTCAGCTGAGTCCGGAAAGCGACCCCCTGGTATGGTTCCTGGCGCTCCCGCTCGACGAGCAGGGACATATCGACCCGGTGCCGAGAGACGCCTTCCTGCAACGTCTCCTCGAGACCCTGGGGCGTACCGCCGAGCGGCTCGCCGGAGGGATCGAGACGGGGGATGGCGAGCGCATCGACAACCTGATGCAGGACAACCCGCTGGCCTTCACGCCGGAGATCACCCAGCGCGCCGTGCTGCACGCCCGTGCCAGTGCCGATCTCGACCGGAGCGCCAGCGAGCATCTTGAATTGGCTGAAGCCTATCTGACCGGCCAGTTGCCGGCCGACGGCTGGCAGGCGCTGGGCCTCCAGGGCATCGCCGACTTCTGCGTGCGCCACGATGCCGAGCAGGCGGCCCAGCTCGCCCGGCAGCTGCCCGCTCTGCCGGTGGCGGCACTGCGCCCGCTGTGCCACGCTCTGGAGCATGTCGTGCCCGCCCCCGCGCTGACCGACGCCCTGATCGCCCGGGGCGAGACCGCCGCCGCGCAGGGCGACCTGGAAACCTTCTGCGCCTGCGTGCGCGCCGTGGGTCAGGGCGAGACGCAACGGGTCGGCCGCTGGTACGATGGCCTGCTGGGCGATGCGGCTGCCGCCGGGCCGGACCTGCTCGCCGCGATCGCTGCGCGCGGCTGGGCGCATCTGGAAGACGCCCAGCGTCTGCCACGCTTTCTCGACGTGCTCGCCGGCCAGGGCGAGGGCCCTTTCATGAAGGTGGTCCGCGATCTGGCCCTGATCCCGCGACTGCGGTTACCGTTGCTGATGACGCTGCGCCAGGTCGACCCCGAGTCGCCGGTCGGGCGCCGTCTGCATGCCCTCAATCGCTGAAACCCGGTGTTCGCCCATGAAAGCGTTGCCCTATCATGCCAAGGCCGTGATCGGCCGCCGCGAGATGGTCACCCTGCCGGAGATTGGCCTGACGCTGTGCTGCAAGGCCGATACGGGAGCGCGTACCTCCGCCCTGCATGCCGAGGAGATCGAGACCTTCGAGGAACACGGCCATGTCTGGATCAGCTTTCTGACCCGTGGCAGCGGCCCCGACAGCCCGCCGCACGCGGTACGCCTGCACCTGCATGATCGCCGTCGCGTGACCAGCTCCAACGGCCAGGCCGAATGGCGCTATGTGATTCGCACGCTCATGCGGCTCGGCGACCTCGAATACCCGGTCGAACTGAGCCTGACCGACCGCAGCGACATGCGCCACCCCATGCTGCTGGGTCGGCGCGCCATGCGACGCCTGCTCGTCGCGCCCGGTGCCGCCTTTCTCCACGGCGAGCCCTGAACTCGTCACGCCTGCCCTTTCGTCCGCTCCGGAGTCACAACATGCATATCGCCCTGCTTTCTCGCAATCGCAACTTGTACTCCTCGCGCCGACTGATCGAGGCGGCGCAGGCACGGGGGCATTCGGTGCGGGTGATCGACACCCTGCGCTGCTACATGAACATCGCCTCGCATCGGCCCTCGATCCACTACAAGGGCGGTGAGCTGGAACGCTTCGACGCCGTGATCCCGCGCATCGGCGCGTCGGTCACCTTCTACGGCTGCGCGGTACTGCGCCAGTTCGAGATGATGAGCACCTACGTGCTCAACGACTCCGTGGCCATCACCCGCTCCCGCGACAAGCTGCGTTCGCTGCAGCTGCTGTCACGCAAGGGCATCGGCCTGCCGGTGACCGGCTTCGCCCACTCTCCCGACGACATCCCCGACCTGATCACCATGGTCAAGGGCGCCCCGCTGGTCATCAAGCTACTGGAAGGCACCCAGGGCATCGGCGTGGTGCTGGCCGAAACCAACCAGGCGGCGGAAAGCGTGATCCAGGCCTTCATGGGCATGAAGGCCAACATCATGGTTCAGGAATACATCAAGGAAGCCAACGGCGCCGACATTCGCTGTCTGGTGATCGGCGACAAGGTCGTGGCGTCCATGAAGCGCCAGGCCGCCGACGGCGAGTTCCGCTCCAACCTGCATCGCGGCGGCAGCGCCAGCGTGATCCGCATCACCCCGGAGGAACGCTCCACGGCGATCCGCGCCGCCAAGGCGATGGGCCTGCGGGTGGCCGGCGTCGACCTGCTGCGCTCCAACCACGGGCCGGTGATCATGGAAGTCAACTCGTCGCCGGGGCTGCAGGGGATCGAGACGGCCACCGGGCGCGACATCGCCGGCCTGATCATCGAGCACCTCGAGAAGCACGCCGCCACGCCGCGCAAGGCACCGCCCAAGCCCAAGGGCTGACACGGAATTAAAGCCGCGCCGCAGTCGGCCGATACCCCTGTCACGCCCCCGGAATGGAAACACACAATTTCTTCGTTCCGGGGGTAGCAAAACACTGTTTCGAGCCGCACAATCTGCGTCACCGGAGGAGGTGACCGCCCATGTTTCTCGATAATCGCCAGGTGGCGATGGACAACGTACTGGAAGCGCTGGCCGACAGCCTGGATTACTTCCAGGACAACCTCGAGCGCCTGCGCCCCACGCTGCGCGATGCTCTGAAGCCTCATTACGAGGAGCGGGGCGAGGCGATGCGTGAGCTGCAGAAGCTCGCCAAGCAGCACCTCAACCTCCTGCCGCGCGACGCCGATGTCGAGCGCGATGACTATCTCTGGCTATGGAGCCGCCTGAAGAGTTTCGTCGGAGACGACAGCCAGGTGCTGGTCGGCGAGCTGCTCGAGCAGGAGCGCGTGGTCATGCAGTCGCTGTCGACGCTCTACACCCACCCACTGCCCGACGAGATGGAGCCGGTCATCGAGCGCTGCTGGAAGGGTTGCCGGGCGCTGATCCGCGAGCTCTACAAGCTGCAGAAGCCCCGCTCGCGGCGCTGAGCCTCAGCCGCCGCCGACGAGGCGAATCGGCTCGCGTGGGCCGAGAAAGTGCGGCTTGCGGTGCCAGAGGTAGAGATCGCCCAGCATCGCCACCCGCGCCAGCCACTCCCGTATTCGCAGCCGCCACTCTCCCGCCACCGGGGACGAGGGCGCCACGCACCCTTGAGCCTCGATGCCCGCCGCCAGCGCCAGATACAGCGCCCGCGGCAGATGCCAGTCCTGAGTGATCAGCAACGCCCGGTCGACGCCGAAGACCTCGTGGGCCCGC
>NZ_JBSREH010000021.1:0-14079 GCF_055145905.1 Modicisalibacter sp. | reverse complement strand
GGGCCAGATGCGATCTTCGTCCCTCCACCCCGGCAAGTCTTCTCCATACTGCCCGTGTTGGGTCATTTCCAACATACAAGCGACTTCAGTCGCGATGAACCCGCCACCGGGCCGCCGCTGTCGAGGATGAATCCTCTCCCACAAGCCCCTGCCTGGAGGACACCTTGATTTGCCCACCCGGCCATGGCGTGGATAATCGAGTTTCTGCCTGAAACAGCGAGCCCTCATGACCGACACCCAGGACATCGCCTCGCCGGACACCACCCGCGGCCCGCGCCAGGTGATCGATGCCGGCGACACCCGCTACACCCTGCTGGGCACCGCCCACGTCTCGCGCGCCAGCGCCGACGAGGTCCGCGAACTGATCGACTCCGGCGAGTTCGACGCCGTGGCCGTCGAGCTGTGCCCCTCGCGCCACCAGAATCTCACCCAGCCCAGGAGCATGGATGATCAGGACCTGTTCCAGATCTTCCGCCAGGGCAAGGCCGGGATGGTCGCCGCCAGTCTGGCGCTGGGTGCCTTCCAGCAGCGCGTCGCCGAGCAGTCCGGCATCGAGCCGGGCGCCGAGATGCGCGAGGCGGTCAGGGCCTGCCGACGCGCCGACCTGCCGCTGCTGCTGATCGACCGCGATATCGGCGTGACCCTCAAGCGTATCTACACCCGAGTTCCCTGGTGGCAGCGGGCCGGGCTGATCAGCGGCCTGGTGGGTAGCCTGTTCTCTCGCGACACGGTCTCCAGCGAGGATATTGAACGGCTCAAGCAGGGCGACGTGCTGGAGTCCACCTTCGCCGAGTTCGCCGAGCGCTCCGAAACCCTCTACGAGCCGCTGATCCGCGAACGCGACCGCTACATGGCGTTGCGCCTGGCCGAGGAGCGCCGCGACCCGCCCCACCGCCACGTGTTGGTGGTGATCGGCGCCGGCCATCTCAAGGGGCTCGCCGAACATCTTTCGCAACCGCTGCCCGAGGACCCCGGCGCCGAGCGCGCCGAACTGGAGGCGACCCCGCCCCGGACGCGCTGGTGGAAGGCCCTGCCCTGGCTGGTCACGGTGCTGGTGCTGGCCGGCTTCGCGATCGGCTTCTCGCGGGACACCCAGCTCGGCTGGCAGCTGATCGCCGAGTGGTTCCTGATCAATGGCGTGCTCTCGGCACTGGGCTCGGCGATCGCCCTGGCGCATCCGCTCACCATCCTGGCGACCTTCGTCGCCGCGCCGCTGACCTCGCTCAACCCCACCATCGGCGCCGGCTTCGTCGCCGCCGGCGTCGAGCTGGCGCTGCGCAAGCCCAAGGTCCGCGATTTCTCGCGCCTGCGTCGCGACGTCAGCTCGGTGAAGGGCTGGTGGCGCAACCGCGTCTCGCGCACCCTGCTGGTCTTTCTGCTCGCCACCCTCGGCTCCGCGGCCGGCACCTGGATCGCCGGGCTGCGCATCGCCAATCAGCTGCTCTGACCGGCTACGCCGAGCGGCGCGCCAGCAGCCGCTTCATCGCCGGGGTCGGCGCCTCCAGCTTGCTGTGGCGTCGGCTGGAGGCGTAGCTGTCGTTGAAGACATCGAAATAGTCGTCGAGCACGTCCGCCGCCGCGGTGTCGCCGACCTGACGCAGCAGCTCGGCGGCCACCTCGGCGGTGCACAGGTGCGCGGCCGAAGCCGGCTTGCGCAAGTGATAGCGCGTGTGCCGCTGCGTGTGCAGCGGCAGCACCGGCAGCGCGTCGAGATAGGCACTCTTGCGGAAGATCCGCCGCGCCTGGCGCCAGGTGCCGTCGAGCAGGATCAGTACCGGGATACGTCCGTCGTCGCGCGCCTCGCGCACCGCCTCCGGCCCCACCACCCGATGGGCATAGTCCGGCTGGTCGTCGGGAAACACCACGAAGGGCGCGAAACGCGGGTCGTCGAGCAACGCCAGCAGGCGTTCGTCCGGCTCGGTACGCTGCCAGGTGAACACCTCGGTGTTGGCGAGCACATCACCGATCAGCCGCCCGGTGTTGGTCGGCTTGTAGTGCTCCAGCGGATGCGTCAGCAACCACACGCGGGTGGTGCTCTCGGCGGTGACCCGGAACGCACACAGACAGTTGAGCGCCGGCAGACGGCAGGACGGACAGCGCTCGACGAAGCTGCCGCGTGCCTTGAAGGGCTTGCGCGGCGGGTCGGCATTCACCTCGGGCTCCGGCGCGCTCGCGCCTGCGTCAACCGGGGCGTCGGCATCATCTCTCATGAACAGGACAGGCCATCAACGACAGGGCCGGGCATTCTAGCATGCCCGGCCCGGTGGCCCGTCAATCGGGGGCGGCCGGCGGCTTCATGCCACACAGGCAGGACGGACGTCACGACGGCGCGATCAGCCGCCCCGCTTTCAGCCACTGCTCGACCAGCCGCGGCACGCCGCGGCTCGCTGGCTCGTCGAAGGCACGCACCCAGCGCGGCGAGACCTCGCTGGCCCGGGGGTCGACCAGCAGGCAGGGGCATTCGACGGGGGCGGCATCGAGCAGCATCGCCGCCGGCATCACCGTCAGCGAGGTGCCCACCACCAGCAGCAGGTCGGCCTCGGCGACGCTGTCGCAGGCCGGTCCGTAGGCCGGCACCGCCTCGCCGAACCACACCACGTGCGGGCGCAGCTGGCTGCCCTTGTCGCACAGGTCACCCGGGCGAATGCCGCCGCGGGCCAGCGGATAGAGCAGGCGCGGGTCGACGCTGGAGCGGGCCTTGAGGATCTCGCCGTGCAGGTGCAGGACGTCCGAGGAGCCGGCCCGTTCGTGCAGGTCGTCGATGTTCTGGGTGATGATCCGCACCGCGAAGCCTGCGCGCTCGAGCCGCGCCAAGGCCTGATGTGCCGGATTGGGACGAACGCGGCGCACCTGCTCGCGGCGCTCGTCGTAGAAGCGCAGCACGCGTTCGGGATCGCGCTCCCAGGCCTCCGGCGTGGCGACATCCTCGATGCGATGGTTCTCCCACAGGCCGTCGCCGTCGCGAAAGGTCTTCAGGCCGCTCTCGGCACTGATGCCGGCCCCGGTGAGGACCACCAGGCGGCGGGAATCGGGCTGGCTCATGGCGGTCTCCGCGTCGATCTCGGCCCCTGACTATACCATCGCCGCCCGCCTTCACGGGCCCCGGCCTGCAGCACTGTCGCGAGAGTCGCCGGGGACAGGCCGGAGAGGGGGTCCTCGGCCCAGGGACGGCCGAGGTAGCGCCCAGGGAGGGGTTCACAGCGCCCCCTCGAAGGCCGGTCACCGGCACGAGCCGCGAGCGAGCCAGCCGACTGCAACGTCCCGCCTGGAGGGTGACAGCCACCGCCACGAACGGCGACAATGCCCGCCCTTCTGCCACACGACACGCCTGCCGCGATGAACGAGCCGCTGCCGATCCTCTACCGGGACGACCACCTGGTCGCCGTGCGCAAGCCCCCGGGCCTGCTGGTGCATCGCACCGCCCTGGCCCGGGGCGAGTCGCGCTTCGCCCTGCAGCTGCTGCGCGATCAGCTGGGCCGCCACGTCTATCCGGTGCACCGTCTGGACCGGCCAACCTCCGGGGTGCTGCTGTTCGCACTGGACCCGATCATCGCGCGGGAGCTCGGCGAGGCCTTCGCTGCCCACCGGGTCCACAAGCGCTACCTGGCGGTGGTGCGTGGCGTCGGCCCCGAACGGGATCGCCTGGACGGCCCCCTGCGCGAGGAGGACGGTGCCCGGCCCAAGGCCGAGATGCCCGCCCAGCCGGCACTCACCGAGGTACGTCGGCTCGACGGCGTGGAACTGCCGGTGAGCGTCGATCGCTACCCGACCACGCGCTATTCGCTGATGGAGGCGCGGCCGCTGACCGGACGCCGCCATCAGATCCGCCGTCACCTGTCGCGGCGCGGCTACCCGATCATCGGCGACGCCAAGCACGGCAAGGGCGTGCACAACCGCTTCTTCCGCGAGCGGCTGGACTGCCCGAGGCTCCTGCTGGCCGCCGTCGAGCTGCACGTGTGGCATCCGCGGGCCGAGGCCACCCTGTGCCTGCGCGGTGCGCTCGAGCCGGACATGCAGCGGCTGTTCGCGCGCTTCGGCTGGTCGGCGCATGCGCCGAGCGACGGCTACCACTGGTCCGAGGCCGCCCCGGCGGCCTCTCGCGGCATTGCCGAGGAGACGCCATGAACGACGATTACGACTTTCGCTTCGGCGGCATCCGTCGCCTCTACGGCGCCCGGGCCGCCGAGCGCTTCCGCCACGCCCATGTGGTGGTGGTGGGTGTCGGCGGCGTCGGCAGCTGGACAGTGGAGGCGCTGGCCCGCGCCGGCATCGGCCGGCTGACGCTGATCGACCTGGACGACGTCTGCGTGTCCAACGTCAACCGCCAGCTCCACGCCCTGGACGGCACCATCGGCCGTCCCAAGGTCGAGGTGCTGGCCGAGCGCTGCCGGGCGATCCACCCCGGGATCGAGGTCGTCGCCGACACCGCCTTCGTCACCCCGACCAACCTCGCCGAACGCCTGCCCGACGACGCCGACCATGTGGTCGATGCCATCGACAGCGTCGTCGCCAAGGCCGCGCTGATCGCCTGGTGCAGGCGCCGCAAGCTGGGGCTGACCGTCACCGGCGCCGCCGGCGGCCAGACCGACCCCACGCGCATCCGCGTCGCCGACCTGACCCGCACCGAGCATGACCCGCTGCTGGCCAAGGTGCGCGCCCGGCTGCGCCGGGATTTCGGCTTCTCGCGCAACCCGAAGCGCCGCTTCGGCGTGGAATGCGTCTATTCTGACGAGCAGCTGGTCTATCCGGGCAGCGACGGCGAGGTCTGCCTGCAGAAGCCGGGCAGCGGCGAGGCCACCCGGCTCGACTGCGCCAGCGGCTTCGGCGCGGCGACCTTCGTCACCGGCAGCTTCGGTTTCACCGCCGCCGCGCGCGTGCTGGCCCGGCTGGCCGCACGCCCGGCCCCCACACCCACCACCGAGGAGAGCGCCGATGTCTCGTGAATCCAGCCATCCGGTGCCGGGCATCTACCGTCACTACAAGGGGCAGACGTACGAGGTGCTCGGCCTGGCCCATCACAGCGAGACCGAGGAACCCCTGGTCGTCTACCGGGCGCTCTACGGCGACTACGGCCTGTGGGTCAGGCCGCTTTCGATGTTCAGCGAAACCGTCGAGGTCGCCGGCGAGCCGGTGCCGCGCTTCGAGCTCGAGGCGCCCTTCAGCTAGGCGCCGACGGCATGCCCCGAGGGCGCCGCGATGCTATAATCCGGCGCCTGCTTCGCGGGGCCCGCAACACCCCGCCCGGATCATCCACAGACGAGCGAGCGCGTCCCGGCCGCCGGCCCCGGTTACGGTCCCGTCGGCGACGGCCCGACGCCGCAAGGGGAAAAGAGCATGAGCGCACTGGTAGGCGTCATCATGGGGTCGAAGTCCGACTGGTCGACCCTGTGCCACACCACCGAGACCCTCGACAGGCTGGGCATCGAGCACGAGGTGCAGGTGGTGTCCGCCCACCGCACGCCGGACCTGCTGTTCGACTACGCCGGCAGCGCCGCCGAGCGCGGTCTCGAGGTGATCATCGCCGGGGCCGGCGGCGCCGCCCACCTGCCCGGCATGGCCGCCGCCAAGACCGTGCTGCCGGTGCTCGGCGTGCCGGTGCAGTCGAGCATGCTCAGCGGCGTCGACTCGCTGCTGTCGATCGTCCAGATGCCCGCCGGCATCCCCACCGGCACCCTGGCGATCGGCCGCGCCGGCGCGGTCAACGCCGCGCTGCTGGCCGCGGCGATGCTCGGCAACAAGTACCCCGAGATCCGCGAGCGCCTCGAGGCGTATCGCGCCGAACAGACCCGGGCCGTGCTCGACGCCCCGGACCCGCGCCCGCAGGACCAGGGAGGCCAGTGACATGCGTATCGGTATCGTCGGTGGCGGCCAGCTCGGCCGCATGCTTGCCGAAGCCGGCGCCGGCTTCGACGCCCGCTTCACCTTCCTCGACCCCGGCGAGGCCCCCTGCGCCGCGCTCCACGGCGAACACCTGCGCGCCGCCTGGGACGACGCCGCCGCCCGCGAGCAACTGGTCGCGGCCAGCGACGTGATCACCTTCGAGTTCGAGAACATCGACGCCGACGTGGTCGCCCGCCTCGCCGACGAGCGCCCCGCCTTCCCGCCCGCCCGGGCGCTGGCCACGGCCCGCGACCGCTGGGCCGAGAAGACCCTGTTCCGGGAACTGGAGATCCCGCTGCCGCCGGTGGCGGCGATCGACAGCCAGGCCGATCTCGACGCCGCGGTGGCCGAGATCGGCCTGCCCGCGGTGCTCAAGACCCGCACCCTGGGCTACGACGGCAAGGGCCAGAAGGTGCTGCGCGAGGCCGCCGACGTCGCGGGCGCCTTCGCCGAGCTGGGCGGCGTGCCGATGGTGCTGGAAGGCTTCATCGACTTCGATCACGAGGTCTCGGTGATCGCGGTGCGTGGCCGCGACGGCGAGGTGCGCGTGTGGCCGCTGGCCCGCAACGAGCACCGCCAGGGGATGCTGCACTGCTCGGTGCCGCAGCCCGAGCACCCGCAGCAGGCGCTCGCCGAGGATTACGCCCGGCGGGTGCTCGAGCACCTCGACTACGTCGGGGTGATGGCCTTCGAGTTCTTCGTCGCCGGCGACGGCCTGCTGGCCAACGAGATCGCCCCGCGGGTGCACAATTCCGGCCACTGGAGCATCGAGGGCGCGGTAACCAGCCAGTTCGAGAATCACCTGCGCGCCATCGCCGGCCTGCCGCTGGGCGACACCGCGCGGCTGGTGCCCTGTGCCATGCTCAACGTCATCGGCGCCCTGCCCGCGCGCGACGCGGTACTCGCCATTCCCGGCACCCGCTGGCACGACTACGGCAAGGCGCCGCGTCCGGGCCGCAAGATCGGCCATGTGACGGTGCTGGCCACCGACGAGGCACAGCTCGCCGAGCGCATCGCCGCCGTCGAGGCGCTGCTGGTCAACGATCTGGGCTGACGCCGCCGGCGCTCCGCCCCGAACGCAACGAAGGCGCCCCGCGGGGCGCCTTCGTCGTGGCACGGCCTGTTCGCGGCGCGTCAGCCGGCGTCGTGCATCTGCTTCTGCAGGTAGTTCTCGATGCCCACCTTGTCGATCAGGCCGAGCTCGGTCTCGAGCGTGTCGATGTGTTCCTCCTCGTCGTCGAGGATCTTGCGGAACAGGTCACGGCTGACGTAGTCGCGCACCTGCTCGCAGTGGCCGATGGCATCCAGCAGGTCGCCGCGCGCCTGGTGCTCCAGGGCCAGGTCGCTCTCGAGCATCTCGCGGGTGTCCTCGCCGATGCGCAGCTTGCCCAGATCCTGCAGGTTGGGCAGCCCCTCGAGGAACAGGATGCGCTCGATCAGCTCGTCGGCGTGGCGCATCTCCTCGATCGACTCGTCGTACTCCCACTTGGCCAGCGCCTTCAGGCCCCAGTCCTTGTACATCTTGGCGTGCAGGAAGTACTGGTTGATCGCCACCAGCTCGTTGCCGAGCACGGTGTTGAGGTAGTCGATGACCTTGACGTCGCCTTTCATGGGAATCTCCTTGCAAGCCTTGTTGTATGACGGGCACAGCGGTGCGCCATCGACCGCGGCCGATAGCCGCCAGTATTGCTGACAACGCCCAAAAAGTCCAAAAAGACCAACAAGTTATGCACGATTCCCAAGTGTCATGGAATGACGGATGGCAACGTCAAGCAGTCACGATCAAATCGCGTAGGCCAGGTCCGGTTCACACTCGGCCTGCCGCGCCAGGGTATCGCGGGTGATCGCCTTGCCCATGCAGGCGCACTTGCCGCACTGCGTGGCACAGCCGGTCCGCTCGCGCACCTCGCGCCAGTTGCGCGCGCCCTCGTCCACGGCCTGGCGGATGGCCCGATCGGAAACGCCCTTGCAGAGACATACGTACATGGTCACACCTCGCTGGGTAATGCGATATCGAATGTAAATGATTCGCATGTGTCCCCGCAACCCTCATCGCCAAAAACGATCATGACAATGAAGCTCGGCTATCACGGCCGCGCCCAGGGCCCGGCCGTGGCGAGGTGTGCCGGGTCAGCCGCTGCGCCGCAGCAGATACAGCCCCAGCGCCACGCAGCCCAGGGTGGGTGCGAGCACCGCCCAGACCGGCGAGAAGCCGAACAGTGTGGAAGCCGGCGCCAGCAGGTCCTGCAGGTACTTGAACGACAGCCCGACGATCACGCCGTAGAACACCCGTGTGCCGGCGGCGACGCTGCGCAGCGGGCCGAAGACGAAGGACGCGGCCACCAGCACCAGCGAGGCTAGCGTCAACGGCAGCAGCATCTTCTGCCAGAAGTAAAGCAGCGGCTGGGTGGCGGCCAGCCCCTGGGACTCCAGGTAGCGGGCGTAGGCCCACAGCTCGCTGGGCGCCTGGCTGTCGATCTGGCGCAACAGCCGGTTGAGCTGGGCCGGCGAGAGCGAGGTGTCCCAGGTCTGCCGGGCCGCATGGCGGGACGTGGTGCCCGACTCGGTGAAACGGGTGATGTCGACGTTCTCGAGCTCCCAGTGATCGTCCTGCCAGACCGCCCGGCTGGCCTGCGTGGCGCTGATCAGCCGCTGGCCATCAAAGTGGTAGCGGGTCACGCCGACCACCGTGTCGTCGGCGCGAATCGCCCCGAAGCGATAGTAGTCATCGCCCTCGCGCTGCCAGCCGCCACGCTCGCTGAGCACCGCCCCGGCGCCTTCCATCTGCTCCAGCCGCCAGGCCTTGGCGAACTGCTCGGTGCGCGGGCTGACGAACTCGGCGATCAGCAGCAGGATGGCGACGATCAGGATGAGCGGCTTCATCGCCCCCCAGAGAATCCGCGTCAACGAGCGCCCCGCGGCACGAATCACCGTCAGCTCGTTGCTCGAGGCCATGCTCCCCAGCCCGATCAGCGAACCGATCAGTACCGCCACCGGCGCGTACTGATAGAAGCGCCAGGGCAGCTGCAACCCGCGGTAGAACAGCACATCGAGGGTCGAGTAGCCGCCCTCGACGTCGTTGAGGTCGTTGATGAAACTGATCACCAGGTCGAGCCCCAGCAGCACCAGCTGCACCACCAGAATGGCCCCCAGCACGTTGCGGGCCAGGTAACGGTCGAAACGATCGGCCAGCATCAGCGTCCTCCCGCCAGTTGCGAACGTCGGGTCAGCCACAGCCCCAGCAGCAGGTAGCCGAGATGGATGGGCCACATGCCGATCGTCGGCGACAACGAGCCGCGGCCGATGGCATCCAGCGCGGCCAGCAGCAGGCTCAGGTAGCTGATGTGCAGGAAGATCGCCGGCAGCAGCCGGGCGAAGCGGCCCTGGCGGGGATTGACCCGCGACAGCGGCAGCGCCAGCAGCGTGAGGATGGGCACCATCAGCGGCAGGCTCGCGCGCCACTGCAGCTGGGCCTGGGCCTGGACGTCGCCACGCGCGATCAGCGTCGGTGTCGAGGCGTACCTGGCATCGTCGAGGGTGGCCATCTCGGCGGCCCGCGACAGCCGCACGGCATAGGTCTCGAAGTCCAGGCGCTCGGCCACGTTGCGCCCCGGCGCGACGCTGTAACGCCGGCCGTTCTTCAGCACCAAGAAGCGACTGCCGGTATCGGGATCGGTGGTCTGGTAGCCGCCCTCGGCACGCGTCACCACGGTTTCCGGGGTGCCGTCGCCGCGCCGCTGGCGCTCGCTGATGAACACGTCCTGCATGCGGGTCTTGTCGTCGTTGAAGTCGCGGGTGTAGGCCGTGCGGCCGTCGCCGAAGTCCTGAAAGCGCCCGGGCTGCAGGGCCGAGAAATCCAGGCGGCTCTGCTGCTCCTCGATCAGCATGGCGTTCTGGCGCGCCCCCGTGGGGGTCAGCCACAGGCTGCACGCCGCCACCAGCAGCGTGACCAGCAGCGCCGGCAGCATGGTCACCTTGAGCAGCCGGTTGGGGCTGACCCCGCAGGCGACGAGCACGGTGATCTCGCTGTTGAGATAGAGCTGGCCATAGGCCAGCAGAATGCCGAGAAAGAACGCCAGCGGCAGGATCAGCTCGAGAAAGCTGGGCATGTGCAGCAGCATCAGCGTGCCCAGCAGGCTGACCGGAATCTCGCCGGCGGCGGCATCCGAGAAATAGCGGATGAAGCGACTGCCCATGATCACCAGCAACAACACGCCGGCGACGGCCGCCATGGTGACCAGGATTTCGCGAATCAGATAACGAAAGATAATCAAAGCGGTCTCCCTCAGGGCGCGTTAACGATAGCACGTCCCGTTGCCGGCGCGCTCACGACGTCCATGCAATGCCGCAGCGCTTTGCGTACACTGGGAATTCGGCCGGCCTCGCTCGACGCCGCCGGCATTATCCCGATTCCCCGGGGCGCTGTCTCGTCACGGGCGGCGATCCCCGTCAGAACCCCCAGTCCTGTGGAGACGCCATGGAATTTTCTGTTCTCACCGTCAACCCGGCCAAGGTGGAGACGGCCTGTCTCGTGGTGCCGGTATTCAAGGACGGCGACCTGCTCCCGGCAGCCGCCAAGCTCGATGATGCCAGCGAGCGACTGATCGGCCAGTTGATCGAGCGCGGGGATTTCGACGCCGGGCTCGGCAACGTGCAGTTGATTCCCTTCGCCCCGGGCCTGGCCGCCGAACGCCTGCTGCTGGTGGGTCTCGGCGAGCGCGCCAAGTGCCAGGAGGGCAACTTCCGCAAGGCGCTCGACGCCACCTTCCCGGCGCTGGCCAAGCTGCCCGTCGACGAGGCGGCGGTTGCCTTCAACGACGTGCCGGTCAATGAGCGCGACGCGGCCTGGAAGGCCCGCATGGTCGGCGAAGCCGCGCTGCGCGCCCTGTATCGTTTCACCGAGTTCAAGTCGGAGCCCGCCCCGGCCTCCCGGCTGGCCAAGCTCGGCCTGCTGGTCACCGACAGCGCCGAGGCCGACGCCGCCCGCCAGGGCGCACAGGTCGGCCAGGCCGTTGGCGAGGGCATCAACTATGCCCGCACCCTGGGCAACCTGCCCGGCAACGTCTGCACGCCCCGCTACCTTGCCGCCCAGGCCGAGGAGCTCGGCAAGACCTCCGCCGGCGCGCTGAGCGTCGAGATCCTCGACGAGGCCGCCCTGGAGGAACTGGGCGCCCACTCGCTGCTCTCCGTGGGTCGCGGCAGTGATGAACCCTCGCGGCTGATCGTCATGAAGTACCAGGGCGCCGAGGACCCCGAGGAAGCCCCCCACGTGCTGGTCGGCAAGGGCATCACCTTCGATTCCGGTGGCATCTCGCTCAAGCCCGGCGCGGGCATGGACGAGATGAAGTTCGACATGTGCGGTGCCGCCAGCGTGTTCGGTACCGTCAAGTCGGTTCTTGCCATCCGCCCGAAGATCAACTTGGTGGCGATCGTCGCCAGCGCCGAGAACATGCCCGATGGCCGCGCCACCAAGCCCGGCGACATCATCAAGACCCTCAAGGGGCTGTCGGTGGAAGTGCTCAACACCGACGCCGAGGGTCGCCTGGTGCTGTGCGACGCCCTGACCTATGCCGAGCGCTTCACGCCGGCCAGCGTGGTCGACATCGCCACCCTCACCGGTGCCGCCATCATCGCGCTGGGCCATCACGCCACCGGCCTGATGGCCAACGACGACGACCTGGCGCTCGACCTGCTCGACGCCGGCGAGACCGCCTGGGACCGCGCCTGGCACCTGCCGCTGTGGGACGAGTATCAGGAGCAGCTGGACTCCAACTTCGCCGATCTGGCCAACGTCGGCGGGCGCCCGGCGGGCACCATTACCGCCGGTTGCTTCCTCTCGCGCTTCACCGACCACTACCCGTGGGCGCATCTGGACATCGCCGGTACCGCCTGGAGCAGCGGCAAGGAGAAGGGCGCCAGTGGCCGGCCGGTGGGGCTGTTGACCCAGTACCTGCTGGATCGCGAGGCCGAGTCGGTCGTCTCCGAAGAGGAGTGAGGCTTCGCAGCCAGCCATTTGCGTGCTAACGTCCTCGTGACGCGCTGCGGGCCGGGCTTTCCCGGCCCGCAGCGTTTGTGTCATTCTCGACAGCATCCACGGCACCGCCCTGCCCGGTCCTCCCCGACCACCTCCGAGCGGTGTCCGAACGAAACCCGCAACGCGTAACGACCGCCGGGCAGCCCGCCCCGGCCATCACAGCTACGGAGACCTCCGGTGACCACTTCAGGCTTCGACATCCGGCCTACCGCCCACCCCACGGATCCCGCCATCCGCGAGCAGATTCTCGGCAACGCCGGCTTCGGCCGCTACTTCACGGACCACATGGCCCATATCCGCTGGACGGCGGACGCCGGCTGGCACGGCCGCGAAGTCCGTCCCTACGGGCCGCTGACCCTCGATCCGGCCGCTGCCGTGCTGCACTACGGCCAGGAGATCTTCGAGGGCGTCAAGGCCTACCGGCATGCCGACGGCTCGGTGTGGACCTTCCGTCCGGAGAAGAACGCCGAACGCTTCCGTGCCTCCGCCCGCCGCCTGGCGCTGCCCGAGCTGTCCGACGAGGACTTCATCGGCTCGCTGAAGGCCCTGCTCGCCCAGGACAGCGCCTGGGTGCCGACCCCGCGCGACGGCGAGGAAACCAGCCTCTACCTGCGTCCGTTCATGATCGCCAGCGAGACCTTCCTCGGCGTGCGGCCCTCGAAGGAGGTCGACTACTACGTGATCGCCTCACCGGCCGGCGCCTACTTCAAGGGCGGCGTCAAGCCGGTGTCGATCTGGCTGTCGTCCAACTACAAGCGCGCCGCCCCGGGCGGCACCGGTTATGCCAAGTGCGGCGGCAACTACGCCGCCTCGCTGGCCGCGCAGAAGGAAGCCGAGGCGCACCAGTGCGACCAGGTCGCCTTCCTCGATGCGGTCGAGAACCGCTGGATCGAGGAACTCGGCGGCATGAACCTGTTCTTCGTCTACAAGGACGGGCGCATCGTCACCCCGCAGCTCACCGGCACCATCCTCGAGGGCGTGACCCGCGACTCGATCCTCGAACTCGCCCGCGAGGAAGGCCTGTCCCCGGAAGAGCGCCACATCAGCATCGACGAGTGGCGCGAGGGGGCCGCCTCCGGCGAGCTGGTCGAGGTCTTCGCCTGCGGTACCGCCGCGGTGGTCACCCCGGTCGGCGAGCTGGTCAGCGAGGACGAGCGCCTGCGCCTTTCCGGCGACAACGGCGGCGAATACGCCAAGCGCCTGCGTACCCGCCTGCTCGACCTGCAGTACGGTCGCAGCGAGGACAAGCGCGGCTGGCTGACCCGGCTGGCGTAAGCGGCTTTCCCTGCCCCCGGCAAGACGGCCTTCCCGGGGGCAAGGCAGCCACCTCACTCCCAAGACTCCGAGATAAAACGCCGACGAGCGAAGGCCAGACAAGGCAAAAATCGGCGAGAGAGCGGAGTTTACAGGTTGTTAAATGAGCATCTTGAGCCGATTTTTAACGCCGTATGGCCGAGCGCAGTCCGTTTTAGACGGAGTCTCATGACCCACGTCGATTTCTACATCCTACCCGACACCACCCTCGAGGCCCGCCTCGACTTCGCCTGCCGGCTGGCCGAGACCATCCACCGCAAGGGCTACCGGCTGCACATTCACACCCGCGACGAAGCCATGGCCCGCGACATGGACGAGCGGCTGTGGACCTTCAAGCCCGAGAGCTACCTGCCCCACGGCCTGCTCGCCGATGCCATCGCGCCGACGCCGCCGGTGACCCTGGGCTGGGAGTCGCCCCCCGACCCCGGGCCCGACAGCCCGCCCATCGAGGCGATGCTCAACCTCGATGACGCCATTCCCGAGTGGTTCTCGCGCTTCGAGCGGGTCGCCGAGATCATCAACCAGCATCAGGCCGTGCTCGAGGCCAAGCGCGAATGCTGGCAGACCTACAAACAGCGCGGATACCCGGTCAAGGCCCACAAGCTCTAGCCGTGATCTCTCACCAGATTGTTCATCCGGAGCCTGGCCGTGGGAGCGACGTCAGTCGCGAGGGGCGGCCACCGGGCTCCGCCATCGGGGATGAATCCCCTCCCACAAGACCCTCAATCAGGCCGGCCAGCATGGCCGAGCGACTGTGGGAGATTCTATGTTGCCCGTCAAGCCTTGATGGGGCTTGGAGGGCGATATCCCGTCTCATGCTTCATCAGTGAAAAGGCGATGCGTGCCAGCTT